>NZ_CP011005.1:3000000-3300000 GCF_000950575.1 Psychromicrobium lacuslunae
TGTTGGAAACTTCTTCGCCGAGGACGTCTTCGTTGCGGTTGGCTCCATCCTGCTGATCACCTCCTTTGTTGACGCGCAATACAAACTGCAATTGGAACCCATCCAGCTCGCGCTCTGGGCCATTCCGACGGCGATTATCGCCTTCCTGGTGCACGGCTTCCGGCTGCTTAGACTGGACGGCCAACTTGATCGCTTGGTGAAGTCCGATGCCGCCATCGGAAGCGTGGCAACCGAAAGCGGGGCGAGCAAATGATTAACTCAGAGCCGGTTTACTGGCTGATTGGCCTGGTCTTCCTGGTCTTTGGCGTGCTGATTTTCGCTGATAAGACCAACCCCAAGCGCTACACCTCCGGAGCCTTCTGGTCGCTCATTGGCGCCAGCTTTATTTATGGCACCTGGGTGGCAGTCAATGCGGTTCCGCCGTGGACGCTGGGCATCGTGGTGCTAGCCATCGTCATCTTAGGTTCCACACCGAAGCTGCTTTTTGCCGGAACTACCCAAACCACAACCACCGAACAGCGTGAAGCCGGCGCGATCAAATACGGTAATAAACTCTTCATTCCGGCGCTGCTGATTCCGTTGGTCACCATTGCCGTCACGATCGCCGCACCCTACCTCACGGTCGCCGGAAAACCGCTGTTGGCCACCGGTAGCGCCACCCTGATTGGCCTCGGCCTGGGAGCGGTGATTGCCGTCGTGGTCGGCCTGATTCTGCTTCGCCCGGTCCGCCCGGTGACCTCGGTGTATGAAGGCAAGCGACTGTTGGAGACCATCGGTTGGGCGGCGATTTTGCCGCAAATGCTTTCGGTTTTGGGCATCCTGTTCACCCAAGCCGGCGTGGGCACAGCGGTAGGCAGCATTATGAAGTCGATTGTGCCGCCGGGAGTATTGATCTTTGCGGTGATCGCTTACTGCGTGGGGATGGCGCTATTCACCATTCTGATGGGCAACGCCTTCGCCGCGTTCCCCATCATGACCGCGGCCATTGGCTGGCCGCTGCTGGTCCAGGGCTTCGACGGCAACCCGGCGGTAATCTTCGCAGTCGGTATGCTGGCTGGGTTCTGTGGCACCCTGTGCACGCCGATGGCGGCAAACTTCAATATCGTCCCGGCCGCGCTATTGGAGATGAAAAATAAGTACGGCGTGATCACCGCGCAACTACCCACCGCTGGCATTATCTTGGTGGCCAATATTGCGATCATGTACTTCTTCGGTTTCCCCAAATAGGCCAGCAAAGAGGAGCGAACAATGAACATTCCAGCCAGCCACGAATTAGCGCCGGTCTACGCAGCAATAGTGCTTGAGAACCTCTCACAGAGTCATCCCTACCACTTGGTACATATGCTGCGTTCGACTGCGGATCTGCGCTCACCAGCGGAGCTCTATCCGGCCTTCCATACCTCCTATGACTGGCATTCCTGTGTGCATATGCACTGGCTCGGGGTTGAACTGCTGCGCTCAGGTCTGGAGTCTGCACCATTGCGGGCGCGTTTGAACGAGAACCTGACCGAGTCAAAGCTCGAGGTCGAAGCGGCGTACCTCCGAGCCAATTCGATTTTTGAGCGGCCCTATGGTTGGGCCTGGGCGGCCCGGCTGGCGGCTTCCAGCGAGGCCTTCGGGCGGCAGGGAGACGCCGATGCGCAGCGCTGGAGTAGCGCGCTAGCGCCGCTGACAGAGGCGGTTTTTGGCAATGCCACGCGGTGGGCCGCAGCGATTAATCACCCGGTGCGGCACGGTGTGCATTCGAACACTGCCTTCGGCCTGAGTCTGCTTTTGACGGCGGCCGAGCAGCTGGGCAGAACTGAGGACGCGTCAATGCTCAAGCAAGCGGCATTACGACTATTTGCCGCCGATCAGAATTGGGCTGGCCGTTGGGAGCTGAGCGGTCAAGACTTCCTTTCCGCGGGGCTAGCCGAGGCGGATTTGCTCTCCCGGGTGCTGCCGGAGACTGAGTTCGCCTCGTGGTTCGCGGCCTTCCTGCCGGAGCCAGCCGACGTCGTTCAACCAGCCGTGGTGACCGATAAGACGGACGCCCAAATGGTACACCTCGACGGCTTGAATCTCTCCCGGGCGGGGGCGCTGTTCAGAATCTCTACTGCCTTGCAAGACGCCGGGCTCCGGGAAAGCGCCGAGACCCTGCTGGCCGCCGGCCTGAGCGCTGTTGAAACCGATGAATTCGTCTCCTCGCACTGGCTAGCCTCATTTGCCTGGGATGCCCTGCTAAGTCGCTGAGGTTCTTCTCGGGTGCTGACGCCCCGTCGAGTGTGCAGCTTTCCACGTTTTGAGCGGGTTTTAAGATGTAGATCTGCACACTCGGCGGCGGGTTAGTGCGATACGGTGTTGCGGCGTCGGGTGCGTGACGCGCTTTGCGGCGGCTTAGGCCTTGAGTGGTTGATGCTCCGGGTTGACGGCCAGTGCCAGGCTAAGCAAGTCTTCCAGGGCGTGGGCGATTTTGCCGTCGGCGAGCTCGTAACGAGTGCGGCGACCTTCGGGGATGGCCAGCACCAAGCCGCAATCACGGAGGCATGCCAAGTGATTCGAGATGCTCTGCCGAGAAACTGCCAGCTGATCGGCCAAATCTGAGGGGTAGGCCGGGTTCTCCACCAGGGTCATTAGAATGTGGGCTCGGGTGGCATCGGAGAGGGCGTAACCGAATCGAGCTAAGACGGCACCTTTGGTGATTTTCTCCATGCTTCAACGATACCCCTGAGAATGAGTACGGTTATCAATTAGTTCAGCATTTTGTGAATACATAATCTGATGTACTATTGAAACATGAGTGGACATAATCATGAGCACGGGCCAGTGGTCGGGGGCGGAGTGCACCGAAAGCGGATTGCGATCGCCCTAGGCATCACCCTGGCGGTTTTTGTTTTCCAGGTGATTGGTTCGATCATCACCGGCTCGCTCGCGCTGCTCTTTGATTCGGCTCACGTGCTCACCGACGCTACTGGTTTGGTGATGGCGCTGATTGCCGCCTGGCTGAGTTCCCGACCGACCTCGGATAAGCGCAGTTGGGGCTTCGCCCGTGCTGAGGTGCTCGCCGCCACCGCTCAGGCCGCATTGCTGCTCGGCGTTGGGCTCTTCGTTTTGGTTGAAGGCATTCAACGGCTGATTACCCCGACTGAGGTCGCTAGCGCTGAGATGGTGGTCTTCGGCGCCCTCGGCTTATTAGGAAATATTGCTGCGCTCTTGGTGCTTTCGGCCGGTCGCGGCGCCAATTTCAATATGCGCGCCGCCTTCCTCGAGGTGCTCAACGACGCGCTTGGTTCAGTAGCCGTAATCGTGGCGGCAGTCATTATTTGGACCACCGGCTTCGTCCAGGCGGATGCTCTGGTGGCAATGTTAATCGGCGTTTTGATCTTGCCGCGTACCATCAAACTGCTCTGGGAGACCATTAATGTGTTGCTAGAAGCGACACCGAAGGGCTTGGACGTCGCAGAACTGCGGCAGCACATTCTCGATGTGCCGCACGTGCTGGATGTGCATGATCTGCATGTCACCCAAATAGCCACCGGGCTGCCGGTACTGACCGCGCACGTGGTTTTGGATTCCTCCTGCTTCGAAGACGGCCATGCGCCGCAGATGCTTGATCAGCTACAAAAATGCGTGGCTGAGCACTTTGAGATCAGCATTGAACATTCCACCTTTCAACTCGAACCCGAAAAGCACACCGAACACGAACACGGCGTGCACGGCTAACGGGTGCTGAACGGCGTGAAAGCAATGACTGACCACCATAGAATTTATTGAATGAAAGCGTCCTTAGCCGAGATTTCCCAGACCTTGAGGGATTCAATTGAATTCCTTGCCGGCCCCCTGCCAACTGATTTCGACGTTGACCTGCGCCGCTCCGAATTCTCGGACTTTCAATCAGGAGTGGCCTTCAGCCTGGCCAAACCGCTGCGTCAGAGCCCCCGTCAGATCGCGGATCAGCTTGCCTCGACGCTGACCGCCAAAGAAGAGTGGTTGACGGCAGAAGCCTCCGGCCCGGGGTTCATCAATCTCAGTGTGAGCAAAGCTTGGCTGGAAGCCGCTGTGCAGGCGGAGCAACACCGAGACCCGTCAGGCAACGCCTATCAGCAGACCGCCGTCGTTGACTATTCCTCGCCCAATGTGGCCAAGGAGATGCATGTCGGACATCTGCGCACCACCATTATTGGTGACGCAATCTCTAAACTTCTTGAAGCGGTAGGAACTACCGTGATCCGGCAGAATCACGTCGGCGATTGGGGGACGCCGTTCGGAATGCTGATCGAGCACCTCATTGACGTCGGTGAAGAGTCGGCGGAGGCAAAGTTATTGGAGACCCAGCCGAACCGCTTCTACCAAGCGGCGCGGGAAAAATTTGATAGCTCTGCCGAATTCGCCGAACGTTCACGGCAGCGGGTGGTGGCACTCCAGGCCGGCGATGAGCCTACATTGCTGCAATGGCGGATGCTGACCGAATTATCCCGACATTATTTTGAGCGCATTTACCAACAGCTGGAAGTCTCGCTGAGCGCCGAGCACCTGGCCGGGGAAAGTATCTATAACGATATGTTGGCCGGGCTCACCCAGGAACTATTGGATGCCGGGATCGCGGTGATCAGCAGAGGGGCGGTCTGCGTCTTCCTCGACGGTTATCTAGGTCGGGAGGGCGAGCCGCTGCCACTGATCGTGCGCAAGAGCGACGGCGGCTATGGCTATGCTGCCACGGACTTGGCCGCGGTCCGCTACCGCACCGAAGTGCTGAAAGCGGATCATTTGATCTACGTAGTTGGTGCCGCGCAAGAACTTCACCTCCAGATGATTGAAGAAACCGCACGAAAGGCCGGTTGGCTGACCGAGCAGGTCCAGTTCTCTCACGTCAAGGTCGGCAGCGTACTGGGCTCGGATGGCAAGATTCTGCGGACCAGGAGCGGTGATTCCCAAAAACTGGCTGACTTAGTTGAAGAAGCACTCACTCGGGCGAATCGTGCCGTCGAGCAGAGCCGCCCCGAATTGCCGGCCGAAGTTCAACACAAGATTGGCCAGCAAGTCGGTATCGGCGCAATTAAATATGCCGATCTATCTATCGGACACGCTTCTGATTACACCTTCGATCTGGAAAGAATGCTGGCCTTCACCGGCAATACAGCCCCCTACATCCAATACTCAGCGGCGCGGATTCAAGCAATGTTGCGGAAGGCTGCCGAGGCCGGCAGCTCTTTCCAAGAGACCGGTTTAGACCTGACTGAACCTCAGGAAAGATCGCTGGCTATTGCCTTGCTGAACTATTCGCACATTGTGGAGCAGTCGGCACAGACGCTACAGCCACATCGTTTAGCGAACTGCCTCTTTGAGCTAGCTCAGGCGTTCTCAAGTTTCTACGACCACTGCCCGGTCTTCACCGCAGCATCTGAGCATTCACGAGATGCCCGGTTGAAGTTGTGTCAGCTGACTCTTGGTGTCTTGAGTTCCGGTTTAGGGCTGCTCGGGATCCGCACGCCAGAGCAGATGTAGCGTGGCAGATGTAGCGTGGCGGCCTAAGAAATAACCCCGTCCACCAGTGCTTTGGCGGCCTTCTGAACTTCCGACAAGTGCTCGGCACCTTTGAAGGATTCGGCGTAGATCTTGTAGACGTCTTCGGTGCCGGACGGCCTGGCGGCGAACCAAGCATTTTCGGTAGTAACCTTTAGGCCGCCGATCGCAGCTCCGTTTCCGGGCGCTTCGGTGAGCTTTGCGGTGATCGGTTCACCGGCCAGCTCGGTGGCTGAGACGTCGTCAGCTGAGAGTTTCGCCAAGGCGGCTTTTTGCTCCCGGCTGGCGGCGGCATCGATTCGGGCGTAGGCGGGTGCGCCGAACCTTTCAGTCAGCTTGGTGTAATGCTGGGAAGGCGTTGAATCGGTGACAGCGGTGATTTCCGAGGCGAGCAGAGCTAGCAGGATGCCGTCCTTATCGGTGGTCCACACCTTGCCATTTCTCCGCACGAAGGAAGCCCCCGCTGATTCTTCGCCACCGAAGACGCCTTCACCGGAAAGTAGTCCCGGCACAAACCATTTAAAGCCAACCGGCACTTCAACCAACTGGCGACCCAAATCGACAGCAACGCGGTCGATGATGGAGGAAGAGACTAAGGTTTTCCCTACCCCGGCTTGGCTGGGCCAAGCCGAACGGTGGGTGTAAAGATATTGAATCGCCACCGCGAGGTAGTGATTCGGATTCATCAATCCGGCATCCGGGGTGACGATGCCGTGTCGGTCGGAGTCGGCGTCGTTACCGGTGGCGATGTCGTACTTACTGGCCTGGGCGATCAGCGATGCCATTGCCCAGGGTGAAGAGCAATCCATCCGGATCTTTTCGTCCCAGTCCAGGGTCATAAAGGCCCACTGCGGATCAATTGTCGGGTTCACTACGGTCAAATCGAGGTTGTGCCGTTCGCCGATCTCCCCCCAGTAGTCGACTGAGGCCCCGCCCATCGGGTCGGCGCCAATCCGCAGCCCGGCCGCCCGAATCGCGTCGAGGTCGAGGACTTCGGGCAGTGAGTCAACGTAGCTGGAGAGAAAATCAAAGCTGCCCGCGCGGCTTAGGGCTTCGGTGAGCGCTACTCGTCGCACCCCGGCCAACTCCGTTTCAAGCAACTCATTAGCTCGATGAGCAATCCAGCCGGTGGCATCACTATCGGCTGGTCCGCCATGCGGCGGGTTGTATTTAAAACCACCATCGCCTGGCGGGTTATGTGAAGGAGTGACGACGATGCCGTCAGCTTGATCAGAGTGACTCTCAGGCCCATGGTTGTAGGTCAAGATGGCGTGGCTGAGCGCCGGAGTCGGCGTGAAGCCATGCCGAGCATCGACAAGGACATTGACGTTATTCGCGGCCAATACTTCCAAAGCGGTGTTCTGCGCTGGTTCGGAGAGCGCGTGAGTATCTTTCGCCAGAAAGAGCGGCCCAGTGATGCCTTGCTGCCGTCGATACTCCACTATTGCCTGAGTGGTGGCGGCAATATGGTTCTCATTGAAAGATGTCTTGAGGCTACTGCCGCGATGCCCGGACGTGCCGAAAACCACTCGCTGATCCGGATTGTCTGGATCAGGTTTGAGGTCGTAATACGCGTCTAAGAGCGCGGTAAGGTCGACTAGATCGCTGGGGAGGGCAACTGTGCCCGCTCGGCTGGCCATAAAGCAAGCATGCCAGAGTAAAGCCATTCGGGATATTGCGGCTCTGTATGACGCCAGCAATATCCCAGAAAATTAGCTAAAAACCAGGAGCGAACTGTCAGAAATCACATAGCATTGAGATGCATTCGCTCCCTGACACTCGAGGCCTCCCATGTCGAACCAGCCAGACCAGCCCTTCCAGCCGCCGGCGCAGCCCTTCCAGCCGCCTCCACCGGGTTACCCGGGCGGCTACGGCCAGCAGCCGCCGCCCGGGTATCCCGGTGCTCCGCAGCAATCACAAGGTGCTTTCCAGGGCCAGAATCAGCAGCAGGTGCCAGCGCAGCCGGTTTACTACAGCAACCCGAGCTATGTCATACAGCCGATGGTCTACGCGGATGCTGGCCCCAAAGGCCTGAGCATCGCCGGCATGATCCTTGGCATAGCCAGCATTGTGGGCTTCGCGGCGCTCATCGTGCCACCTATTGTCGGGGTGATTCTTTCTCATATCGGCTGGTCTAAGGAGCAGCCCCAGGGCAGAGGTTTTGCGCTGACCGGGCTGATACTGAACTACCTGGCAATTTTGATTTGGGTGGTTTTTGTGGTCGGTGGACCGTTGCTGGTCGCTCTCGTCTTCGGTCTTGCGTCGATCGGTCAGAACTGACGACTCCCGGGTTTTCTAGTGAACCCCAGCCATCAGCTTGCGGATCGGCTTGGTAGCTGCCGCCAAGGCCAGGCCGAGCACAATGGCGGCGCCTCCGATGGCGGTGAAATACGGTAGCTCGTTATCGGCTTTGTAGAATCCGGCCAATACTCCGGAGAGCGTGGTGCCCAAGGAGATCGATAAGAAGAAAAGTGCGACCATCTGAGTATGGAAGGCCTGCGGAGCAAGTTTAGTGGCGAGCGAGAGGCCCACCGGCGAAATCAAAAGCTCAGCCATGGTGAAGAGGAACAGAATTCCGACTAGGGCCAGTAGCGGCACTGCGCTGAAACCTGAGAGCGGAATGAAGCACAGGAAGGCTAGACCCATGATCACCAGTGCCAGACTGAACTTGATCGGAGTGCTGGGCTGACGTGACCCCAGCTTGGTCCAGAGCACGGCGAAGACACCGGCGAAGACGATGATGAAAATCGGGTTGATCGACTGTACCCAGGCTGCTGGGAATTCCCAGCCGAAGAGATTCCGGTCGAGTCGGGTGTCAGCGTAGCGCGGTAAGAAAGTGAACTGCTGCTGGTAGAGCGACCAGAACGCGGCGCTGGCGATGAAAAGCGGGATAAAAGCGAAGACCCGGCTGCGTTCCTCGCTACTGACGCGTTTATTGGCCAGAATGACAGTGAAATAGGCAATGGCAGCAATAACCACGACGCCGACCACCACCCATTTGAGGTTATCGGCCCTGATCCAGCCCAATAGCACAGCAATCACGATCACAACCAGGGCGACGGCGGCGATGCTTATCGCGCGCCCAAGCTGCTGGCGAGGCAAGGGATTCGGTACCAGATGGGCCTGCTCGGGCAGTGATTTGCGAGTCAGCCCGTATTGCACCAGGCCTAGCGCCATACCAATTGCCGCTGCGCCGAAGCCCCAATGGAATCCTGCTGTGGTTTGCAGCCACCCGGTGATCAGCGGTCCGATAAAGCCGCCGGCGTTAACTCCCATGTAGAAGATCGAGAACCCGGCGTCGCGCCGCTCGTCCTGCTGGCTGTAGAGGGTGCCGACGATTGAGGTGGCATTCGCTTTCAGGCCGCCAGAACCGATGGCCACCAGGATTAGACCAACCGTCAAACCAATGGCACCGGGGAGCAGCGCGAGGGCGATATGCCCCAGCATGATCAGCATGGCGCTGTAGAACAAGACGCGTTCCGAACCGAGCAAACGGTCAGCTAGCCAAGCCCCGAGAATTGTAGAGAGATAGACGCCGCCGCCGTAAGCGCCGACCAGGCCGACCGCCATATCCTGGTCGAGCCCCAGACCGCCATCGGTCACCGAGTAGTACATGTAGAACGCCAAAATTGCCTGCATCCCGTAGAACGAGAAGCGCTCCCACAGCTCGATGCTGAACAGGTTGAAAAGTGGCAGTGGGTGGCCTAAAAAGGTCTTTCCCCCGGGGGCTTTGCTGGACAGCACGTCATGGCTGGGTCTACTCATTTAGCCCATTCTGGCATTGTAATTACGCCATGTCACACCGAGCCGTGCCGCGATTCAGCCGAGATAGCGCGGTTCGATCCGCTCTTCGGTGACTTCGTTGCCATTGCGGCGAACCAAGTATGCGCCCTTTCCTGGCTGTTCGCTCACCGCTTCGATCAGCGTCGTTCCGCGGTAAAGCAGCCCTACGCCGTCATCGGTGCAGTGGGTTTCGCCGAGCACGCCACGGTCAACCAGGTCATGAATCACCGGTCGCCGACGGGCCTCACTGTCATAATGCACACCATTTCCATAGGGCAGGAAGCCCAGGGCGTTATCGACGCCGCTCAACTCGGGTCCAAAAGAATCGGTGCTGCCGCCGTTGAACCAGCAAATCGAGCCAGCTGAGACGCCGGTGAGCACCACGCCAGCTTGCCAGACCCTCCGCAAAATCTGGTCAAGGCCATGCGCCCGCCAGACGGCAAGCAGGTTGACCACCGAACCACCGCCGACCCAGATCACATCCTGTTCGAGCAGGTGGGCCTCAATATCCTCGACACTGGGCATGGTGAAAAGATTCAGATGGCTGAGCCGGAACCCGGCGATGCGCGCGGCTTCATTGAGCTCACCCGCCCACCAGCGCTGATCGCCGGAAGCGGTGCCAATGTGACAGACTCTCGGCCCGGCGGAGTTTCCTGTGGTTCCTGTGGTTCCGGAAAGTTCGACAGCGTGATGCACCAATGAATTGAATTCCACCCGGCTACGGTGGCCCGGGCGGATTCCGCCAGAGGTAGCCAGAATTGTCGGTTCTTGTGTCGGCATGACTCCACTATAGGCTGGGCGCAGCGGCAGAAATTCCCGAAAGATCGAGAGTTAGATTCTGAGATGAATGAATTTGAAAGCGTACCCGTCGAGCAATTGACCGCAGACAGCACTATTGTTGACGTTCGAGAGCAATACGAGTGGGATGAGGGCCATATCGCCGGGGCCATTCATCTGCCGCTCGGTGATTTGCCGCTGCGTTTCGAGGAACTTGATCCCGATGAGGATCTTTACGTCATCTGCCGCACTGGAGGAAGATCCTTCCGGGCCGTGCAGTGGCTGATTGGCCAGGGCTATTCCGCCTTTAATGTGGCGGGCGGGATGGGTGCCTGGCAGGACGCGGAGAAACCCATGGTCTCCGAAAATGGTGAAGTTCCACAGGTCCGCTGAATCATAAAAAGATATTCTTAGATGGGAATATAAAGTGGATTCCTACACTTATCTCGGCCCCGAGGGCACCTTCACCGAAGCTGCCCTGCTCCAGGTGCCCGGGGCAGTCCAGGCGCGGCGAGTGCCCTCAAGTAGTGCCGTCGCCGCATTGGCAATGGTGCGCAGCGGGGAGGTTGACGCCGCCATGCTGCCGATTGAAAACTCAATCGAGGGCGGCGTTTCTGCGACCCTAGACGCCATTGCTACTGGCCAGGAGCTGAGGATCATCCGGGAAGCCATTGTGCCAGTGAGCTTCGTGCTGGCTGTGCGGCCCGGTGTTGAGTTTTCTGGAGTGAGCCGCATCGGTACTCACCCACATGCCTGGGCGCAGACTCGTGGCTGGGTTGATCTAAACATTCCGAAAGCAGAATATGTCCCGGCGACCTCCACTGCTGCTGCCGCCCACGAACTGCTCAATGACAAGCCGGCCTATCAGGCCGCGATCTGTGCCAAGCTCGTCGCACAGCGACTTGGCTTGGATGTTCTGGCAGAGGGGATTGAAGACAATACCGGCGCGGTGACCAGGTTTGTCTTGGTCTCTCGCCCCGGGGTACTGCCAGCTGCCACCGGTTCGGATAAGACCACGGTCGCCATTCCGCTGCCGCAGGACCGGCCCGGCGCGCTGATGGAAATTCTGGATCAGTTCGCCACCAGAGGGGTGAATCTGAGTCGGATTGAATCACGGCCCACCGGTCAGTTCCTCGGCCATTACTTCTTCAGCATCGATGCCGAGGGCCACCTTGCCGATGCTCGAATGGCTGATGCGCTCCGCGCGCTACACCGAATTAGTCCGCAACTACGCTTCATGGGCTCTTATCCGAGGGCCGATGCGCAATACCCGCAAGTTCCGGCGCACACCACTGATCGGGCTTTTGATGCCGCCCAGCGTTGGCTTGCCGATTTGCTCACCCCGGGGGAGACCCCGGAACAATGAGTTCTATAGTTTTAGCCATATGATGTGCTGCAAGTAAGTAATCATGCGAGCTAAGACCAGTGACGAACAGAGATAGACAGCGGAGGAATCATGACTGACAGCAATAACGACGGAACCATCGTCAACCCGGGTGCGGTCTACGATCCCGAACTCGATTACGACCAAGTGGGGGATGTCGCCGACGAGGCCAACGATCTGCGATTCAACGAAGAGGAAGTTCTCATTCGTGAGCAGGCGCAGGCTGAAGACGAGCCTACCGAGGGCTAGCCGTGGCGCTCAGCTCGCTCATCGCTTCGGCCAAGGCGGCTCGTCGTAAACTGTTGCGCATTGACGATTACGATCGGCTGATCCGCCGCGGCATGAAAGTTGGCAGCGATGTGGACATCCAGCACGGAGTTGTTTTCGATTTCAGTCACTGCTGGCTGATCGACATCGAAGATTCGGTGACCATCGCGCCTTTCGCCTATCTTTTAGCCCACGACGCCAGCACTAAGCGAGCACTGGGTTACACCGTGATCGGACGGGTTCGGATTTGCCGAGGAGCCTTTATTGGTGCGCGTGCGGTGATCATGCCCGGGGTGACGGTAGGCGAAGGAGCCGTAGTAGCGGCTGGCAGCGTGGTCACCAAGGATGTACCGGCTGGAGCCATAGTTGGCGGCAACCCGGCCAAGGTGATCGGTTCAACCGAAGAGCAATTGGCCCGGCATGCTGAGTTAATGAAACAGCGTCCAAACTTCGACGTCTCCTGGACTGAGCATGGCGGTATTGACGCCGGTATGAAAGAAGAAATGCGTTCCCGGCTTGCCGACGGAAAGGGATATCTGGTTTGAACTGCTTGTCGCCAGTTTGTCGAGCTTGCGGCGTGCCGGTTAGCTGTTGACTCGAATCAGCAATGCCCGCGGCTCCACTGCCACAGTGACTTTGGTGGCTTTGCCAGCGGGATCGCCATCGAGCTGAGTTTCTTGTGGCGCGGCCGCCTTGAGCACCACCTTCTGAGAGCGATAGAAATCTATCACCGGCAGGTTTCGGCGATGTTGAAAGAGAATTTTCACTCCCATTGCTGCCCAGCCCAAGGCGCTTCGCGGACTCATCACCACCACGTCGAGCACTCCGTCATCGATCAACGCTCCCGGGATGAAGTCAATGCCTCCCGGCAACAGCCCGCAATTGGCAAACAGTACCGAACGCACCTTGCGCTGCTGTGCAGGCTCATCATCGAGCGCGATACTCACTTTTTTCCGGCGCCCGGGCAGGTGCCGGACGCCGGCTTCGCTGTAGGCGAGCCAACCCAAGGACTTCTTCAGATCGTCATTGGTATCGCCGACCACTTCGGCGTCCAAGCCAATTCCGGCAATAACCAGGAAAGTATGGCTTGAGTGCGCCCCAGAGACCGAATTCTCAATTTCCATCACCGCTGTGTCGATCAGCCTCTGCTGACCAAAGAGTGCGGTATGCACATTGCCGTCGAGGTCATTGACGTCCAGGCTCAGATTGCGGGCTAGTAAATTGCCGGTACCTAATGGCAAAAGACCCATCGCCACCCCGGTGTTCTTGAGCACCTCGGCGGCGACCCTGACGGTGCCGTCCCCGCCGCCAACTAAGACCAGATCGGCGCCCCACTCCAGGGCTTGTCTGGTTTGCGAGTATCCGGGGTCATCGACTGTGGTCTCAAGAAAAAGCGGTTCCGGCCAGGAAGCGAGCGCTACTGCGGCACGAATCCGGGTAGCGGCGGTCTCGGCCTGCGCTTTGACCGGATTAATGATCACCGCTACCTTTTGCGGTCCGGTAGGACTTGCCTGGAGTTCCTCGCTGACTGCGCTCCTGGTGTGCTTCTGACGTAACTTTCGAACGCCCCGCCAGCTGAGCAGAACTACTATGGCGGCCACCAGCACAATCAGCAGAATCCAAAGCCAGAGGTCCATAGTGCACCAGCTTATCGCCCTCCATCGTCTCGCAGGCTCGAGGTGGGGGCGCTGCGATAGTCTTAGTCAGTGATTGACGTTAAAGACCTCACCGAGAATCCTGAAAAGTATCGGGCCAGCCAACGTGCGCGCGGGGCCGACGAGTCGCAGGTGGATAAAATCATCTCCGCGGCCGCTAGCAGGAAGAATGCAATCACTTCTTATGAGTCCTTGCGGGCCGAGCAGAATTCCTTTGGCAAGCTGGTGGCGGCAGCCAAAGGCGAGGAAAAGCAAGCACTGCTGGCACAAGTCAAAGACTTGGCTGCCAAGGTGAAGCAGGCCTCGGCAACCGCCGAAGCGGCTCAGCTTGAGCAAGAAGAGTTGTTGCGCGCCTTTCCTAATCTCATCATCGAGGGAATTCCAGCCGGCGGTGAGGATGAGTTCGTGGTGCTCAAGACAGTTGGTGAACCGCGTGATTTCGCTGCTGAAGGGTTCGCGCCGCGCGACCATCTGGAACTCGGCGAACTGCTCGGCGGCATCGATATGGAGCGCGGTGCAAAAGTCTCCGGTGCCCGCTTCGCTTTTCTCAAGGGCCAGGTTGCCCGGTTGGAAATCGCGCTGATGAACATGGGTCTGGATCAGGCCCTGAGCTACGGATTCATTCCGATGATCACCCCTACTTTGGTGCGTCCAGAGACGATGGCCGGTACCGGTTTCGACGTGAAGCACGATGATGAGATCTACCGCCTGGAAAAAGACGATCTCTACCTGGTGGGCACCTCTGAGGTGGCCCTAGCCGGGTATCACAGTGACGAGATTCTCGACCTCAGCGCCGGCCCGATCCGCTACGCTGGCTGGTCGTCTTGCTACCGCCGGGAGGCCGGTTCGGCAGGCAAGGACACTCGTGGCATCATCCGAGTCCACCAGTTCAACAAACTAGAGATGTTCAGCTATGTGCCGCTCGAAGAGGCCGAAGCCGAGCATGCGCGTCTGCTGGCTTGGGAAGAGGAGATGCTGGCCAAGCTCGATATTTCTTACCGGGTGATAGACACTGCGGCCGGCGATCTAGGAAACTCAGCTGCGCGGAAATTTGATTGTGAGGCTTGGGTGCCTAGCCAGGGCAAATTCCGCGAATTGACTTCGACCTCGAACTGCACGAGCTACCAGGCTCGGCGGCTGAATATTCGGGAGCGGATACCCGGTGAGGAGTCAAAGGGGACCAGGGCGGTGGCCACCCTGAACGGTACCTTGGCAACTGATCGCTGGATTGTTGCGATCTTAGAGAATCACCAGAATGCTGACGGTTCAGTCAACGTTCCGGAGGCTTTGCAGCCCTACTTGGGTGGTCTGCAGAAGTTCGAACTGGTGTAGCACGCTGCCCGGAAGGTAAACATTCACAGTGTGGATTGCTTGTGAATATTCACCTTCCGTTCACCGCCTACGGTGCCGCCGTGCTGGCCGCTATCACTGGAATCTGCTTCACTGGAGTCATGACATTACAGACTGAATATTCAGTCTCTGGCATCGACGACCAGAGAGAAACGAAGCAGAAAATGGTCGCTCTTGATGTGGACGGCACTCTTATCGATCACAATGGGGCGATGAGCGATGCGGTGCGCGAGGCCGCCCGAGGCGTAGTGGCGGCTGGTCATCAGGTGATCATTGCCACCGGCCGATCACTTGGAGCGACCCTGCCAGTGATCCGCCAAATTGGCTTAGAGAGCGGCTATGGGGTTTGTTGTAATGGCGCCGTGACACTCCGGCTGGACCCTTCCCTTCCGGAGGGGCATCAAGTGATCCGCCGGGAAATCTTCTCACCTCGCTCCGCACTGGTGGCGCTGAGCGGGAAGCTGCCGGAAGCGATGTATGCGCTTGAGAACGTCGACGGCGAGTTTCTTTCCACGCACAGCTTTCAGGATGCTAGTTTCGGCATCGAGGCGCGCAGCGTGAGCTTCAACGAACTGCTCGATATGGAAGCGGTTCGGGTGGTGGTGCATAGCGCTGAGATCCCACTTGAGGAGTTTGAGCAGGCCATCGCCAGTGTTGGCCTGCAAGGCGTGGCCTATTCTGTTGGCTGGTCGTCCTGGCTGGATATCGCGGCCGCCGGGGTGACCAAAGCAACCGCTCTCGAACAGTTACGGGCCGAACTCAGGTTGCCCAAGGCGTCGACCATCGCGGTGGGTGACGGTTTCAATGATCTTCAGATGCTCGCTTGGGCTGGTCGAGGAGTCGCGATGGGGCAGGCCCCGCTTGAGGTCCAGCAGGCAGCTGATGAGGTGACCGGGTCGATTTACCAGGATGGCGCGGCGAAGGTTTTGCGAAGCCTCGTTTAGCGTTCGCTAATACTCACATGCCAGCGATTGTCCTTGGGGTTCCCTGAACTTCCGCCGCCCAGAGCGCCAACCACGATAATAATCGAGAACACCAGAATTCCTACGGTGCGCACGAAGGAAACCCAACCGGAACGCCAGAAGCCTGGGCGTCCGCCATCGGAGAGCTTGACCACCCGAGTGCCGCAGATTACGCACCCCAGGCTCCGTTTGCCGGGCAGGATGAAGCCGTAAAGCCAGGAAATGACGATCCAGGCCAGGACTGCCAACGTAATGGATAGCCCAATATTGGTCTTTGGTAGCACTGCGAAGACAATAGCGGCCAGGGCCAGCACCAGAAGGAAGTCAATCAGCCAAGCACCAAAGTACGCCTTCCCCGGGGCGCGTAAGGCTCTGCTGCCATTTTTGAATTCGACGTATAGATTGTTCTGACTGCTGTTCTGACTGCTGTTCTGACTGCTGTTCTGACTGCTAGTTATGACGATCTCCGATGATTAGCTGGTGGGGAAAATGACTCGGTTCGCTGCCTCAACAGCTGTCGAACGAGAAACCTTGGCCAAGCTCAGTTCGGCCGCACCATCCTTCTCCGCCGAGGTCAGTCCGAATAGTTCGGTGGAAGTGGTGTAAATCGTATAGTGCCGGAAGGAGTCTTCGGCGGCGCTAATGCCAGCAATTACGGTCACGCCGCGGGCGTCCGCCAGGACGGTCGGCGCAGCAGCTTCAAATTCTGCCTCACTGTAGGTTTGCGGTTCTCCGTCTTCGGACTCCAGGTCTGCCGCGTCGGCCAGCTGCAGCAGATGATCACCGAACTCTGCGGCCGGAACCACGGTGAAGGTATGAGTGCCTGCCGAATCAACCAATTCCTCAAGCACCTGATCCTGGTGCAGATAACCGTAGAGCCACGCTTTATCGTCGGATTTCGTCAGTTCGGCGCTGATGATTCGTTCTCCGGTACGGCGCAGTGTCATCACGCCGACGATATTGTCAGTTGCGCCCAATGCGCTGGGCAAGGTTTCCCCTTCACTCACCAGCGGAAAAGCGAAGCCCTTGGTCAGCAGCGTGCGGAGAGCAACATTACAGACCAGTTCCTTCTGATCTTGGTGCTCGGCGAGCCAGGGGAGTTCTACGAATTGCTCTCGTTCAAGACCGTCGAGCGCAACGATTTCCTCATCGGTGAGCGTCGGTAGGTTGTCGCTCTCGGGGCTGCTCAGGGTAATTACCGCCTGGGCACAGTCCAAGTCATGCTGGGTCCAGGTGATTTCCGCAGCTTGTTCGGTCATCCGAAGAGGCCCCCTAGCGCCTTAATGGGATTCTTCACGACGTTTGCCACGCCGCTGGCAACATTTTTGATGCCCTTACCCACGTCACTGGCTACATTAGCAACGCCATGGCCAATGTCGCTAGCAACGTTCGCTACGCCTCTGCCGATATTGCTGGCCGTGTTACCAATCCAACGTCCAGCGGCTTTGCCCCATTCGCTGTCCGCGATCATATTACCGAGTGCCCAGGCTCCCGCCACCACGCCTGCTCCCACGACGATGCCGATACCCACCGGATTAGTCAGCAAACCGGCAGCCATTAGGAGCGAACCGCCGCCAGCGATAACGCTCAAACCACCGGCCACCCGGTCGCCGCCGCCACGCCAACCCTCGTGTTCCGGACTGATCATGTCGTGGATGCCGCCGAAGATAGCCAGCGGAGCGCCGACCACGCCAGCGATGCGGGCGAATTTTCCGAACTTACTAGCGGCTATGAATTCATCTGAAAGGCTGCCGAGATTGCCTGCCCCAGCCAAGACAGATTTACCGGCTGCCAATGCTTCGGCACCTTTGGTAATACCGCCTGCGGTGCGCAGGAAGGTGTTGAGGTCCTTCAGTTTCAATCCGAGCCCAATCGCTGTCGAGCCCCAACCGACGATGCCCATCACTTTACTGATCAGGCCGCCGCCGTCACTACCGCCGTTGGGGCCTCCGGTGCCGCCGCCCCCGCCGTCGACCGCGCTCGCCTTCTCTTGTTCATCTGCGTTGCGGTTCAAGGTTTTCGCGACATCGAGCAGAGAGTCTGCGGTGTTATTGAGTAGCGGGTGCTGGGAGGAGTTCCAGCGCTGCCGGAAATGGCCGGCGTCGGGACCGTTCCAGCCTCGACCAGAGTTAATGGTGGCAGTGAGGGTATTACCCTGATCGCGGATAATGCCTGCAGCATTGGAAACTTGTTTGGCGAAGTCACGCAGTTCTTGCGGATTCGCTCCGATGAAGCCTTCCATGGCACCCTTCTTCGTCGTCGACGGCGCACAACTCGCGGTGCCGCACTCTGTCAAAAATGCTAACCCTCAGCGCGGGGGTTGACCATGGGGAGGTCTCCCCACCGGGAGTTTGAGTCGGCTTAGTCTGCGCCTGCGCCTGCGGCTGAGCCGATTCCGCCTCCGGCTGCGCCTGCGCCTGCGGCTGAGCCGATTCCGCCTCCGGCTGCGCCTGCGCCTGCGGCTGAGCCGATTCCGCCTCCGGCTGCGCCTGCGCCTGCGGCTGAGCCGATTCCGCCTCCGGCTGCGCCTGCGCCTGCGGCTGAGCCGATTCCGCCTCCGGCTGCGCCTGCGCCTGCGGCTGAGCCGATTCCGCCTCCGGCTGCGCCTGCGCCTGCGGCTGAGCCGATTCCGCCTCCGGCTGCGCCTGCGCCTGCGGCTGAGCCGATTCCGCCTCCGGCTGCGCCTGCGCCTGCGGCTGAGCCGATTCCGCCTCCGGCTGCGCCTGCGCCTGCGGCTGAGCCGATTCCGCCTCCGGCTGCGCCTGCGCCTGCGGCTGAGCCGATTCCGCCTCCGGCTGCGCCTGCGCCTGCGGCTGAGCCGATTCCGCCTCCGGCTGCGCCTGCGCCTGCGGCTGAGCCGATTCCGCCTCCGGCTGCGCCTGCGCCTGCGGCTGAGCCGATTCCGCCTCCGGCTGCGCCTGCGCCTGCGGCTGAGCCGATTCCGCCTCCGGCTGCGCCTGCGCCTGCGGCTGAGCCGATTCCGCCTCCGGCTGCGCCTGCGCCTGCGGCTGAGCCGATTCCGCCTCCGGCTGCGCCTGCGCCTGCGGCTGAGCCGATTCCGCCTCCGGCTGCGCCTGCGCCTGCGGCTGAGCCGATTCCGCCTCCGGCTGCGCCTGCGCCTGCGGCTGAGCCGATTCCGCCTCCGGCTGCGCCTGCGCCTGCGGCTGAGCCGATTCCGCCTCCGGCTGCGCCTGCGCCTGCGGCTGAGCCGATTCCGCCTCCGGCTGCGCCTGCGCCTGCGGCTGAGCCGATTCCGCCTCCGGCGTCTACCGAACTAGTCTTCTCTTGCTCAGCTGCATTGCGGTTTAACGTTTTAGCCACATCGAGCAGGGAATCGGCAGTGCTATTCAGCAAAGGATGTTGTGAGGAATTCCAGTGTTGTCGGAACTGGTTAGCATCCGGGCCTTTCCAGCCCTGGGGGGAATTAATGGCTGCGGTGAGAATATTGCCCTGCTCACGGATGCTACTCGCAGTCTTGGAAACCTGCTGAGCGAAATCGCGAAGCTCTTGCGGGTTTGCTCCAATGAAGCCTTCCATGGTTCCCCCTGCTGGTGATTAGCGGCTTGTCGGATACAACTCCGCATACTGCCAAAATGCTAGCCGCCGACGATGCTACTGGCTATGGGCAGAACTCCCCGTTGCTAGCGTCCGGGCAAGCCGCAGGCAAAACCCGTTAAAAAAGTTGCCCGGATGATCAAGAAAGCATCATCCGGGCAACTGATTGAGTTTGATTACTTAGCCGTGATCGGCATAGCGCTTAATCGAAGCCTCAAGCTCGGCTTCGGCGGCCGCCTTATCAGCCCAGCCCTCAGCTTTAACCCATTTGCCGGGTTCCAGGTCTTTATAGCGAGTGAAGAAGTGCTCGATTTCTTTCACCAGGAACTCGTCGACATCGGCCAGTTCCTGAATGTGGTTGTAACGCACGTCGTCGACCACGCAAAGCACCTTGGCGTCTCCACCGCCGTCATCGGTCATATTAAAGACCGCAATCGGACGTGCTTCAACTATCACTCCGGGGTAAAGATCATATTCCTGCATGAGCACCAGGGCATCCAGCGGGTCACCGTCTTCGCCCAGGGTGTTATCGAAGAAACCGTAGTGGGTGGGGTATTGCATCGAGGTGAAAAGCACCCGATCCAGGCGAACTCGACCAGTTTCGTGGTCTACTTCGTACTTGACCCGCGAGCCGCGGGGGATTTCAATCGTCACATCATGCTTCATGAAGGCTCCTTGAGTGGAATCTAAGAACAACTGCGAACTACCGTTCCGTTTAGTATTGAGGATACAAGTCTTCGTGAAGCCCTGAAAAACTAACGCAACTGGAGAAGCATCGGATGAGTCGAACCGCCCGCCTGTCCCGGGCCGTCTTGCTCACCCTCGTATTGGCGGCACTTGCGATTCCAGTAGGCATCAATACGGTGCCAGCTTTTGTAGTGCCGCCTGACGCTCAGGCCGAGCAAAGCCCGCCAGCGGCACAGCGACCGCCACAGAAACTCAGCCCGCTAGGGGTGATCAGCAATCTGAGCAAGGACGCGCCGCTGCCGACTACTAGCCAGCTTGCCGTCCTGCTGGACGCAAGTCTCGGTGCGCCGATTGGCAGTATGACCGGTCAGGTGGTTGACGGTATCAGCGGTCAAACTCTTTACGATCGTCAGTCCGAGCGGCCGGTGATCCCTGGCTCCAATCTGAAGTTACTGACCGCGCTGAGTGTCTTGAAAAACATTGATTCCACTAAGCGATTCAGCACGCGGGTGCTGGCCGGGGCAGAGCCTAATCAGATTGTTTTGCAGGCTGGCGGAGACGTGCTGCTAGGCAGCGGCGCATCAACACCTGAGGAAATCAATGGGCATGCGGGGCTACAGACCTTGGCGCAGCTCACTGCAAAAGCTCTGGGTAAAGTCTCCACCCCGGTCAGTGTAATTATCGATGACTCGCTTTTCAGCGGGCCAGCGCTGAGCCCGGAATGGCAGCCAGAGGACGTCGCGGCCGGTGAGATTGCGCCGATCTACCCGATAGCACTCAACTCGGCGCAGCCCGAGAGCAAAGCGAGTGCCGGTAGACCGCAGGATGCTGCCTTAGCTGCTGGCCAAGCATTTGTTGCGGCGCTGGCTAAGCAGGGGGTCGCGGTCAGCAGCGAGGTTGATAGACCACAGGCTGGCCAATCAACTAACAAGGGTGCTGAGCTGGCCAAGGTCGAGTCCGCAACGATTGCTGAGCAGGTTAATTACATGTTGGCGAACTCCGATAATTACCTGGCTGAGGTACTGGCCAGGCTGGCCGCCGTGCAGCAAGGCAAAGCAGGCGATTTCACCGAGGCGACAGCCCTGACAACCGCCACCATCGGGGCCCTCGGTATCGCCACCGATGGTTTGGTGCTGGCTGATAGCTCCGGGCTGGCGATTCGAGATCGAGTGAGTGCAGCGCAACTCACTCAAGCCGTCAGGGCAATGACGTCGAGTGATAACCCGGTCTTACATGCTGCCTTGGGCGGCCTGCCAATTGGCGGTTTGACCGGTACGCTGAGTCAGCGCTTCAACGACCCCGCCACCGCGGACGGGGCTGGGCTAGTGCGGGCAAAGACGGGCACCTTGAACACGGTGCTGACGCTCTCGGGTTATGTTGTCGACCGCGACGGACGATTGCTGGTGTTCTCGTTTATGGCCAATGACCTCAGCAACGGCCCGGCTAGCGTGCGCCCGATACTTGATAAGTCAGCGGCAATTCTGGCTGGCTGTGGCTGCCGCTGAGCCTAAATCTGGCCGAGAGCAGAATCTGTGCCGGTTCGTAGGCTTCTGTGATGTGATGGCTCTATGAGCACACTGATTAATTGGGAACTAGCCGCGACGACGGCGGCCAAGCTGACTCCGGCTGGCCCGAACCTGAGCGGACTGGAGATCAGCGATGCGGTAGCTGACTTGCGAAGAATGGCTGATAAGTCGGTGCCCTACGTTCATCAGATCACTGGTCTGGACGCAGCAGCTGACCTTCGGGATTCGCAGGTTCTCATCGTTGATAGAGCCTCCTGGGCCAAGGCGAACACTCAGGGCTTTTCGGTGATGCTGGCCTCCACCCTGGCACGGGTGGAGGAGAGAGCCAAGGCGCAAAAAGCTTTGAACCCAATGGCACGCACGGTGAGCGGCACGGTGACGGGTGCGCAACTCGGCGGTATTCTCGCTTTTCTTTCCTCCAAAGTATTGGGGCAGTACGATCCCTTTGCTGCCTTGGTCAGTAATTCCACGGTGCCCGCCGCTGGGCGGTTGCTCTTGGTGGCCCCGAATATTATTTCAGTGGAGCGCGAGCTTGGCGTCGATCCGGCGGATTTCAGACTCTGGGTCTGCTTGCATGAACAAACTCACAGAGTCCAGTTCGCGGCAGCCCCTTGGCTGCGCGACCACATGCTGAGCGAGGTGGATAAGCTCAGCGGATTATTGCTGGGAAATATTGATTCCTTGGGAGACCGTCTGGGCGCAGCGATGAAAAGCTTGCCTGGCTCAGCGAAGTCGAATGATTCTTCCCGCGGCGGACTACTGGATTTACTGCAAGATCCGCAAGAAAAAGCGGCCTTATCGCATTTGACCGCGGTGATGAGTCTCCTAGAGGGGCATGCCAATGTGGTGATGGATGCGGTCGATGCCTCGATTGTGCCAACCGTGAAAACCATTCGCCAGCGCTTTAATTCGCGAGGTAAGGACCGGGGTGCGATTGAAAAGTTCATTCGGAACCTGCTCGGTCTGAACGCCAAAATGCGGCAGTACACCGACGGTGCGAAGTTTGTGCGTGCCGTGGTGGATCAGGTCGGGATGCCGGGCTTTAACCGAGTTTGGCAGTCTGCCGAAAATCTTCCCACCGAAGATGAGATTCATCAGCCAGAGCTATGGGTAGCCAGGATGGGGATCTAAAGATGCCAACGGAGGGCTTCTCCGTTTCGCCCTCTCGCCGCCGCTTGCGCCCGCTGATCGCTAAGGCTCGGACGCTGGTGAGCCAGGAAATAGCTGATTTACGTTCTGATGACCTGGTGCTGATTGCTTGCAGTGGTGGCCCCGATTCACTTGCCCTCGCCTCAGTAGCCGCGTTCTTCGCTCGACGCGGCACGGTCCGGGTGGGTGCGGTGGTCGTGGATCATGGCCTGCAGCAAGGTAGCGCTGACATTGCAAAGCGCACCGCTGCGATCCTGCAGAGCCTCGGGCTGAGCCCGGTAGAAGTCCGCGCCGTGCAAGTTTTCGAAGGGCAGGGACCTGAAGCAGCTGCGCGGACAGCCCGATACGCTGCGTTAGAGGCCGCCGCCGATCAGCACGGGGCCGCAATGGTGATGCTCGGGCACACCCTAGACGATCAGGCTGAGCAGGTGCTGCTCGGCTTGGCGCGTGGTTCTGGAACCCGTTCACTGGCCGGTATGCCGGCACGTCGACAGGGTTCTTCCGGAGTCCAATACGCCCGGCCCTTTCTTAGCTTGCGACGGGCCGAAACTGTGGAAATTTGTCAGCTGGAGGAGCTCAGGCCCTGGTTGGATCCGACGAATCAAGATCCACAGTTTGCCCGTTCCCGGGCTCGCTATCGAGTGCTCCCGGTCATGGAGGCAGAGTTAGGCCCGGGAATCGCCGAGTCGCTGGCCCGATCAGCTCGCATTCTGTCCCAGGATGCGGATTATCTGGATGAACTTGCACAGCGCGCCTACCGCGACTTGGTGGAATTCTCCCCGAACCGCGATGAGCTTCTCTTAGCGGAGGAAGCGCTGCGCCAGCTGGCTCCGGCAATCCGGCAGCGAGTTTTGGCGCTCGCGGTGACCGAGATGGCAGGATCCCAGCCCAGTTTTGAACGACTGCTGGCTGCCGAGGCCTTGTTGAATCGAAGGGGCTCCGCCGGGCCGGTGCAGCTTTCCGGTGGTGTTAGCGTTTATCGGCTTTCCCGGGCTGTGCTGGCGCAGGATTCAAAGCAGCCCGCTAAATATGGGAAGCTAGTGGTGAGACGCGACAGTTAGCCGCACCCTAATCATTCAACTCAGGAGCATCGTGGATTCACGCGACGTCGAGGCAGACCTCAAGCACGTTTTGTACACCAAAGAACAGATTCAGCAGCGAGTTTCTGAGCTGGCGGCCCAAATCGATGCGGATTACGCGGGTCGCGATCTGCTCATTGTTGGCGTGCTGAAGGGCGCCGTGATGGTGATGGCCGACCTGGCTCGGGCCTTGCACAGTCACGTCACGATGGACTGGATGGCGGTATCGTCCTACGGCTCTGGCACTCAGTCTTCAGGTGTGGTGCGGATTCTCAAGGATCTGGAGACCGATCTGATGGGCAAACACGTGCTCATTGTGGAGGACATCATCGATTCCGGCCTGACCCTCTCCTGGCTGCGTGCCAATCTGATTTCTCGCGGCCCGGCAAGCGTTGAGATTTGCACCCTGCTGCGCAAACCCGATGCAGCTAAGGTCGAGATCGACGTCAAATATGTTGGCTATGAGATCCCCAACGAATTCGTTGTCGGCTATGGTTTGGACTTCGCCGAGAAGTATCGCAACCTAGATTTTGTCGGGACCTTGGCACCACACATTTACGAGTAATCAAGGCTTAGTAATCAGCCTACTTTCCGCTCTCAGGGAACAGCGCGATATCTAGGGGAACTTCAGAGCCTTGTCGTGCGTGAATGTTGGCGGACGGTGTGTAACTTATCCGAGTTCGCAGACCGAAGTGAGCATCAGTATTTAGGAAGGACGAGGTTAAGCCTCGAGTACATGGATATTAAGAAGATCCTCAAGGGCCCGATCGTCTGGATCGTCGTCGTATTAGCACTGGCGATTCTCGGGTTTTCCTTGCTCAATATCGGGGGTTCCGCACGAGTCGATACCTCGGACGGCATTTCACTGATCAGCGACCAGAAGGTTGAATCGGCGAAGATCTATGCCGAGGGCCGAGTTGATCTGACCCTGAAGGAGGACTTCTCCAAGGACAATCAGAACCTCGGTAAGAATGTTCAATTTTTCGTGGTGCAGGATCGGATTAAAGATGTCATCTCCGATCTGAGCTCCGCCAAGGTCGCTAAGTACGACGATCAGCCGGTGCAGAATAACTTCCTGGCTAGCTTCCTCTCCCTGGTGCTGCCCATCCTGGTGATCGGTGCAATCTTCTGGTTCCTGATCTCCCGGATGCAGGGCGGCGGCTCGAAGGTGATGCAGTTCGGCAAATCCCGCGCCAAGTTGATTTCCAAAGATATGCCGCAGGTGACTTTTGCCGATGTGGCCGGTGCTGATGAAGCCGTTGAGGAACTTCACGAGATCAAAGAGTTCCTTCAAGAGCCGCAGAAGTTCCAGGCAGTTGGCGCGAAAATCCCCAAAGGCGTGCTGCTCTATGGGCCGCCCGGGACCGGTAAGACCCTGCTCGCTCGCGCCGTTGCCGGCGAGGCCGGGGTGCCGTTCTACTCGATCTCCGGTTCAGACTTCGTGGAGATGTTCGTCGGCGTCGGCGCCAGCCGTGTTCGCGACTTGTTCGAGCAAGCCAAGGCTAACTCCCCGGCGATTATCTTCGTTGATGAGATCGACGCCGTTGGTCGGCACCGTGGTGCCGGCATTGGCGGCGGAAACGATGAACGTGAGCAGACCCTTAACCAGTTGCTGGTTGAGATGGACGGCTTCGATGTGAAGACCAATGTGATTCTGATCGCTGCCACCAACCGACCAGATGTGCTCGATCCCGCCTTGCTCCGACCGGGCCGTTTTGACCGGCAGATCCCGGTGGAAGCCCCGGACCGGATCGGCCGCGAGCAGATTCTGCAGGTGCACTCGAAGGGCAAGCCGATGGCGCAAGGTGTTGATCTGAACGCCGTTGCCAAGAAGACTCCGGGCTATACCGGTGCTGACCTGGCAAATGTGCTCAATGAAGCGGCCTTGCTGACCGCTCGTTCCAACGCCCAGTTGATTGATGACCGGGCCTTGGACGAGGCAATTGACCGAGTGATGGCTGGTCCGCAAAAGCGCACTCGGGTGATGAAGGAACGTGAGCGGAAGATCACCGCCTACCACGAAGGCGGCCACGCCCTAGTGGCAGCTGCACTGCGATACTCCGCGCCGGTTACTAAAATCACCATCTTGCCGCGTGGTCGTGCCCTGGGGTACACCATGGTGGTACCTGACGACGATAAATATTCGGTGACTCGAAATGAGCTGCTGGACCAGATGTCCTACGCGATGGGGGGCCGGGTAGCTGAGGAGATTGTCTTCCACGATCCGTCTACGGGCGCTTCCAACGACATTGAGAAGGCAACCGCCACGGCTCGCAAGATGGTGATGGAGTATGGCATGAGCGAGCGGATCGGGGCGGTCAAGCTTGGTAGTGGCAGTGGCGAACCTTTCCTGGGTCGCGACGCCGGCCGGGAGCGGGACTACTCCGAAGATGTGGCTGCCACTATCGACCTTGAGGTACGCAAGCTTATTGAGCAGGCGCACGATGAGGCCTATGCCGTACTGATCGAAAACCGTGATGTGCTGGACCGGTTGGCGCTCGAGCTTTTGGAGCGGGAGACACTCAACCAGCAGGAGATCGAAGAGGTCTTCCACGATATTCGGAAGCGTGAATTGCGCGATATTTGGCTTTCCGCGGATAGTCGCCCGGTTTCTGATATTCCCCCGGTGGTCACCGAAAGAGAACGCCGAGATGCCGCTGCTGCTGGCGAGCCTGATCCGGATAGCGTTTCGCCTCAGGAGCAGCTTGCATCAGCGAATCTGCTAGGTCCATCGGATGCGCCAGGCGGCGGTACCGGCGGAGAGCTCGGCCAGCCCGGTAGCGGGCACGGGGCCCCCGGTGAGAGCAGCGAAACCGACGGCCAGTTGGGGCACGGATCCGAAGGCCCGGCGCAGTCCGGATCGAGCTAAGCCGAAGGATTCCAGATAGGATCGTGCCCGTGTGTGAAGACGATGACGAGAGACCCACGTTTAGTGAAAGTGCGCTCGGGATGGACCTACCCAGAATAGAGCGGGCGGTCCGAGAGATTCTGCTAGCGATTGGTGAAGACCCGGATCGCAGTGGTTTGGCGGACACCCCGGCTCGGGTAGCCAGGGCTTACGCCGAGGTGTTCTCAGGTCTACAGCAGGATCCGGCCGATGTGCTTTCTAGGACCTTCGACATTTCTCATCAAGAGCTGGTGCTGGTCAAAGACATTCCGTTTTACTCGACCTGCGAGCACCACCTAGTGCCATTCCACGGCTTCGCCCACGTCGGTTACATTCCGTCACATGATGGAAAAGTGACCGGGCTGAGTAAACTGGCTCGGCTGGTGGATGTGTTTGCGAAACGTCCGCAGGTTCAGGAGCGACTAACCACCCAGATTGTGGACGCATTGGTGGAGCACCTCAAACCACGCGGTGCAATTGTGGTGGTTGAGTGCGAACATATGTGTATGTCCATGCGAGGCGTCCGTAAACCGGGTGCCAAGACCGTTACCTCGGCGGTTCGTGGCATTCTGCACGAACCAGCTACTCGCGCCGAGGCCATGAGCTTGATCTTAGGAAAATAGAAGGTAATCAATCAATGGATTCGCTAGCTGCTGCTCCCGGAACCGGTCCGGCGACCTCGCCCCTGCCCACTCTCCGCCCACCGCGTGATCGGGCGAGTTTTGATCGACTGCCAACTGACCGTGCGGTGGTATTCGGTATCTTGAACGTCACCCCCGATTCGTTCAGCGACGGCGGTTCCTACAACTCTTTGGACACCGCTATTGCGCATGGTCTGCGGATGTTCTACGCCGGCGCCGACGTGATTGATATTGGTGGTGAGTCCACCAGGCCGGGGGCCGATGAAGTGGATCCGGCCACCGAACAAGAGCGGATTATGCCGGTGGTCGAGGCGATGGTGAAGGCTGGTGCTTTGGTTAGCGTCGATACTCGGCATGCTGAGACGGCAGCGAAAGCCATTGACGCTGGCGCGGCGATTATTAACGATGTTTCCGGTATGAGTGTTTCGCCTGAAATGGTGTCCCTGGTTGCTGCCCGCCAGGTGCCGTATGTGTTGATGCACCGACGCGGCGATTCGCAAACCATGGATTCGCTGACTAAATACGAAAACACCGTGCAGGACGTGATCGCGGAACTAAGCGCTGCCCGCCAGGTTTTTTATGACGCCGGGGTAAAGCCTGAGCAGTTGATCATCGACCCGGGTATTGGTTTCTCCAAGACCGCTGATCAGAACTGGCAGCTGCTGGACAAACTAGAACTGTTTCATCAGCTGGGTCACCGGCTGCTGGTCGGCACTTCCCGGAAGCGCTTCCTCGGCTCCTTGCTAACCACCTCGGGCAAGGCGGCTGCCCCCGCTGAGCGTGATGCGGCGACGGTGGCGACCACCGCGCTGGTCGCGGCAAAAGGTGTTTGGGGCGTCCGGGTCCATGACGTGGTGGGGAATTTAGATGCTGCGAAAGTGGCCGCGCGAATGAACGCCGCGCACCAAAGCACTCAGGCGCGACACTAGTGACTGCGCTCAAGCGAGCGGATCGAATCAGCATCACCGGGGTCAGCGCAATCGGCCACCACGGAGTTTTCGAACGGGAGAAACGCGATGGCCAGCCATTTATCGTTGACGCGGTGTTATTCACCGATGTGCGAGCGGCGGCTCGCAATGACGAGCTCGGTAAAACAGCCAACTATGCCGAAGTGGCTGAGCTGATAAAGGCGATGATCACCGGCGAGGTTTTCGATCTGATTGAGACCTTGGCCGAACGCACCGCGCAGCGAATTCTAGAAGACTTCGACATCGAAGCCGTTGAGCTCACCGTGCATAAGCCGAAAGCCCCCATTCAGGTGCCTTTCGGCGACGTTTCGATCACGGTTTATCGGGAACGCTGATGACAGTACGTGCAGTCCTAGCGCTCGGCTCAAACCTTGGCGAACGCTCGGATACTTTGGCCGAGGCGGTTGCAGATATTGTTGACCATCCGCTGGTCCGACTCTGTGACGTTTCGCCGGTGGTACAGACCGAGCCGGTGGGCGGGCCTGAGGATCAGCCGCTTTATCTCAATATGGTGATGGAGATCGAAACTGATCTCGAGCCGCTTGAGCTCTTGCGGCATTGCCAAGCTGTTGAGGCTAAACACCACAGGGAACGAGTGGTGCGCTGGGGGCCTCGCACCTTGGACATTGACATTATTGTTTACGATCAGCTGGAGCAGGATGACCCCGAGCTGACTCTGCCACATCCACGAGCCGCAGAGCGTGCCTTCGTGTTGGTTCCGTGGTTGCTGATGGACCCGGCGGCGACCTTGCTAGGCGTTCCGGTCCGGCAACTTGCCGCCGCGGCTGAGGATCTCGGCGGAGTGGAAGACTTCGACGCCTCGATGGAGCAGTCATGAAGTCAAGGATGTCGGTGATCAAGTTTCGTTGGCTGCTGGTCATCGCGCTGGTAGCGGCGTTACTTGGCTGGCTGGTCACGGTGCTGGCAAATCGGGCGGGCTTGCCGACGCCAGTGCTGCCCTATAGTGCGCTAATCACCTTGGCCCTGGTGATTGTGCTGGTTGTCATCTTGGGCGTCCGAGTGCGGCGTTGGCGCAACGGCAATCATGAAAAGGATCTCAGCCCTATCCTGGCCGCTCGCACCTTGATTTTGGCGCAGGCCAGCGCTTATGCCGGGGCAATTATTTTGGGCTGGCATTTCGGGGCTTTAGTGGACGCTTTGACCACCACCTTCTACGGCGCTTCCATCTCAGTGCTTGGCGCGCCGGTGGCGCTTATGCTGGGCTCGTTGGCGATGGTCGCGGCGGGCATCATCGTCGAGCGATTCTGCCGAATTCCACCCGAAGACGGCGCGGATTCGGCAGCAGGCTCGGCCTAACCGGCGCAAATTCGTGGCCCTAGCTGGCTGGAATGACACATCAATTGACCCGGGCGCGGTAAGGTTTCTTTCGACCCCCAATGGTTTTCTAGGAGTTCAGCGTGAGTGAGCCGATCGATCCGGCCGGTATTCAATGGCTAAGAGTTTCGCCAAAGCTGGTACAACTCCGCTTCCTGCGTGAGGGGATAGGCAGCCTGGTGATATTGCTGCTATTTGCGCTGCCGCTGAGCTTCCGGCTGCTCGGTATCTGGCCCGGTTTCCCGCTCTGGCTGGCTTGGTTATTGCTGATCGGCGCGGCCGTGGTCCAGCTTTGGCGGCTGCTGCTCATCCCGCGGCAAGTAAGGGCGCTAGGCTTTGCCGAGCGAGCCGAAGACCTCTTGATTCGCCGGGGATTGCTGTTTCAGAAGGTACTTGTGGTGCCCTACGGGCGGATGCAGTACGTTGACGTCTCGGTTGGCCCAATAGAACGAGCGCTCGGTTTAGCCACTCTGAAACTGCATACTGCCTCGCCGGGCACAAATGCCGCTATTGAAGGCTTGCCCGCCGAGCAGGCCGCGCGGCTACGCGAGCAGCTCTCCTCCTTGGGTGAGGCGAAGCTGGCCGGGCTGTGAGCTCACGATGAGCGCCAGCAACGGTAGTGCCGAACCCGTTTTCCACACCGACGCGAGCGATGTGTGGCATCGTGTCCATCCGGCCTCGCCGGCCATTCGCGGCTGGCTTGCGGTAGTTGCGGTGATGGTGATCTTCGGACGAAATTTTATTGAACAACTCGTCCAGAGCACTGCTTCAGGTAAGCGATCCGACACTGGCGGTCTGCCGGTATGGGTGGTGCTGCTGGTGATCCTTGGCGCTATATTGATTTTTGGCGTAGCTTTCGTGCTTTCTTGGTTCTTCACGCGCTACCAAGTCACTGACGATCACGTTCGAATAAACTCTGGTTTCATCTTCCGTCAGCAGCGGCAGGCCAGGATAGACCGCGTTCAGGCGATCGACGTGGTGCAACCGCTGTTAGCTCGGATTTTCAATCTGGCGGAGCTGAAATTCGAAGTCGCCGACGCCGGTAAATCGGCAATGAAGCTTTCCTTCCTGAAACTGGATGAGGCGAAGCGGCTACGCGCAGCGATTCTGGCGCGAGCGGCTGGGGTCACCATCGATCCGGAACATCCCAGCCGAGTTGAGGAAGCCCCCGAGCAGGAAGTGTTACGGCTTTCACCGGGGCGGATTATCGGTGCGACCGTCTTCTCAGCGCTCAGCGTCTCGCTGTTGATTGTCTGCGTGGTGTTGGTGATACTGGTGCTGCGAGGCTGGTGGGCGGCACTGATCGGCTTCCTACCTGCACTGCTCGGTCTCTTCGCTGGCTATTGGGGGGCCTTTAGCAAGGACTTTAACTTCCGCGTCGCGGTCTCCCCAGATGGGGTCCGGCTGCACTATGGGCTGCTGGAAACCCGTTCCCAGACCATTCCGCCGGGGCGGGTGCAAGCAGTCAGCATCAGCCAAGGTCTGATTTGGCGGATCTTCGGCTGGTATCGGATTCATCTCAATGTTGCCGGATACGGAAATGAAGCGCATGAAAACCGCAGCACGCTGCTGCCGGTAGGCACAGCGCAGCAGGTGCTTTCGGTGTTATCGCTGGTCTTCCCTGATCCCGGAGTAGCTAATCCGCAGCAGGTTTTTGCGGCCGGGCTGAGCGGTAAGGGAGAGGCCGAAGGCTTCAATCATTCACCGAGTCGTGCCGCCTGGCTCGGCCCATTCGTGTGGCGACGCAATGCCTACCGAGCCACCGAGACCGCGCTCCTGTGCCGACATGGCGTGCTCACCCGGCGCCTCCAAGTGGTGCCCCACGAAAGAACCCAGTCGCTGCAATTAAAGCAAGGGTTGCTGCAACGCTGGTTGCGTTTGGCCGACTTTGAATTGCACTCAACACCCGGTCCGATTAAACCCCTAGTCCGTCATTTAGACCTCGAGGCAGCTAAAGCACTTTTCACCGAACAGGCCGAGCGGGCCGCAAAGGCTCGGCGGATAGCGAAGCCGGAACACTGGATGTCTGCAGCCAAGTCAGCGGCAGCTGAAACGGAGCAGGAGGCGCCCGATGGATCGATCGGCTGAACGTCCGGGACGGCTCGGCGTCGGCATTATTGGTGCAGGCAAGGTCGGAGCGGTGTTGGGGGCTGCCTTGCGGGCAGCCGGTCATGGCATCGTCGGGGTGTCGGCTATCTCGCAGCAGTCAAAAGATCGCGCCGAGAGCCTGCTGCCCGGTATTCCGATCCTGGAGATTCCCGAACTTGTGGAACGCTCTGAACTTGTACTGTTAGCGGTGCCCGACGATGCGCTCAGCCAATTGGTGAGCGGATTAGCCCAAACTGGGGCTTGGCAGCTGGGACAACTGGTAGCCCATACCTCTGGAAGATTTGGTGTCGGAGTGCTGGCGCCGGTGCGGGAAGCCGGGGCCATCCCACTGGCCATTCACCCGGCGATGACTTTTTCCGGTCTGAGCATGGACCTGGCCAGACTGACGGACTGCAGCTTCGGGGTGACCGCTGACCCGGCCATGCTGCCGATTGCACAAGCGCTGGTGGTCGAAATGGGTGCCGAGCCGGTGCCGATTGCGGAGGCCGATCGAGCGCTCTACCATGCTGCCTTAGCGCATGGCGCTAACCATCTCGTCACCTTGGTGGCGCAGTCCAGTGAGTTACTTGAGAAAATCGGGGTGCCGCAACCGGAGCGGCTTCTCGGCCCGCTGCTAAGAGCATCCCTGGAGAACGCTCTAGCCTCGGGTGAGAATGCTTTGACCGGCCCGGTCGCCCGAGGTGACAGTGGTACCGTGCAGGCCCATGTGCAAGCGCTCGCTGAATCGTCGGCGGAGATCTTGACGGCCTACCAGGCGATGGCGAAAAGCACCGCTCTACGAGCCGTCGCCCGGGATAAGCTCAGCGCCGCTCAAGTAGCAGAAATAACGCAAGCCCTGGAAGGGGAGCTGTGAGGATAGCCCGAACCATCGCTGAATTTCGGCAGCTTAGCGCCGAGCTTCTGAGCCCTTACGAGTCGCCGTCTTTTGGTTTAGTGCCGACGATGGGGGCGCTACACGCCGGACATGCTGAGTTAGCCCGTCAGGCGGTGGTTTCTGAATCGGTGGTGGCGGCGTCGATCTTCGTCAATCCCTTGCAGTTTGGGGATGCCCTCGATCTTGAGCGTTACCCCCGTGATTTGGATGCTGATGCCGAGTTGCTGGAATCGGTGGGGGTCAAATTAGTTTTTGCACCCCCGCTACAAGAGATGTATCCGCAGGGCGAACCACAGGTGCGAGTATCTTCCGGGGCGCTGGGTACGGTTTTTGAGGGGGCTTCCAGGCCGGGGCACTTCGATGGTGCCCTCACTGTGGTGGCCAAGTTGTTGCATGCCGGTACGCCTGCGATGGGCAGTTACCGGGCATATTTCGGTCAAAAAGACGCGCAGCAATTAGCCCTGGTGCGCCGGATGGTCAGCGACCTCAACTTTCCTGTGCAGATCGTTGGGGTGCCCACAGTGCGGGCCGAGGACGGTCTGGCATTATCTAGCCGCAATAGATTCCTCTCCGCCGAGCAGCGTGACGCTGCCTTGGTGCTATCACGTGCTTTGCGGCAGCTCGCCGCGCAGGCGGATGCCCAAGAGCCACTCGATATCGACTCAGCGATCGCTCTGATTGAGAGCGAGCCTTTGGTAAAACTCGACTACCTTGAAGTGGTCGACCAGGAGAGCTTTGTGCCGCTGGCGGAAAATTGTCGGCACAGCCCGTTCAGGGGCAAAGCCTTGGCGCTTTTGGCCGCGCAGGTGGGCCAGGTCCGGCTGATAGACAATATGCCGCTCAGCGTGAAAGCTCAGTGAGCCCCGGCCACGGCCTCTGGATAGATCTGCTGGAAAGCTTGAGTTAAAGCTTGTAGTTCAGGGGTCTCCGACGCCTCCGCAATGGCCGCATGTAGGGTGCGATCGTGACTGGGTTTAGCCTGCTTGAGTAATTGTTGACCGGCCTTCGTCAGCTCGGTGTAAATCCCACGGCGGTCATCCGCACACAGATAGCGAGCGAGCAGATTTCGTTCCTCAAGTCTGGCAACTAAGCGGGTGGTCGCGCTGGAGGAGAGTGCGGCGGCGCGAGCTAGTTGCTGCATTCTCATATGCCAGCCGTCTTGTCGGCTGAGCGCATCGAGCACTGTGTACTCGACCACAGAGAGTTGATGCTCGCTCTGTAGTGATTTCTCTAAGGCGGTTTCGATAATCCCGTGTAGCGCCGCCAGAGCACGCCAACCCTGCGCTCTGATCTCGACGGCGTCGTCAGCGATCGACACGATACCTTTCCGACCTTCCTGCTTTGGCGCTCCGGAATCTTCCTGGAGCTACTCCAGCACAATACTAACAGCTTGCGCCGATATAGCGCGTGTGCAACTATATAGCGAGCGTGTGCAATTAATGCAGGCGCACTTATTTGCACACAGAGGAGATCTGGTATGCCCATTGCACTATTCGCTCTCGCGCTGGGGGGCTTCGGCATCGGGCTCACCGAATTCGTCATTATGGGCCTCCTGCCAGAAGTCGCTGCCGACTTCAAGGTCAGTGAAACAGCTGCTGGTTATCTGATTTCGGGTTATGCCTTGAGCGTCGCGGTCGGTGCTATCGCGGTGACCGCAGCCCTCACCAGACTTGACCGCAAAAAGGCGCTGCTAGGTCTGATGATTCTCTTTATCGCTGGCAACCTGGTGTCAGCACTCGCGCCTAGCTATGGCTTAATGCTGCTTGGCCGGGTGGTCGCTGCGCTTTGCCACGGTGCTTTCTTTGGCATCGGAGCGGTGGTGGCCGCTCAACTGGTGCCGTTGAATCGCAAAGCCGCAGCCATTTCAATGATGTTTGCCGGACTGACAATTTCCAATGTTCTTGGCGTCCCATTGGGTACTATGCTCGGGCAAGCGGCTGGCTGGCGGGCAACTTTTTGGGTTATCACTGCCATTGGCGTGATTGCGTTTATTGGCATAGCCATCCTGGTGCCGAATCGGGTGGGCGCGGAGCAAAAGGCGCAGGCTGGCGCCTTGCGCACCGAGTTCGCTGCCTTCCGGATTCCTCAAGTATGGTTTTCTATTTTGATCACGGTGCTTGGCTATGGCGGGATGTTTGGTGGATTCAGTTACATTGCCTTCACGCTGACCGAGGTCAGCGGATTCAGCCCCTCGACCGTGCCTTGGCTGCTGATCTTATTCGGCGTCGGTCTATTTATCGGCAATATTGTCGGTGGCCGAGCCGCCGATAAGCAGCTCGGACGAACCTTATTGATACTGCTTTTCGTGCTCAGTGGGGTACTTGTGCTCTTCGCGCTTAGCGCCAGTAGTCAGCTGATGACGATCATTTGCCTGATATTGATGGGGTTCTTCGGCTTTGCCACGGTGCCTGGTTTGCAACTGCGCATTATGGCGTATGCGGATAAGGCGCCGACGCTGGCTTCGGGAGCCAATATTGCAGCCTTTAACCTGGGCAACGCCTTCGGGGCTTGGCTCGGCGGGCTGACCCTGGCTGCCGGTTGGGGCTATACCTCACCGCTCTGGGCGGGGGCAGTGGTCACGCTCTGCGGCCTGGTGGTATTTTTGCTGGCTGCCCGTGCTCAGCGCGGAGAGTTCAGCCGGAATGAGCCTGGAGCGCTGCTACCGGTAAAATAGGTTTTCGTGACTGAATTAGAGACCCCGCCCACCGAAGACCAGATTTCCGAACAGATGCAGATTCGGCTGGACAAACGAGCCAGTCTGCTGGCCGATGGGCATCAGGCGTATCCGGTCGGTGTACCCCGAACTCACAGTCTCAGCGAGATCCGGGAGAAGTACGGCAGTCTGGAAGCCGATGAAACTACCGGCGAACTGGTCGGCATTGTTGGCCGGGTGGTCTTCATCCGCAATACCGGCAAATTATGCTTTGTCACCTTGCAGGAGGGGAATGGTACCCGCTTGCAAGGCATGCTGAGCCTGGCCAAGATTGGCGAAACAGCGCTCGCGGACTGGAAAGCCCTGGTCGACCTCGGCGATCATGTCTTTCTGCACGGCGAGGTGATTTCTTCCAAGCGCGGCGAGCTATCGGTGCTTGCTGATTCCTGGCAGATGGCGTCGAAAGCGTTGCGCCCGATGCCGGTGTTGCACGCTGAGTTGAACGAGGAAAACCGGGTTCGCCAGCGATATGTGGATCTGATGGTTCGCGAGGAAGCCCGGCAGATGGTTTACACCCGCGCGGCAATAACTCGAGCTGTTCGCGAGACGCTGAACGGCCTCGACTACGTCGAGGTAGAAGGTCCCGTGCTGCAGTTGGTGCACGGCGGGGCCAGCGCACGTCCGTTTGAGACTCATGTGAACGCTTTCGACCAGAAAATGACTCTGCGAATCGCTTTGGAGTTGTACCTCAAGCGAGCTGTGGTGGGCGGTATTGACCGGGTCTATGAGCTGGGCAGAATCTTCCGCAACGAGGGCGTGGACTCCACGCACAGCCCGGAGTTCACCATGCTGGAATGCTACGAAGCCTATGCCGATCAATTCGTGATGGCCGAGCGAATGAAGCAAATCATTTTGAACTGCGCTGATCTTTTGGGCAGCCGGAAGATTGAAACAGCAAAGGGCACCATTGATCTAGACGGCGAGTGGCGCTGGCTGGCGGTTTATCCCGGGCTCTCCGAAGCGGTGGGCGAAGAGATCACGCCGCAGACCGAAGCGACTACCTTGCGCGCGCTGGCGGCTCGTCATGAGATTAAGGTCGATCCGGCCTGGGACGCCGAGAAACTCGTGGTAGAGCTATTCGGTGAATTGGTTGAGCCGCAGTTATTGCAGCCTACTTTTGTTTACGATTATCCGCCCTCGGCTCAACCATTGGCCAGGCCGCATCGTAGTAAGCCAGGACTTATCGAAGCATGGGATTTAATAATTGGTGGAATGGAGCGGGGCACCGCTTTTTCTGAACTGATTGATCCAGTAATCCAGCGAGAGCGGCTTACCGAACAATCCTTGCGTGCTGCCGGAGGTGATCCCGAGGCCATGCAATTGGATGAGGACTTCTTGCGTGCGCTGGAATATGGCGCGCCGCCGATGGGAGGAATCGGCTTGGGCATTGATCGTCTTGTCATGCTATTCACGAATTCGGGTATTCGGGAAACTATTCTTTTTCCGTTGCTCAAGCCCGATGCGCAGAGGAGCTAGTCAATGGAGTATTTAGCCGTCATTGTGCCATCGCTCGGCGTGGGGCTGGTGTTTTTCTTCGCAATGAAAGCGATTTTCAATGCTGATCGAGCCGAGCGGCAAGCCCTGGCCCGGGCGGAGCAAGAGGCCGATCAACGCATTAAAAAAACCGAGTAATCTGTTTTATTCATATTCCGTGCATGCCTCCACTGAAATCTGCCATGAATATAAGGCCAACCTGCGTCGCGTATTTAAGCGAGATTAAAAAATTTTGAACTTTTGGTGGATCATCCACAATTCTCCACACAGAGGACCTACAGGAATTTATTTTTGACTAGCGACCCTGAGCAATAGATAATCAATATTTAGGCGCGATGGATGTCGTGCTGTAATAAAAAAATCTAGGGGCGAAATAATGGCACAAAAAGTAAAGATCATCCTGGTGGATGACCTCGATGGGGGAACCGCCGAGGAAACGGTTAGGTTTGGACTTGACGGCGTCAATTACGAAGTCGATTTGTCCAGCAAGCACGCCGCACAATTGCGGGATGCCATTCAGCCCTTCGCGGCCGTAGGTCGTAAATTAGCGGCGCGTGGGCCAAAAGCTCGCCAGCAGAATGCCGCCAGCCGGAGCAACGAGGTAGCGCAGATCCGCTCCTGGGCCCGGGAGAACGGCCACACGGTCAGTGATCGAGGCCGAATTCAGGCGGACATCGTCGCCGCCTACCACAAGGCGAACGCTTAATTTATTCCCGAGTTTTCCCTGTGGCGAACATCGCCACACTCCTGGCAGAAACTGCGTAGCATCTTTGTTAGAGATGGCTAGTAGTAGCTAGGAGTGTGGCGAAATGTTCGAAAGATTTACCGACAGAGCTCGGCGAGTTGTGGTGCTGGCCCAAGAAGAAGCCCGCATGCTCAACCATAATTACATTGGTACCGAGCACATTCTGCTCGGGCTCATTCACGAGGGCGAGGGCATTGCCGCTAAGGCGCTGGAGTCGCTCAATATTTCCCTCGATGCGGTGCGTGAGCAAGTTCAGGAGATCATTGGCCAGGGGCAGCAGGCACCGAGCGGCCATATTCCCTTTACTCCGCGCGCCAAGAAGGTGCTCGAACTGTCGCTGCGTGAAGCTTTGCAGCTTGGTCACAATTACATTGGCACCGAGCACATTCTGCTTGGCTTGATCCGTGAGGGCGAGGGTGTTGCCGCCCAGGTTCTGGTCAAGTTGGGCGCTGATCTGGGCCGTGTTCGGCAGCAGGTCATTCAGTTGCTTTCCGGTTACCAGGGCAAAGAGTCGGCTGCCGCCGGCGTCGGGCAGGGACAGCAGGAAGGTACTCCGGCTGGCTCGGTGGTGCTGGATCAGTTTGGTCGCAACCTCACCCAGGCCGCTCGTGAAAACAAACTCGATCCGGTGATCGGCCGCGAACACGAGATGGAACGTGTCATGCAGGTGCTTTCGCGGCGCACCAAGAACAACCCCGTCCTGATCGGCGAGCCCGGCGTTGGTAAGACCGCGGTGGTCGAGGGCTTGGCTCAGGCCATTGTGCGTGGTGATGTGCCGGAAACTATCAAAGATAAGCAGCTTTACACCCTGGACCTCGGGTCCTTGGTCGCCGGTTCGCGTTACCGCGGCGATTTCGAAGAGCGACTGAAAAAGGTACTCAAAGAAATTCGTACCCGCGGCGACATCATCTTGTTCATCGACGAGATTCACACCCTGGTTGGTGCCGGTGCAGCCGAGGGCGCGATTGATGCGGCTTCGATTCTGAAGCCGATGCTGGCCCGTGGTGAACTACAAACCATCGGTGCCACCACACTTGACGAGTACCGTAAGCACATCGAGAAGGATGCAGCCCTGGAGCGGCGCTTCCAGCCGATTCAGGTGGCTGAACCCAATGTCGGTCATGCCATTGAGATTCTCAAGGGGCTCCGCGACCGCTACGAAGCGCACCATCGGGTCTCTATCACCGACGGAGCTCTGACCGCTGCCGCTACTTTGGCTGAACGCTACATTTCGGATCGCTTCCTACCTGATAAGGCCATCGACCTGATTGACGAGGCCGGTGCCCGGTTGCGCATTCGTCGGATGACAGCACCGCCAGAGCTGAAGGTGATGGATGAGGAAATCGCTGCGGTCAAGGTGCAGAAGGAAGCTGCCATCGACGCTCAGGATTTCGAGGGCGCTGCGGCGTTGCGCGATACCGAGCAGAAACTGATCACAGAGCGGGCCGATAAGGACCGCGCTTGGCGCAGTGGCAGCTTGGATAGCGTTTCCGAGGTCGACGAAGAACTGATCGCCGAGGTGCTGGCGAATTCCACCGGTATCCCGGTCTTCAAGCTGACCGAGGAAGAGTCCAGCCGGTTACTCAAGATGGAAGATGAGTTGCACAAGCGAGTGGTGGGCCAGGACGAGGCGATTAAATCGCTTTCACAGGCTATCCGTCGTACTCGTGCTGGACTCAAGGATCCCAAGCGTCCCGGTGGCTCGTTCATCTTCGCCGGCCCAACCGGCGTCGGCAAGACCGAGTTGGCTAAGGCGTTGGCAGAGTTCCTGTTCGGCGAGGAAGACGCGCTGATCACTCTGGACATGTCCGAGTACTCGGAGAAGCACACGGTTTCCCGGCTGTTCGGCGCCCCTCCAGGCTACGTTGGTTACGAAGAAGGCGGCCAACTGACCGAGAAGGTCCGCCGTCGTCCGTTCTCCGTGGTGCTCTTTGACGAGGTGGAGAAAGCTCACGCTGATCTGTTCAACTCGCTTTTGCAGATCCTGGAAGATGGTCGACTGACTGATTCTCAGGGCCGCGTGGTGGACTTCAAGAACACGGTCATCATTATGACCACCAACTTGGGTACCCGCGATATCTCCAAGAGCGTGGCCACTGGTTTCCAGTCGGGCACCGATACCCAGACCAGCTATAACCGGATGCGGGCTCGGGTCACCGAGGAACTCAAGCAGCATTTCCGCCCCGAGTTCCTGAACCGCGTTGATGACGTGGTGGTGTTCCCGCAGCTCACCCAGGAAGAGATCATTGAGATTGTCGATCTGATGGTGGTCAAACTGGAGAACCGACTCAAAGAAAAGGACATGGGCATCGAGCTGACCACCGCCGCCAAGAACCTGTTGGCGACTCGTGGCTACGATCCTGCAATGGGAGCTCGACCGCTACGCCGGACGATTCAGCGTGAGATTGAGGATCAGCTCTCCGAGAAGATCCTGTTCGGTGAGCTCAAGGCCGGTGAGATTGTGGTGATCGACGTCGAGGGGGAGGGAGACGAAGCCAAGTTCACCTTCGAAGGGAACGCCAAACCGCGGATCCCGGAGATCGCTCCGATTTCTTAGTCGAGAAAATCGTCGTCGGCGAGAGCTTAGCCGATATTGACAGAGCAGTGATTGACAGAGCAGTGGGCTGGGTCCGTCCCGAGTGGCGGACCCAGCCCACTGCTTTTCACAACGCGCACACATTTTGAGTCGGTATAACTATTAGGGCGACCTCAACTGTGGGCGCGTTTCGCGTCTCAGGGAGGTTGTTTATTGTCCGCGCTGCAGCTGACTACGGGCTGGGTCTCAATTGTCTTCCCGATACTCGGTCTGCTCGGCTTGCTCTGGCTAATCATCGGTCCGGTCAAGCATCTCAAGATCGCGGTCCCGCTTGCCTTAGTCGGTGGCGGCCTCTTAGCCTTGGGGCTGAAATTCCTCACAGAGAACATGCTGAATCTCTGGGGTGAGCCGCTACGGTGGCGGACCTATATTTTCGCCGCCCTGGCAATTGCCGCATTGGCCCTCGTGGTACCCCGGATGTTGAAATCTCGACGCTGGTACACCAAGCTATTGGCTCCTTTGGCAACGCTGCTGGTATTGCTCGCGGTCAGCTTGCAGATCAATCAGGTCTTTGGCTATTTCCCGACAGCGGGTAGCCTCTGGGGCGATAACGGAGTGGCTATTCAGAGCATCAGTTCCTCGGACACTGCGGAAAAGTCCACCATCACCAAGAGCACCCCGCTGGTCAAGGCCTCCAGTTGGCGGCCGCCCGCGGATATGCCCAAGGAAGGAAAGGTGCTCAAGGTCAAGATTCCGGCGACCGTCTCACAAGTGCATTCCGGAGATTCCTATATTTATCTACCGCCGGCTTATCGGACTAAGACGCCGGCAAATGTTCCGGTGCTGGTATTGATCCATGGCAATCCAGGAGGTGCCATTGACTGGCAACGAGGTGGAATCGTCGCGGTGATGAACAGCTATGCTGCAGCACACAAGGGACTGGCGCCTCTTGTGGTGATGCCGGATGTGACCAGTGGAAGCAGTGTGAGCTGGCCGCTATGCATGGATTCACCCCGAGCCAAGGGGGCCACCTTCCTCTCGGTCGACGTGCCAAATTATGTGCGTCAGACTTTCGGGCTCGGCTTGGCCGGCGGCAAGCAGTTTGCTATTGGCGGTTTTTCCTATGGCGGCACCTGTGCCATGCAATTGGGTGTTACCGCTGCCAAGGAGTATCCGATCTTCTTGGATTTCTCGGGAGAGCGCGGGCCCTACTTAAAGGGTGGCGACCCGGCAATCATCAACGACTACTTCAACGGTGATGCAGCGGCTTTTGCCGCGGTCAACCCGCTGGACGTCCTGAAAACCAAGAAGCTGGAGTCGTCGAAGGCGATTGTCTTAGTGGGACAGGACGACCCGTATCGACCGCAGGGTGAAGAAGTTTATCGGGCGCTCAAGGGCGCCAAGGCGCAGGTCACTCTGCAGACCGTAGCGGGTGGTCATTCCTGGGATGTCTGGCGACCTGCGATGGCGAACAATCTGCCTTGGCTAATGCACCAGTTCGGCGTGACTGGTTAGCTGCGGGTTAGCTGCGGGGCGCAGATTCTTCGACTCTGCTGCTAGATCACTCGGTTATGATCGGCCTATGAACGATCAGAGTGCCAGCATTGCCGACCGTGTCACAGCTTCTGCCCAAGCGTTGCGGCATGGGCCTAATACTGAGCGGACGGTTTTCTTTTCGGATGCTGTCTTCGCAATTGCGATGACTCTCTTGGTCTTGGATCTACGGGTGGAGCTGCCGTCGAACCCCAGTGTTGAAGAGATCAATGAGGCGATAGTCGAGCAAATGCCGGCCTTTGCGGGCTTTCTGCTTTCATTTATTCTGGTCGGCGTCAATTGGATCAACCATCATCGCCGATTCAGCGGGATCGCCCGGTATGACGGCAGACTTCAACAGCTCAATTTGCTGTTCTTGTTTTTTATCGCCTTCATGCCGGTACCCACCAGCCTGCTTTTCGTGAATGCCGGATCGCCGTGGCCGGTGGCGCTCTACGCCTTTGTGGTGGCGGCAATTTCGCTCAGTCTCAACCTGCTTTGGTGGTATGCGCGACGTGCCGAGCTGATGGACGAGAAAGTCTCCGAAGCGCTCTATCGATATTCCCTGCATGCCACCGTGCCGGTTTGGGGCGTCTTCCTGCTCTCCATACCTTTTGCCTTCATTAGCACTGATATTGCACTTTATTCGTGGCTGCTGATCATTCCGGTCAGCATAATCTTCAACCGGGTTCAGTGGCGGCGCTTTGTCAGCCGGGAAACCGCCAGGTTTGCCGCAGAGGATGCTGCCGCTGCGCAGGCTGCAGGCTAGCTACCGGGTGTGATAGACCAGAGGAATGACAGATCAGCCTTCGGCAGCGAAGCCGAAAACGCCCTTCCACGACCTTGATCACTATCTCGCCATTCCGCGGCTGAACGGACTGACTCTGAGCCCGGATGGCAGTCGTCTAGTCACTACGGTGGCCACCCTGGACACTAAGAAAACTGGATATCGAAACGCCCTCTGGGAGATCGACACCGCGGGTATTGCGCCAGCACGTCGACTGACCCGCAGCGCCAAGGGCGAGTCATCGGCAGCTTTCACCGCTGACGGTGGTTTGCTGTTCACCTCCTCGCGGCCGGACCCCGACGCCGATGACGAGCAGGATGGCAGTGCGCTGTGGTATCTCCCGGCGAGCGGTGGCGAGGCCGAGCTGCTGCATCAGCGTGCGGGCGGGGTAAATGGCTTCAGCGTGAACACCAGCTCGGAAACCGTATTGGTGAATGCGGCGGTTTTGCCCGGTGCTGCTGACGAGCAGAGCGATGAGGAACTGCGCAAAGCCCGGAAAGAGCGGAAAGTCTCAGCCATTCTGCATTCGGGCTATCCGGTTCGTTTTTGGGATCACGATCTCGGCCCGGATCAAAACCGGCTCTTTGTGCTGAAGCGTCGACAGCAAGATCCGGAATTTCCCGGTACTAAGGAACAGCAGATCCGCAGCGAACTGCGTGCGGTCACGCCAGATATTGGCAAGGGCCTGTTTGAGGAGCATGTCGAGCTCAGCCCAGACGGCAGCTTCGCCCTGGTGAATGTTTCCATTCCGGGGGCCAAGGCCGACGTCAGGATTAGGGTTGAGCGGATTCAGCTAGACACCGCTGAGCGGACTGTCGTTGCTGCCGGGAGCGAAGACTGTTATCCGGGGCCGATAAGCCCGGATGGTAAGCGCGCGATCATTATCAAAGAGAGCGACAGCACCCCCGAGCAGGCGGTGACCATGACCCTCTGGTTGCTTGAGCTGAGCAGCGGTGAACTGACGCCGCTAGCGGCGGATTGGGATCGTTGGGGCAATCCTGCAGCCTGGTTGCCCGATAACAAGACGCTGGTGGTGACAGCCGATGACAATGGCCGATCACCGATCTTCTTGATTGACACCGAGACGAACCAGGTTCGTAAGCTCACCAGTGACGACGCCGCCTATACCGATGTGCACGTTTCAGCCGATGGTCAGCAGGTTTATGCACTGCGAAGCTCCTACGCATTCCCCGCTGAGGTGGTTCGGGTAGAACTTTCCGATGGCACTGTTAGTGCCCTGCGCGGACCGGTGGAACGCCCCGAGCTGCCAGGCAAAATCGAAGAAATTAGCACCACGGTGGCGGACGGCTCGACCGTGCGCGCTTGGCTGGTGCTGCCCGAAGAGGAAACCAGCACCGCTCATCCTTTGTTGCTTTGGATTCACGGCGGTCCATTGGGCTCATGGAATGCCTGGACCTGGCGTTGGAACCCGATGCTTATGGCGGCCCGCGGCTATGCCGTGCTATTGCCGGATCCCGCGCTCTCAACTGGCTATGGACAGGATTTCATTCAGCGTGGTTGGGGACGCTGGGGTGCCGAGCCGTTTAGCGATCTGATGGCGATCACGGATGCCGCGGTGGCTAGAGCTGACATTGATGCTGAACGGACTGCCGCCATGGGTGGCTCATTCGGCGGTTACATGGCGAACTGGGTGGCCGGTCACACCGATCGTTTTAAAGCGATTGTTACCCACGCCAGCCTGTGGGAGTTGCCTGGCTTCAGCACCAGCACCGATATGGCGATGTACTGGCGTCGCGAAATGAGCGCCCAAATGGCCGCGGAGAACTCACCGCATCATGCCGTGGCCAATATCGTTTCCCCAGTGTTGGTGATTCATGGAGACAAAGATTACCGGGTGCCCATTGGTGAGGGTCTTCGGCTTTGGTATGAGTTGCTGGCCTCCTCCGGTAGGCCCGCAGACGATGAGGGCAATACCGTCCATCGCTTCCTGTATTTCCCGGATGAAAATCATTGGATTTTGAAACCGCAGCACGCTCGGGTCTGGTATTCGGTGGTGGAGAGTTTCCTGGCCGAGCATGTACTCGGCCAAAGGGTTGATCCGGTGAAGGAGCTTGGCCTCTGAGCTCGGTTGGATGCCTAAGATATTTAGGTGAGTAGTTTCAATATTCGACCAGCGCGTACCACCGATGTGCCGAGCATCAAGGCCTTAGTTGCTCCGTTGGCGGCGCGCCGAGTGTTGATGGCTAAAGAAACAGTCGCCTATTTCGAAGGCATTCAAGAAATGCTCGTCGCCGAGGCCGCATCGCAGGATGCCGCCGACGGCGTGATCGGATGCGGCGCTCTGCACGTGATGTGGGAGGACTTGGCTGAGATTCGCACCTTGGCGACCGCACCTGATTGGCTGGGGCGCGGCGTCGGGCATGCCCTGGTGGAGGAGCTGATTGAGCGTGCTCGGGCACTGGGTATTAGCCGGGTATTCTGCCTGACGTTTGAGGTTGATTTTTTCCGCCGCCACGGTTTTGAGGTGATGCCGGATCAGTCGGCGGTGGACCCGCAAACTTACTCGGAACTGCTGCGCTCGCATGACGAGGGCGTTGCAGAATTCTTGGACCTAGCCCGAGTAAAACCCAATACACTCGGCAATACCCGAATGCTCCGAGTGCTCTAAACCCCGCAGCTGGCTCCCGCTGAGTTCGTGGTTTAGTCTCTAATTCGCTAGTAATTACCAACGATTCCGAGACTAAACCACGAACTCACGGTATTGTGTAGCGGGTAAACGATTTGAGTAGATGGTGTGAAATGGTCGCGGGCAGGGAGATTTGATGGCTAATACTTCGCGACCGAGCGGTGCACCGGCAGAGCTAACTCCGCTTGAACTGCTGCCCGCTGGGGTGGCGCTTTCCTGGGGTTTAGTGCCCACCGGCACCCGGGGGCCCAAACCGGGAATGAGTGTCGCGAAGATTGTTGAGGCGGCGATCCAGCTGGCTGACCGAGGTGGCTTAGCCGCGGTATCCATGAAGAGCGTGGCGGACCGACTCGGGTTCACTGCGATGAGTCTTTACCGTTACATCAGCTCAAAAGAGGATCTCCTCATTCTGATGCTGGATGCCGGGTTCGGTGCGGTGCCGGCGAGCATCAACCTCGCTCACGGCTGGCAGGCTCAGTGCCGCGCTTGGACCGAGGCGGTCTATTACCGGATCTTGGAGCACTCTTGGGTGACCGATATCCCGATCGGTAGCGCACCGATGACCTACTTCCAGACTCGCTGGCTTGAGTCTGCACTACAGGCCCTTTCTGGCACGGCGCTCAGCGGCAGGGAAAAGCTCAACACCGCGCTCACCTTGAGTTCCTTGGCGATGGCTAATGCCCGGCTTACTCGCGATATGCGCCAGGGCCGCAATCAACAAAGCAGCCGGGACGAGAGTGAACGGTTTGAGGCCGCCTTAGCCAGCCTCTTGCCCGCGGCAGAATTCCCTGAGCTGGCACCTTTGGTGCAAGCCAACGCATTCAGCGACGATGACGGCGCCGAGCATGAACATTTCGAGTTCGCTATGGAGCTGGTACTAGAAGGTGTCGCGGCGAGACTGCGAGATTAGCCGCTGGCTCGACGTGGGGCCCTCGAGCTGGGGCCACGTGGGCGAGGGGCCTGAGACGAGGTACGAGTTTCGGGAGCCCATGGGGATAGCGCCTACTGCTCTCCCTCGTCTCGCAGGCTCGACGTGGGGCCCTCGAGCGATAGGCTTAGTACACGCTCGCGAGGGAGAGAGGTGGCTGTGAAAAAGCTCATTAATGACCCCAAAAACGTGGTCAGTGAATCTGTTCAAGGTTTTGGCTTAGCTCATCCGGATCTGGTGAGCATTCACCCAGACCCGCTGTTCATCAGTCGCAAGCAGACTAAGAGTAATAAGGTCGGTTTGGTTTCTGGCGGAGGTTCCGGCCACGAACCCTTGCATGCAGGCTATGTTGGCTTTGGCATGCTGGACGCGGCGGTACCCGGTGCTGTCTTCACCTCGCCCACACCGGATGCCATTATCCCGGCGACCTTGGCCGCCGACTCGGGGGCCGGCGTCCTACAGATCGTCAAGAATTACACCGGTGACGTGCTGAACTTTGAAATGGCCGCCGAAATGGCGACTGCTGAGGGTGTGCAGGTAAGCACTGTGTTGGTAAACGACGATGTAGCGGTAGAAGATTCGCTTTACACCGCGGGACGTCGCGGTGTCGGGGGCACGGTGCTGGTCGAAAAGATCGCCGGTGCTGCCGCCGAACGCGGTGACGATCTGGAACAGGTGACCGCGATTGCGCAGCGGGTGAATGACAATGTGCGCACCATGGGCGTCGCGCTGAGTGCCTGCACCGTCCCACATGCCGGAGTGCCGAGTTTCGAGTTGGCCGATGATGAAATCGAGATCGGTATTGGCATTCACGGCGAACCAGGGCGGCATCGGATACCAATGGAGGCAGCCGATGGCATCGCCGACCGCTTGCTGGAACCGGTGCTGACGGATCTGAATCTGTCAGCAGGAGAGTCCGTCTTGCTTTTCGTCAACGGAATGGGCGGCACTCCGCTTAGCGAGCTGTACATTGTCTACCGCAGGGCCAGCCAGTTGCTCGCCGAGCGAGGATTTACCATTGAGCGCTCCTTGGTGGGGAACTACATCACTGCCCTGGAGATGCAAGGCTGTTCGATCTCCGTTTTGCGGCTGGATCAGGAGCTCACCGAGTTGTGGGATGCGCCGGTGCACACCGCGGCGTTGCGCTGGGGAGTTTAGGAAGCGACCGTAAGAGCCGGAAGAGGTAGATGCATGTTGGACACGAACTGGGCGGTGGCCTGGATGCGGGCGAGTGCCGCAATAATTGCCGAGCAGAGGATGGCGCTGAGTGAGCTGGACCGGCTGATCGGCGATGGCGATCACGGCGAGAATTTAGACCGTGGGTTTCAAGCGGTAGTGGCCAAACTGGATGTCGTCTATAACACCCCCGCAGAGGTGCTCAAGATGGTTGCGATGACCCTGATGTCGGTGGTTGGTGGTGCTGCCGGACCGCTTTACGGAACAGCTTTTCTGCGTGCTGCTTCCGCTACCAGCACGGCCGCTAACTGGGATGCCGAGACCGTTGCCGTGGCGCTCACCGCCGCCCGCGACGGCATAGTCGCGCGCGGCAAGGCGGAACTTCGCGATAAGACGATGATCGATGCCTGGACGCCGGCCGTCGAGGCGGCCGATGAGGCGGTGCAGAACGGCCTCGGTGAGATGGAAGTTTTGTTCGCTGCCGCGGCGGCAGCGCAACAAGGCGCCAAGGATACCGAGCCGCTAGTCGCTCGCAAGGGTCGAGCCAGCTACCTAGGGGAGCGCAGCGCCGGGCATCGTGACCCGGGTGCGCAATCGACCGCTCTGCTCCTTGGGGCAGCGGCTCAGACTGCCCGGGAGGCGGCATGACTGTATCGCTAGTAATCGTCTCGCACAGTCAAAAGCTCGCTGAGGGCGTCGTTGAACTAGCTGGGCAGATGGCACCCGAGGTGCGGATCTTAGCCGCCGGAGGAATGGACGCGGATGCCGCCGGGCAATCGGCTCTGGGCACCTCGCTGACAAAAATATCGTCCGCTCTTGCCACAGCCGATGTCGGCGACGGTGTGCTGGTACTAGCCGACTTAGGATCGGCAGTGATGACGGCTGAGACCGCGCTGGAACTGCTGGGAAACCCAGAGTCGATCAGGCTGGCGGAAGCCCCAGTCGTCGAGGGGGCGGTAGCCGCTGCGGTGGCAGCGCAATCCGGTGCCGCTTTGGCTGCGGTGCAAAGTGCGGCTGAATCGGCCTCCGGTGTTGTTTCCGCCTTCGGCACCAGTCCACTGGGCGGGACCTCCGACGATTCGACTCTCACTGAAGGGCAGCAGCAGACCAACGCGGCAGCGAATAGCGGTGTGATCAGCACCGCCGTCGAACTGATCAATCCGATGGGCCTGCACGCTCGGCCAGCGGCGACCTTGGCCGCCGCACTCGGTGCGATGAACGTCGAAATAGAGATCAACGGGGTTGACGGGCAATCGGTGATGATGTTGATGACCCTGGGGGCAGGGCAGGGAACCACGCTGCAGGTGACGGCAAGCGGTCCGGACGCACAGCGTGCCGTTGATTTGGTGCGGAGTGAGGTAACGAGCGGTTTCGGCGAGATCTAAGATGTGGTCGGGGAAGCAGATATCCTGAGTCGGTGAGTGAAGCTGAGCAACCAACCGAATTGCCGGTGCTTAGGCAGCTAGAACTGCACTTGGCAGGCAAGGACTCCTCTGGCCTTTCTGAGATGAGGTACCCAACCGCCATTTCCACGTTTTTCGGTATTGAGATCGTTCAAGTTGGCCGAGGTACTGCACTTTTGCAACTCGTCGTCGAGCCCGCACAACACGGTAATCAGCAAGGAACCATTCATGGTGGGCTCTTAGTAGAACTGGCGGATGCGGCTATTGGCACCGCACACTCCACCTTGATGCTTCCAGGTGAATCCTTCACCAGCATTGATCTCCATGCAGACTTTCTACGTCCGGTCTGGTCGGATACCCTCAGTGCCGAAGCCACGCCGATCCAAGTCGGCCACACAATTTCGAGATACCAATGCGAGCTAAAGCGCTCCGATGGCAGCAATGTAGCTCGGGTAATCAGCACAGTGATGACCCTTCGTGGTGAGAAGAGCAAGGGGCGATGACCCTGTTATCGCTGATCTGTGGAGAGATGAGCTTGCTGCTGCTCGGCTAGCGGAGCCGGACCGCTACTCGCGGCAGGAAAGTCGCCACCAGTGGGCCCATGCACAGAGCGACGATAACCGTGCCGAAGCCGAGGGTACCGCCGAGCAACCAGCCACTAAAAGCAACCACGACCTCAATACAGGTACGGACCACGGCGATGGGCCAGCCTGTGATCCGCACCAAGCCAGTCATGATGCCATCTCTTGGCCCGGAGCCAAATTGCGCGCCCAGATAGAGCGCATCGAAGAAGGCAAGCGCCACCGTGCCGATCAGCAGATAACCGAACTGAACGGTCAGATTACTTGGTTGCGGCAACAGTGTGGCAGTCAGATCAGCCGCCGCCCCAACCATCAGCACATTGAGGACGGTGCCAAGACCCGGTAGCTCCCGTAATGGGATCCAGGCCAGCAGTACCAGCACCGCGATCACATTTGTGGCCCAGCCGTAGGAGATGCCAAAGGTGTGGCTGACTCCCTCCGAAAGGACATTCCAGCTAGCAGCACCCAGGCCGGACTGCACCAGCGTCATCACTGCAGCACCATAACCCAGCAGACCTAGGACTAATTGAAGTATCCGACGAGCTTTGCGACCAGCCTGCCACTGTTCTATCGCGTTCATGCGCCGAAGACCGTTGTTAGGTGGGCGGTTCCGTTGATTCGCGGTCCGGGTAGTCATCCTTCAATAGTTTCGACCTCTGGCTTCTTATTTAATAGCCAGATCGGAAATACTGGTTTGATGTTAGTTGGTTCTCATCAGATTGCTCGGCTACTTCTCGATTGACGGCTTGCTCCGGGCCCTAGATTTGGAGTGGGCGGAGCATGCGGGCGTCACCAGGCTGGCGTAATTAGCTAGCCGCGACTTATTACTAGCGAGGCAACGCCAAGCCCGCCTCGCTGCGTTCTGCTAAACCGTCCTTGAGCAGGCCTTCCAAAATGTTTTCCAAACGACTCGGCTCGCTCTCTAGCGCGTGGAGATGTTTGAGCGGCAGGCTCAGTTCGGCCTGGTCGAGCTGCACTGCGGGACGGAAAAAAACTTCCCAGGGGGTGGGGGCCTCGGCGGCACGCAACACCGCCATCACCGCGCCACGCAACTGTCTATCGGTGCCGGCCCAGGGTTGCCCTTTGGGCTGGTAGTTAGGCTCCGGCTCGCCGGCGGCAATCCAAGCGCACTCCGTGCGTACCGGGCATTCCTGGCATTGTGGCGAGCGCGCGGTACAAATCAGCGCACCGAGCTCCATTACGGCGGCGTTCCAATCCACCGAGTCACTCACTGCCTCGGGCAACACCGCCTCAGCCAGCGCCATCTCTGCCGCGCTCAAGCTCGGCGCCGGGAGTGCGGTGCCGGAAAACAGCCGGGCTTCCACTCGACGAATATTGGTATCCACCACGGTGGCCTTCCGGCCGAAGGCGAAGGCGGCGACCGCGGCGGCGGTGTAATCGCCAATCCCGGGCAGGGACTTCAGTTCCTCGACGGTGCCGGGCACCACGCCGTCGTAGTCGGCGACGATCTTGCTGGCCGCGGCATGCAAACGGAGCGCGCGGCGTGGATAGCCTAGCCGTCCCCAGGCCCGAACCGCTTCACCGGCTGGCTCTGCGGCCAGTGCAGCCGGCGTCGGCCAACGATCCAACCACTCCTGCCACCGGGGCAGCACTCGAACCACCGGGGTCTGCTGCAGCATGATTTCACTGACCAGCACTCCCCACGGAGTACGGTTGGGGGAGCGCCAAGGCAATTCACGAGCATGCGCCGAAAACCAGTCGGTAATGCTTCGTTGTAACAGCGGTAGCGCTGAATGGGGAGTTCTATCCATGGCGTTTCTCATCGAGTCAAACGTAATATCTTTTGAAGAGACTTACTATTTTGAACAGCTAACCGACCACGCACAGAGTTACACGTACAGACCAAGGAGAGCCAATGGCTGGCGAAATGCTTGGCGCTAATCCCGAAGATTTGCGGGACCTAGCACGCCAAATGAATGCCTCGGCTGAGAAACTGGAAGCAGCGGCATCAGGGATTCAAGGGAGGATCTCCAGTGTGCGCTGGGGCGGCCCGGATTCCCACGCCTTCCGTGGGAATTGGTCATCAACTTTCCGACCAAAGTTGATGAATGCCACCGATATGCTGCGCAACACCAGCAAGGGCTTGATCGAGCAAGCCAAAGAGCAGGAGCAGGCCTCAGCGGTCGACGGTGCGGGTGGCCGTTCGAGCGGTGGCAAGGACACTCCGGGCACCGCCGGGACAGGCGCAAATTCCACCGTGAACTATTGGGGTCCGCATGCTAAGGCCGAAGCTAAAGGTTCCGCGCTGGGCGGCGCGCTGACCGGAAAGGCTTCGGCGGAGGCGTGGGCTGGTACTAAAACCGAGGCGACCGCGGGAGCCACCGTGGAGAACGGCACCGCGAAGGCGGAGGCCAAAGCTAATGCAGCTATCGGCGCAGGTGCCGAAGCGAAGGCTTCCGGCGAGGTGGCCGGTGGACTGGCCAAGGGCGACGCCAACGCTAAAGCCTTTATTGGCGCTAAAGCCGGTGCTAGCGCGGAAGCGAGTGCCAGTTTGGCCGAGGGCTTGAATGCCAAAGCAGAGGCAAGTGCGATGGCCGGGGCCGAGGCGTCGGTGCATGCAGGTGGTTCGGCGCTTTACGGCCTGGCCTCGGGCAGCGCAGATGCAAGTGCCTTCGCTGGTGCGCGGGCCGGAGCAGATGCTAAAGCTCATATTGGCCTTGACGGCATCAGTGCCTCGGCGAACGCCGACGCCTTCGCCGGGGTGGAAGCAAAAGCTTCCGCCAAGGCTCAAATCGCCGGTATGGAAGCTGGCGTGGATGCCTCGGCAATGGCCGGTGTCGGCGCGCGTGCCAAAGCCAGCGCATCAATTACCTATGATGAAGTGAAGGTGGATTTCAAAATTGGAGCAGCTCTAGGAATCGGCGCAACGGTGGGCGGCGAACTCAAGATCTCACCGCGTAAGATCATCTCCAATATGAACCCTGGCAACTGGTTCTAGACCATTACTCAATTCAAAGCTTGAAGGACTGACAATGACAGTTTCACGTTTCCCCTCGGCACAGTTTCCTGGTTTCCCCTCCGTTAGCGTCGAAGTTCCTGAGGGCTGGCTACCTCGGGCCGTGCAAGACACCTTGGCCGCCTGGGTGCGACCCGAGGAATCAGGAGAGTTCGCCTCGAACCTGGTGCTTAGTATCACCCGACTAGCCACACCGCGCAGCCTGGCCGAGGCCACCGAAAGCATTGAGCAGGCGACCTCTCAACTCAATGAGGTAGAGCTCTTCGATAGCGTTGACGTTACGCTCAACGGCCAGGACTGGCATGTCCATGAGTATGTTTTTGTACACCCCCAGGTCGGTACTTTGATTCAGGTGATGGCGGTCGCCAGCATTCAAAGCGGTGAGTTCACCGATACTGTGCAGCTCACCGGATCTATTTCACCGGCTAATCAGGAACGCGACGTCGACGCGGTACGGGACATCATCCGCAGTGCTGAGGTCACCGTTTACTCGGCCTGAAGCTGAGAAGCTAATCCGGTCGAGGCGGCGTGGGCAGGTCAGTCCCGAGGGAGTTTTTCCGTAACCTTGAGATATGGCGAATCACAACGGAGGCCCAGCGCGCCGCCCCTCAGCCGCGGTTTATCGGCGTCGTCGTTTGGTAGTCGGTGTGCTGGCTATTTTGGTGATTGCCGCCTTAGTCGCGGTGATCAGTATGTTGGTTGGTCATTTCAGCAAACCTCAGGCTGCAGACTCGCCTAACCCGACTAATTCTCAGCCCAGCGCTGCGCCGAAAGACACCACACCGAGTGTGGCGTCATCGGCAAGGCCGAGTTGTGATCAGAGCAAGGTGACGGTCAAGGCAACCACCGATGCAGCGAGCTATTCGGCCGGAAAGAACCCGGTCTTTACGCTGACCGTCAGCAATTCAGGTGAGGCGCCTTGCGAAGTCAATGTAGGTACCTCACAAATGGAGTTTCTGGTGCTCAGTGGAGAGGACCGAATCTTTTCTTCCAAGGACTGCCAGGACAAGCCCAGCGACTTGAAGAAGACCATTGCCCCGGGTGGCTCGGAGAAAGCTGTTTTCCCATGGCCCAGAAACCGCACGGTAGCCGGTTGCAGCGCGGTTGCGGCTAAGCCAGGCGTGGGAGCGAACGCGCAATACACCCTGACCGTGAAACTGGGGGACAAAACCAGTGGCAAAGCGGTGTTTAAGCTGCTCTCCTAAAGGAAGCGATCCAGCAAACTCGCTTCGGCAATTCGGGAAAGGCCTTCCCGCACGGTGCGGGCGCGTTGCTCACCAATACCTTCAACCGCCATCAGCTCTTCAATGGTGGCAGCCATCAGATTCTGCAGACCATCGAAATGCTCCACTAAGCGATCAGCTACCGCTCTAGGCACCGCCTTGAAGCTGGAAAGCAGCCGGTAGCCACGTGGATGGATCACTGTCTCCAAGGAGCCATTGCTATCCATTAGCCCGACGATACCGGCGATCTTAGCCAGGTCAATCAGCTCGGTGGGGCCGATCTCATGAAGCGCAGCGACCGCCAGGTCGATGTCTTCCTGACCGGTTTCGGCCGCTGAATAGTCACGGATCACCATTTCGCTGCCCGGACCGCGGCCGACGGTCAGTTCATCCAGTTGCAGCGAGAGCAGTCGTCCGTCGACGCCGAGTTCCAGCACATACTGGGCGATTTCCTCTGAAATCCGGCGCACCATCTCCTGGCGCTGCAGGATTACCGCGACATCACGGATCGTCACCATCGCCTCAATCTCCAGAGCTGAAAGCGAGGAGGTGACCTGATCCAGTCGGGCCCGGTAGCGTTCCAGGGTGGCCAGGGCCTGATTGGCGCGGGCGAGCACTTTTTCGGAACCTTCCAGAACGTGGCGCAGGCCGTCAACGTAGAGCGCAATGATCTGCATGGACTGGCTCACCGAGATTACCGGCGCACCGGTCTGAATAGCTACCCGCTCAGCGGTGCGATGCCTAGTGCCGGACTCCTGGGTTTCAATACTCGGATCGGGTACTAGCTGGACAGCAGCGCGCAAAATTTTTGAGGCGTCTTTATCGCAGACGATCGCGCCGTCCATCTTCGCCAGTTCACGCAGTCGAGTGGGGGCGAAGTCGATGTCAATCTCAAAGCCGCCAGAGCATAATGACTCGATGGTTTTGTCGAACCCCAAGACAATCAAAGCGCCGGTGCGACCGCGCAGAATCCGTTCTAGGCCATCACGAAGCCCGGTTCCCGGCGCAACACGAGCCAGCGTCGCCCGCAATGAGTCTTCGGGGCTGCGAACCATGGCCGCTCCTTTTCGTCAAGCGCTCTCGCCATGGTTGGCGGCGCTTATTCAACTGAAATCGACCGTGGAACCAGTTCCCGGCCAATAGCCCCATAGTAGTGTCTTGCGCGGAAGGCCGCGAACGATTGAGTGTTTATGCCGCTCAGGGAAAAAGTAGGCCGAGCGCATCGCTGAGCTGATGCACCTCACGGACCGAGAAACCCTCGGGCACCGGACCGGGCCCATGCGGGCTGGCAGGCACTACCGCATGGCTGAAACCGAGTCGGTGCGCCTCCTGGATGCGCTGATTAATACCGGGCACCGGTCGTACCTCGCCGGCTAAACCAACCTCGCCGAAGGCGATTAGCCGGGCCGGAAGCGGCTTGCCGGTGTTCGCTGACATCACCGCGAGCGCAATCGAAAGATCGGTAGCCGGTTCGGTGAGTTTTACGCCTCCCACCGTGGCCACATAGGAGTCAACCTCGCTCAGGTTCGCTTTGGTGCGTTGCTGTAAAACCGCGAGAAGCATCGCCACTCGTGAGGAATCTAGTCCGCTGGTCGCCCGCCGGGGTTGCGAGGTCAAACTCTTCGCCAGCAAGCTTTGCACCTCAGCAAGCAGCGGTCGTTTACCTTCCAGAGCGACCGTAATGCAGGTGCCGGAGACCGGCTCCTTGGTGCGTGAGATGAAGAGCCCACTGGGATCGGCAAGTCCCTCAATGCCCTGCTCGCTGAGATCGAAACAGCCCACCTCATCGGTCGGACCGTAGCGGTTCTTCGCGGCGCGGAGCATCCGGAGTCTGGATTGTCGCTCGCCTTCGAACTGGCACACTACATCGACCAGGTGCTCAAGTAAGCGCGGTCCGGCGATCGAGCCCTCTTTGGTGACATGGCCGACCAGCAGGGTAGTCATATTCAGCCGCTTCGCCGCCGCGATCAGCGAGGCCGCGACCTCTCTGACCTGAGTGACGCCGCCCGCCGAACCTTCAACTTCCGCGCTGCTGAGAGTCTGCACCGAATCGACCACCAGCAATCTAGGTTTCAGCTGCTCGACTTGGCCGAGCGCGCTACCGAGATCATTTTCCGCCACCAGGTAGAGCGAATCAGCCATTGCATTGATGCGTTGTGCGCGGAGTTTCACCTGGGCAGCGGATTCTTCCCCGGTGACGTAGAGAACGGTGCCATTATTGCGGGCGAACTTTGCGGCTACGTCAAGCAGCAGCGTTGACTTACCGACGCCGGGTTCGCCCGCCAGTAGCACCACGGCACCGGGCACCACACCGCCGCCAAGCACCCGGTCGAGTTCGCCGACACCGGTTGGCAAATAGGCGGATTCGGTGGCATCAATATCGGCGATCTTGCTCGCCGGCACCGTAACGCTGCTGGCTGCGGTGGTCCGCGCGACAACGGTACCGACCTCCTCAACGGTGCCCCAGGCTTGGCATTCGCCGCAACGACCAACCCATTTCGCCGTGGTCCAGCCGCATTCGGTGCACTTGAAGGCATTGCCCTTTGAACTATTGCTCCTAGAACTACTGCCTTGTCGGCCGGAAACGGAGCCCGCAGTTTTTGCCATATTACGAGCCTACCGACTAGCACCGACGCTCGGCTGTTGTTGCGCTGCAGCGTCTGGCGCGTCTGGCGCGTCTGGCGCATCTGGCTCGCTCAGAGCCGGGCGAGTAGCACTGTGGGCGGCTGAGATAGGATCGGCGTTATGGCATTGCGACCAGTTCAGGTGAATTTCAAGGCACGCGATGATGCGGCGCTCGGCAGATTTTGGGCGGAAGCCCTGCACTGGGGAATTGCCAGCGAGGGTCCCGGCGTGACAAACGTCGAGCCACTGAACTTCAATTGGCCGGACCCGAGCGCACTGTGCATCGACGTGGTCAAAGTCCCGGATCCGGAGACGGTGAAATACCGGCTCCATCTCGATCTCAACTCCAGTTCAGTGGCCGAGCAGCAGGCGCTGGTAAAGCGCTTAGTCGAGCTCGGCGCGAGCCCGGCCAACCTTGGCCAGGGTGAGGTGCCCTGGGTCGCTTTGACCGATCCGGAAGGCAATTTATTCAGGGTTTTGGAGCCGCGATCGATCTACCGGGACACCGGCCCGATCGCCGCGGTGCTGGTGAGCTGCGCCGACCCGCGCGAAATGGCCCGATTTTGGGGCGAAGCAACCGACTGGCAGGTTCACCAGCTGAGTGATGAGCATGCCAGGCTGCGCTCGGCAGAGGGCGTCGGACCATACTTGGAATTCGTCCGCACACCGGTGCTAAGGGCCGAATCAGGCCGGGTACATCTGGACTTGATGCCTTATTCGGGTGATGATCAGGCCGCCGAGGTTAGTAGGTTGCTGGCTCTAGGTGCCACCGAGGTTGACCTGGGGCAGGGCGAGGTGCCCTGGGTGTGCCTGGCCGATTCCGAAGGCAATGATTTTTGCGTGCTCGGGCCGCGCTAGGCCACCGAGATTTTTAGCTTAGATCTTTGGCTAAATCTTTGGCAGAGCTTGCTTAGCTTCCTCGGTCTCCATCCCAGCGGCTTCGAGTAGGTCAACCATTAAAGGTCGAAACAGCATTACCAGAGTTTCGCCTTCGATGCGTTGCACACCAAGCGTCTTGGGGTGCAAGGCAGCGGCCACCATCACCAGTTCAGCGCGGGCGCTGTGCAGATTCACGGCACTTGCGGTGGCATCCCGTTCGGCAAGCCCCACCGCCAGCAGGTCTACCGCATTGGCAGCGTCCTCCAGGAGCTGACTGATGCCCTGTACAGCGGTATCGCTCAGCGCGGCATTATTGATTGTGCTGGTCAACCGACGGGTGAATACCCGGGCGTTGCGCATCGCATAATCGATATACTCCAGCGAATCCTTGAGTGAGACAATTTCACCGCGATAACGCCGGTAGGCGGGGGAAATGCTGGCTAATTCGCCAGAGGCGCGCAGCGTGTTGCGCATTTGATCGATCAGTGGCTGGGCGTTCCTGGCTCGCACCAGGGCGTGCCAGGCCGCGGTTGAATCGCTATTCACCAGCGCTTGGCTGCAACCGCGCAGAATTTCGCTGAGCTCGGCGAGCAGCTTTCGGGCATCCTGCTGTGGCTCCTTCCGTGGATCGCGCGGGGTCAGCAGCGTGATGATCAAGGCAAAGCAACCGCCCACCACGGCATCCAAGCTGCGACTAAACGGGCCGCCAGTGGGCAGTGGCAGCAGGATCACCAAAACCGATTGTAGGCCGAGCTGGGTGGCGAAGATGACGCCACCGTCGAGAAACCGGGCCAACATAATGGAGAGGAAGAGCACCACTGCTGCCTGCCAGATTCCGCTTCCGGCCCAGCTCAGTACCAGCTCTCCCATAATGATGCCCAGGGTGCAGCCAACTGCCACTTCAAGCACGCGCCGCAACCGAGGGTCTCGGGAAAAACCGAGTGCGATAAGTGATGAGGTGGCGGCAAAGATCGGTCCGCTGTGCCCAAGCACATACTCCGCGAAGGCATAAGCTGCCACCGCGCAGATGGTCATTTGAATGGCGGGCACAATCGAGTCGCCGCTGCGCCGCAGCCCGATCTGGCTCCGGTTACGCAGAAAATTTGCTGTGCTCGGCAGGGGGCGCCGGATGGCAGGCATGGCTTAAGTCTATGTGGAACGCAATAGCCAATATCTGTTAACCCTTTGTTCACCTACTCCGATCAATCTCTTTACCTCTGGCCCCTAAGTTCAATCTTGTACAGCTACGCAATGCAGACACAAATATAGACACAGTTGAGGTGCAGCCCTGTCTTTGGGGGAGCTCGCCAGTTCAGCTAGATCCCTGGAAGGGGCACAATACAGTGAAGGTACTTCGCTACGGCCGCGTCGCGGCAGTTATCGCGGTAGGCGCCATCGCCTTGACCGCTTGTGGCACGGACAACGCCACCCCAGGTTCCTCTAACAACACCGGAAGCAGCCCCGCTGGCGCTTCGGTCACCGGTACCCTGACCGGCATTGGGGCCTCCTCGCAGACCTCCGCGATGGACGCTTGGAAGACCAAGTTCGCCGCTGCAAACCAGGGCGCCCAGGTTCAGTACTCACCCGACGGCTCGGGCGCTGGCCGTAAGGCGCTGATCAGCGGTGCGGCTCAGTTCGCTGGCTCGGACGCTTACCTGAAGGACGACGAACTCACCGAGTCCAAGAAGGTTTGCGGCCCCGACGGCGCCATTGACGTTCCGGTCTACATCTCCCCGATCGCTGTTGCTTACAACCTCAAGGACGTTCCGGAGCTGAAGCTGGACGCGGCCACCACCGCCAAGATTTTCCGTGGCGAGATCAAGACCTGGAATGATCCGGCGATCGCCGCGCTGAACTCCGGCGTCACGCTGCCCTCCACCACGATCACCGCGGTGCACCGCTCGGACAACTCCGGCACCACCCAGAACTTCACCGATTACCTGGCGCAGGCCGCTCCCGAGGTCTGGAAGGACAAGGCTAGTGGTGACTGGCCGTCCGCGCTCGGTGGCGAGAACGCTAAGGGTACTTCCGGCGTGGTCAAGCAGGTTACTCAGACCGACGGTGCTATCACCTACGCCGATGAGTCCGCAGTGGGCGCCTTGGGCGCTGCCAGCATCAAGGTCGGCAGCGAGTTCGTGAAGATCTCGGCTGAGGGCGCTTCTAAGGCTGTTGAGCTCTCCAAGGTCGCCGATGGTCGCGGCCCGAATGACGTCGCTATCAAGCTGGATCGCACCACCACCGCGAGTGGCGTTTACCCCGTCGTACTGGTCAGCTACCAGGTATTCTGCTCGACCTACAAGGACCAGAAGGTCGTTGACTTGGTCAAGGCTTTCGGTAACTACGTAGTGAGCGAGCAGGGTCAGAAGGACGCTGTAGCGGCCGCTAAGAATGCTCCGCTGTCCGCCTCCTTGACCGAGAAGGCCAAGAAGGCTATTGATTCCATCAAGGTCGGTTCCTAACCGCTTCTGACTAACCGGTTGTGCCGCACTTGAGGTGTGGCACAACCGGTTTGGCAGTTCCACCAACAAGCCGGAAGGGCCTTAGGTGAGTTCACCTGCTCTGACAAAAAGTTCCAGTGCCGATCGCGCTGGGGACAAGATTTTCTCCACCGCCGCTCTAGTGGCTGGTTGTCTTATTCTCGCCGTCCTCTTTCTGGTCGCACTCTTCCTCCTCGTTCAAGCGTTTCCGACCTTTCTGGCCGAACCGGCCGACCTCACCGGTGGCGCAGGTTTCTTCAACTATGTGCTGCCGCTCGTTGTTGGCACCCTGATCGGCGCGGTGATCGCTTTGGTGATCGCTACCCCGATTTCGATCGGTGTCGCGCTCTTTATTTCCCACTTCGCACCGCGGCGGTTGGCCCAGGGGCTCGGCTATTTGATCGACCTGCTGGCAGCAATTCCTTCGGTGGTCTACGGCGCCTGGGGCGTCGCCTTCTTAGCGCCGCAACTGACCGCGGTGTATGAATGGCTGGCAAAGTATCTCGGTTGGATTCCGATCTTCGCCGGACCGGCCTCGAACACCGGTCGCACTTTGTTGACGGTTGGCATCGTGCTCGCGGTGATGGTGATTCCGATCATCACCTCGTTGTGTCGTGAAATCTTCCTGCAGACACCTAAATTGCACGAGGAAGCTGCACTCGCGCTGGGTGCGACTCGTTGGGAAATGATCCGAGTTGCGGTGCTTCCCTTCGGCCGCCCCGGCATTATTAGCGCAATTATGCTCGGCCTGGGCCGTGCTCTTGGCGAGACTATGGCGGTGGCTCTAGTGCTCTCCGCTGGCCCGCTGATCGCCAGCCTGATTAAGACCGGTAACCAGACCATTGCCGCGGAAATCGCACTTAACTTCCCGGAGGCTTTCGGCACCAGGCTCAATGAGCTGATCGCTGCTGGCCTGGTGCTCTTCGTGATCACCCTGGTGGTCAACATGATTGCGCGCTGGATCGTCAGCCGCCACAAAGAATTCTCGGGGGCGAACTAAATGGCCAACGCTACTTTGACCAGAACTAAGTCCTCGCTGACCCGAGGGCAACTGCCTCCCTATGCGCTCTGGCTAGTGCTCGTCGGAGCTGCTGTGCTCGGTGCCGCGCTCTCCGCGCTGATTGGTTTCAATCCGGTCGGCTTTGTCATCTTCACCGCGATCTTCTTCGTGATCGCGGCAACGATTGTGACCCGAGTGGTAGAGGGCGGCCGTAAGGCTAACAATAAATTCATTACCTTCTTGGTTTATGGTGCCTTCATTATTGCCGTGCTACCGCTTATTTCGGTGGTCTGGATTGTGCTGCAAAAAGGTGTGCCCGGCTTGCTGGATCCCGGCTTCCTCAACACCTCGATGAACGGTGTGACGGGCGTCGAGGACAATGCCACCGCGACCGGCGGCCCGGTGCTCGGTGGTGCTTATCACGCAATTATCGGCACCTTGCTGATCACGCTGTGGGCGACAATTATTTCGGTGCCGATTGGTCTGCTGACCGCTATTTATCTCGTTGAGTACTCAAAGGGCGGACCGCTGGCCCGAGCCATCACCTTCTTCGTGGACGTGATGACCGGTATCCCCTCAATTGTCGCTGGCCTGTTCTCGGTGGCGCTCTTCGGCGTGATTTTTGGCCCCGGTACCAAAACCGGTTTCGTGGCTGCCGTCGCGCTTTCAGTGCTGATGATCCCGGTGGTGGTGCGTTCCTCGGAGGAAATGCTCAAGATCGTGCCCAATGAGCTGCGCGAGGCTAGCTACGCGCTCGGGGTGCGTAAGTGGCGCACTATCACTAAGGTGGTCATCCCGACGGCGATCTCCGGCATTGCTTCTGGCGTTGCCTTGGCGATTGCCCGGGTGATTGGTGAGACCGCACCCATTCTGGTTACCGCAGGTTTCGCCACCTCGATCAACTTTAACGCTTTCGCGGGCTGGATGGCTTCACTGCCCACCTTCATTTACACCCAGATCCTCAACCCGACCTCACCGAACACGATTGGCCCCAGCGATCAGCGAGCCTGGGCTGCTGCACTGGTGCTGATCATCATCGTGATGTTGTTGAACCTGATCGCCAGGTTGATTGCCCGAATTTTTGCCCCCAAGACCGGCCGCTGAGCTGTCGACTAAGAGAAAGCCCCATCATGTCTAAGCGAATTGACGTCAACGACCTCAATGTCTACTACGGCAACTTCCTCGCCGTCGAAGGTGTGAACATCAATATTGAGCCTCGCTCGGTAACCGCCTTCATCGGCCCTTCCGGCTGTGGCAAGACGACCTTCCTGCGTACCTTGAACCGGATGCACGAGGTGACTCCCGGTGCCAGTGTGAAAGGTGAGGTGCTGCTGGACGGCGAGGACCTCTACGGTGCGGGTGTCGACCCGGTTACCGTGCGCACCAAGGTTGGCATGGTCTTCCAACGGCCTAACCCGTTCCCGACCATGTCGATCCGGGACAATGTGTTGGCCGGGGTGAAGCTGAATAATAAGCGAATCTCCAAATCCGACGCCTCGGCCCTGGTGGAGAAGTCACTACGCGGCGCTAACCTGTGGAACGAGGTCAAGGATCGGCTGGACAAGCCCGGTTCAGGCCTCTCCGGCGGCCAGCAGCAGCGGCTCTGCATTGCGCGTGCGATTGCCGTACAGCCCGAGGTGATTCTGATGGATGAGCCTTGCTCGGCGCTCGATCCGATCTCCACGCTGGCGGTTGAGGATTTGATCAACGAGTTGAAGTCTGACTTCACCGTGGTGATCGTGACGCACAATATGCAGCAGGCTGCACGTGTTTCGGAGAAGACCGCATTCTTCAATATCGCTGGCACCGGTAAGCCAGGCAAGTTGATCGAGTACGCGGAGACCACCACGATCTTCAACAACCCCTCGGTCAAGGCGACCGAAGACTACGTATCCGGCCGCTTCGGATAACGAGCAGGGCGCTCCCACGGTGTCGACTTCGTCGCCACGGTGGGGCCCTCGCGCCCCGCTCTTAGGGCCCTCCCACAGTGTCGACTTCGCGGTTTAGTCTCGGATTCGCTGGTAATTACTGGCGAATCCGAGACTTTTCCGCGAACTCGGCCGTTCACCACGGTGGCCGGTGCTAGCTGGGCTGAGCTGCGCCTAGAACAGTGGAGTGAGGGCTAGGTAGAAAATGCCACCCGCCACTGCGCAGCATGCCGGAGTGAGCAGCCAGGATAAGGCAATTTTTCCGCTCAGCCGGGCATTGCTGGTGGCAAAACGTTGATTAGCTCCCGCCCCGACAATAGCCGCGGTGGTGAGTTGAGTTGTCGCCAGTGGCAGGTGCAAGCCGAAGCCTCCGACGAATAACATCACGGCGCTCACCGACTGAGCCACCAGGCCACGCAGCGGATCCACTCGAACCAGCCGGTTTGCCAGCGTATAGGCAATCCGCCAGCCCCCGATCAGGGTGCCAGCTGTGAGTAATACTCCGGCGGCCGCCACCACCCACCAGATGGACTCGTCGGGCAAGCCGATGCCCAGTGCAGAAATTGCGAAGAGCATTAGTGCGGCAACCCGGGAACCGTCCTGTAGTCCATGCCCGAAGGCGACGGCGCTAGCCGCAATGCCCTGGACGCGGCGAAACCGACGGTTGATGTTGTTTGGCTGGGCGTAACGTGACAACCAGGCGAGTGGGAAAACCACTAGATAGGACAGCAAGAAGGCCACCACGGGGGAGATCAGCAATGGCAACACGACCAACCAGATCACCGCTTCGACCAAGCCGCTAGGTGGTTGTTCGCCCTTGATCATGGCAGCCACCGAAGCGCCGGCAATACCGCCGATCAAGGCATGCGTCGAGGAAGACGGAAAGCCTAGCCACCACTGATAAAGCCCCCAGAGCAGCGCTGCAACTAGTGCTGCGATTAATACCGCGAGTCCTGCGGTACCGGGGCTGAGCACAAAAAGCTGATCCCCAAGAGTGGCCGCGAAAGCGCCACTGAAGAGGGCGCCGACGAGATTGAAAAACGCGGCCAGGATTACCGCGATGGTCGGAGTTAGGGCTCGGGTCCGTACCGCCACCGCGACCGTGGAAGGGGCATCCCGCAGGCCGTTAAAGACGGTAAAACCAGCGGTCAGAACACAAACCACGACAAAAAGGGCGAGCGCCATGCTCAGGATTCCTTGACGATGATGCTGCCAACTCTGGTGGCCAGCAATCTGAAACCTCTGGTCACCTCAACCAAGTGATTGGCAAAGTCACGGTGCCTGACATAAGTACTAGGTTTGTGTTCCTGAAGTAGCTCCGCAGAGAACACCAAATGGGTGCGTTCGGCGCGTTTCGCGAGCCTGAGAATCTCCAGCCAGTAATCTTCCAGGCCGTCGAGGTCGTCGAGGGAATTCATCGCGTTCACCGTCAACTCGGCTTGCCGTGCGATCACCTCAAGCTGATCGGAGGCGCGAAGCGGGATCCGTTCGATCTTGTAGACCGCCAATAATTCGGCGGCGCCATCGAGAGTTTCCATAGCCTCATGCAAGATCCTGGATAGCGCGTAAATGTCCTCGCGTGGCAGCGGGCTAATAAAACTGGTGCGCATATGAGTGAGCAGGGCATAGTGTAGCTCGGTGGATTCAGCCTCGCGCTCACGGATCTGTGCGGTCAGTGCCGGGTATTCCCGGAGTGGTGCTCCGAAGATTTCGGAGAGCGTGTGTACGCCAAGGACCAGCTGCTGGGCCATTTGAGCGAGAATGCTCAAGCCAGCGCGTTCTTGGGGGAAGAGGCGAAACTTCAACGGGGGTCCTTGCGGTCTACAACTGCGATGCCGGGATGGGGCGTTCCCGCGCTGAAAGACATACTAGCGCCTCAAAGTTACCAACTGCGGCGTGCTAAGCAAGGTGACCGGCAAAACGGTTGGCGGCATGAAAATGGTGCCGAACCGGGAGCGCCTCTCGGCGTTAGGCCGCTCGAAGCGGCTAAAAGATGGAGCCCGGGGGTTCCGCGGTTCGACACCACCTTTAGTCTCCCGCCTTCGCCCGCCGATGTCAACGAAGCCGGACAGTCCTGGTCACAACCTGGTTACCGCGTCGTTGAGAATGGCTGTTGCGGAAACGACTGCTGAACGTTCAGCATCGCCCTTTGTTGCGAGGTATTCCGGATACTCCACAGCGCGATTCCGCTACCGATCAGCATGAGTGAGCTGGCGAAGATGATGCCGGTACCGGCTCGGTTGATCAGCGCGGAGTCTATTGCAATGCCGAACCGCGGAATTGGCAGAAGGCTTCCCCTGCTATACGACAGCAGATACCAGAGCCCGAACAAAAAGGTGACCACTCCGCCGATCATCAGACCGGCGGCGCTGCGAGCCGCGCAGGCAAAGGCTAGCGCCAGTAACACTAGACCAGATAACACCGGCAGCAGGCTAATAATCGAAACGCCGTCCAGGTTGTATCGCTCCAGGATTTCGGTTCGTAATTGCTCGGAGCCGACAGCGCAGAGCAGCAAGCCAGCTACGGTGAGCACAGCGCTGAGCAGTGCGCTGAGAGCGCCAAGACCGTTGCCGAACTGTCGCCGTCGCAGGATGGCGGCGGCTATCGCGAGCAGAATAAAGATGAAAGCCAAGCAGCCAGCGATTCCGCTCAGCATCGGATCGAAGCCTAAAGTTTTTATCTGTAATGAGTTGAGGAACTTGCGGAAATCAAGGTAGCTGCTCGGAGCCAACATGGTGATCAGCAGTGGAAGGGCCCAGATTGCCGCTACCCCCGGGGCGAGCGAGCTGAGCTTAGCGGATCCGCAGACCGTTGCCAGGATGACCGCGCTGAGCAGTATTAGTAGTAATGGCAACCAGAAGTTGCTGCCCTCGAGCTGAAATCGTTGCAGTGCCCGATTGAGTTGTAGACCGCCAGTGGCAAGGAGCCACAAACCGAGTGGCGTCAGCACCAGGCCGAGGAGTGCTCCGATCAGGCGCGGCATGGTCCTTGAGGGAGTTGGTGCGGGGGCGGCCATGGGCTGCGGAATCATGCACTCAGCCTACTGTTCCATCGAATGGTTGAACAGGTTTTTAGTCAAGTTCTCCACGTCGCCAGGCCGAGGCGGCATGCTCTAGGTCTTCGGCAGTTTTTACCAGTCGCTGCGCGCTCAGAGTGAGCTTGCTGGCATGCTCCTCGTTGCTGGCCTCACGCTGATCAGCGACTTCGGTCTGGCCGAGCGCCACGACTCGGCAAAACGCTGCCGAGCGTTCCAGTGCGACGTCGAAATCTCCATCGAAGGCACCCGAAAGGATGGCGTCGGTCATAGTTTTGAGTTCGTCTGCGCCGGGCGGTTCAGCGACCCCGGCCACTACGTGAGAAACCTGGGCAGTGTCCTTGCCTGCCTTGAAGTAGACGGCAACCCGTTCCGGATCGCGCTGAGTAGCCGCCCGGAGTGCGTAGAGTCGCCACAGTGCGCCGGGTAATGAACGGGCCGGGCTCTCCGCCCAAAGCTCGGCGATGACCTCAAGGCCTTGCTGATCGGCGAGGCTGACTAAGCGTGCGGTGACCTCTGGATCGTCATTGGCGCGACCGTGATGAACCAGGGCATGCGCGGCGAGATGCGCGGCCTCGGACACCCTGGCCGGGTCGGCGCCACCGGCGAATGGCTCGAAGTCTGCGGGCGCCAATGGCACCGGTCGGTGCGGCCTGGGACTGCGGTTTCCTGCATCTTCGCTCATGGTTTGACGATACTCCTGTGCGCCGACGTGGTCGAGGATGCGCACCGCTTTGCTCCCGCAGTGTTATCTGAGCTGGGTTGGCTGGGTTATCTGGGTTAGCTCGATTGCCGATCCCGGCATGGTGTGCGGTAAGGTATTAAAGTCCATTTGTACTAGCTGGCTGGGACCTCCCGGCAGGCTGCTACGGACTGGTCGGGGCCTTTAGCTCAGATGGTAGAGCATCGGACTTTTAATCCGTGGGTCGAGGGTTCGAGCCCCTCAGGGCCCACCAACAAAACCGCAGGTCAGAGACTCATGAAGAGTTTCCAGCCTGCGGTTCTTTTTGTTTTTGGTGGCCTTTTTGGTGGCCTATGGCGAAATTTAGCCTTTCTTGGCTAGCCGTCTCGCCGTGAAGTCGATGACCTCCGCGGTTTCGACCGGCTTTTGCCACAGCGCTTCGGTCATTGCATCCGAGGCGCGCTGTTTCATCTCGCTGATGATGTGCTGATAGCGGTTCAACATGCTGATCTGAGACCAGCCAAGAATGTCCATCACTACGCGACCATCAACGCCCATCAGGAGAAGCGTAGTAGCGGCTGTGTGCCGCGCATCGTGCAGTCGAGCCTCTGGCACGTTTGCGGAGCGTAGGAACGCCTTCCAAGCCTTGTTGTCGGCGGATGCCTCTAGCGGTCGCCCATTGTCTTTGCAAAAAACCAAATCGTAAGGCGCGCCTCCCTCGTATTCAAATTGAGAATAGCCGCCTAACTCTAAGTGGCGTTTCTGCTGCGCCTTGATGTGCTTGCGGAACGCTTTCACGATGGGTTGCGGCAAGGAGATGGTGCGCTTACCAGCCTCAGACTTTGGAACTTTCACACGCACCCCACCACTGTGTTTCGATGGGCACCAATGGGCTTGCTTACCGCAAACAGGAGTGCGGGGGTCGCTGCTGCAACCGTGTTGCCATCGTGGACGTGTCAGCGAACGATTCACACGTAAAGTGGCTGTCTCAAGATTGACCTGATCCAGACCGAGGGCTAGGCGCTCGCTCTGCCGCAGTCCGAGGGCAAGCGCGACCATCCACTTCACGCCATCCACCTGCTGTTCAGCAGCCTGGATCAGCCGTCTAGCATCATCGGTATCAATCACCTCAGCCTCAAATTCACTGACCTTTGGCGTTTTGACCGTCGATAGCGGATTTACCGCCAACACGCCCTTCCGAACTGCCTCTTTGAGCGCGGGTGAGAGAGCGCGATGCAGATGTGCAGCGGTTGTGGATGAGAGACCTTTGCGGATCATCCCCGAATAGATGCCTTCGAAGTCGGTGTATGCAAGGTCGCTGAGTTTCTTGCCTCCTGCTGTCGTTGGCCGCAGGTAAAGGTTGATCTTTGACTTGTACTCTTCGACGGTTCGAGTGCTAGCTTGGCAAAGGTTCTCAAGATAGTAGTCCATCCAACCGATCAGAGTCGGGGTCTTGCCGAGCTGCATAATGCCCTGATCCCGCTGGTTGAGTACGGCTCGCAGAGCGGCGTCCACTTCGGCCCGGCTGGCCCCGTAGATTGTTTTCCGCTTCCGGGCGCCACTGCCAGTAGTACCCAGGTTTACTTCTGCGCGCCATCGGCCATCGCTAGTCTGGTACGCTGCGACTCCTTCACCTTTCGACCGGCGGCGGGCCATTAGAGCCGCCCGAGCAATTCGGCCTTTTTGGCATCAAATTCCGCCTGGGTGAGGATTCCCTGCTCTTTGAGTTGGCCGAGCTGGGTCAGTTGAGCCATAACATCAGGGCTGGATGGCGCAGTGGGTGGCTGAGTCGCGAATTGCGGTTGTTGAGGTGCGTCGTTCTGTATTGAGTTTTCGAAGGACTGGGAAGGGTGCTGTCCGAGAATAAGTTGCCGAACAATTGTCGCCACAATGCTCGCTTCGTTATGGGACACCCTGAAGTCGATACTGTTCCCGGAGGTGATGATGGACACGATGGTGTTCAGCATTCCGTCGCGTTTCGTGGCCACGCTGGTAATGCTCTTGACCGGGATCATCTCTGTGCCAGCTTTGCCGCCCTTCACGCCGGTGGCGAGCATTGAGACGCCGCCTGTCAGGATGCCAGCCGTGATTTTTCCGCCAGAGATCCCACGCGGTCGAGCCCACTCCACACGATCATCAAAAATGCTGACTTGGGCATTCTTTCCCGCAATATGTGATGTGAATTTGTGCAGTAATTGATCTGCCATCTTTACGCTCCTAGTTCAAGTGTTTGGGAATCTCAAGGCTAATTGTCCCAGCATAACCAAGGCCTATGCTGGGGAGTCGTCAGGAAATGAACCCTGGACTCGCCGCAGGTGGATCACGTTTTCGTAAGTCTCTTCCTCTTCTTGATCGTGATGATGTAACCGCGCTGAGAACCACAGCACTATGAAGGAGGTTGCAATGAGCCCAAGGCTTGAGTATGAAAGGATTCCTTGAAGTGGAATTAGCTCCTTCATGCTGAAGGTTAGCGACTGGATGGCGGGCAAGAGGAACACGCCAAACAACCCAATTAACATGATGACCGATGCGCTCCGGTACCTTATGGGAATGGTGCGCTGCATCGTATTCCTGAACATCACGCCAATAATGCACACAGCGACGTAAGCTGGGTAAAGGAACCCCAGCATTGAGTACAGCTTGACGCTACTTTGCGCTTCAAATGCTCCTAAGCTTGCGAAACTGTATGGAGTGTAGCTTTGGACGAAAAACACCACGAGCAGCCCTGACATCGCTGCGAAGATTATCCAGCCGACCGGGCCGACAACAGCTTTGATTGCCACATCGGACTCGTATGCTTCGGCTACTCGCTTGCCGAGAAGGAGGAAGGCTCCGTAAAGGCAAAACCTGAGAATTAGATTGGCGACATTCTGCCCTCCAAGGAATTGGTCTATGGGGGTATAAAACATCGGGATAGACAGGGCCATCGCTACAGCTATGAGGACGAAAAAGAAAAACAAAGCTAAGTTTCGCTTTGGAACCTCACCTTGACTGGCGCGGGGTCTAACAAACTCTGGCAGCCTCATCAAGATAGAAAGAACGTATAACACTAGAACGATCCACTGAGTTGTTACTACTGCAATCATCCGAGTAGCCTTCCAATGCGATCAACGGAGGACTTAGCTGCCTTGTCGCCCTTCGGGTCCGAGATCGCCTCGACTAAAACCTTCACAACCTTTGCCATTGCTTCATCCAGCACGTCATCGTCCAATGCGTCGATCATCGGTCCGAGGATCGCGAGATAACGGTTAGCCGTTGGTGACACATCACTCGCACGCCCCACCCCTAGGCCGCGCAGGATGCTCTCCATGACAGCAGGCTGAGCCGCTGTCTTACCCGACTCGATGTTGCTTACAGTTTGACGCGAAACGCCTGCGATCTCTGCGAGGCCTTCCTGCGTGATGTTCTTGCCGATTCGTAGGTCACGGATCAAGCTTCCATAAGACAAACGATCTTTCAGAGAAGTGCGACCCCAATCGATACTTCCCAATCTTTTCTCTTGGTCAGAGCTTAGCGAGTTCATGCACATCAGTCTACAACTATTTGTCAAGTGCTTACTAGAACGAGACAAAAAGATCCCAAGCTACTTGACTAAGCTGTCAAAAAAGCGCATTATTTTTTCCATGAGATCGACACAAGAATCCGGCTGGGTACTCAGGGAGTTGCGGCAACAGGCTGGCCTCACTCTCGAAGAGGTGGCGAAGCTCGCCAACACCAGCGCTTCCTACCTTTCGCGAGTTGAGAACTGCAAAGTTCAGGCTAGTGAAGCTTATCTGAGCAATGCCAGCTTGAAGATTGTTAGTCAATGGAAAAAGGACTTGGATGCCGCTTCAAGCTCTGTCGCAGCTAGGGCCATTTCGTGAGTGGCGAGACTGGCGCAGTGCGTCTGTATCCAGTCACCGAAGTGGCTACGTTGCTCGCCGTATCCCGAGACTACGTTTACGACCTAATCAACAGTGGCCAACTAAGGGTCGCCGACGTTGGAAGCTCCGCAAGGGTGAAGAAGCGCATCCGTGCTGATGATCTTCAAGCGTTCATTGAAAGCCGAACTACCTAACCCCACCCCACATCCCCCCGTTCCGAGGTTCGCCCACGGACGTTGAAATAGAGGTTTTTTGTCATGCCCGAAAATAGTTTGCCAGCAACCGCGACCGGTTATGAGCGCAGGTTGCTTGAGTATGCTGCGGAGCATTTCCTAGTGCTGGGTCGTAGTAAGGCCCGTCGCCTGGCTATCAAGCTTTGCAAACGGCAGGCGAGGATGATGGACCTTGATCTGGAGCGCATCTTCGCTCACGCCGACCCAACACCCCAGCAAGCTTTCAGGAACATTGAGGCGTCCTTGAACGCGGTGCAGGCATGTCGTTGAGTGCAGGGCAGTGTGGAGCTTCGGATAGTGATCCTGGCTTAGTCTGGGTTGCGAGCGTGCTTGCCAATCCTTGGTTGATGCTCCCCATCATGATTGGTTTCGTTTTGATCGGCGGTCTCTGGCCTTGGTGGAAGGCCGTGTTTCTTGCGTACATAGTTGAGCCGTTGAAGGCTCGGTGTCGAAAGTCGGTTGAAGATCGAGAACCCGATGATGAGTAGAGCGCTGACTAACCCCCCAAACGATGAAACAAGGAATATAGGCTCGTTTGTTCCGCCGAGCTGAACAGCTAGAACCATGCAAATTTCGCCGAAAACCAGGCAGAACAACACCAAAGCGAGAAACAGCCTCATTGGCAGTTCCAGCCAAGCGTATTTGTGGCCGGGCGGTCTCCGAAAAATTGATCCGGGCTCGAAGGCTAGCGCAAGTAGGAGCACGGGGAGGATCTGGGCCAGGGTCATGCAGGTGTCCTTAGACATAATCCTCCGTTGAGACCTGAAGAAGTTTTGATCTAACGAAATAGTACAGGCGGTCACCATGCCGGGTGACCGCCTTTTGTGTACCCAAAAAGAGAAAAGAGTACTGATATGAGTGTACGACAGTATCTGCTTGTTCGGCGGCTGATTGGCCGGGCTGAGGTGTTGATCGCAACGGGTCGGGACCGTGAAGCTCGACGCGCCATGGGCAAGGCTTTACGGCTGCTGAAAGGCCGGTCGGTCTGATGTCCGTTTTTGTTGATTCCAATAACTGGGTGAGCGAGCAGGACGGCGTCCGGTGGGCGTTGTGGGCTTTGGGGGATTCGCGCGGCTGGAGGCCGGGCAGCTTCTTTGAGCGTCTGATCGAGGCTTACGGGCACGCGGATCATGAGAACCAAGACGTTCTCCGGCAAGCTTATCCGCGCCTTTTCCTCATGCTTGAGAAGGGTAGGCAACGCGGCGGAGTCGAAGTCTTAGCCGCGCTGATCGGTGAGGCGAAATGAAGGCCCGCCAATTCTTAGCCCGACTAGTGACGCACACCGTTCTGGTGTGCGTCGTTTTCTTTGGGCCATTAGCTTTCGCCTCCTATCTGAGCGCGGTGATTGCGCCATGACCTCCCACGACCAAATGCTGTCCCTGCTCCTGGAGATGCGGGACGACGAAACCGACCTACTCAGCGGGCTCAGCGATGTCGCCGACGAGGCCGCTGAGGATCATCGAAAGGCTTGCCATGCCAGCGAATGAAGTGCACCTGCCGGACGGGCGGGTCATGACCGATAAAGAGTTCGAGCAGCGGCGGGCTCTGCTGTCCAAACCCTTTGATCAGTCCGAGATCGAGAAGTTGCCCCGGCAGATGAAGCGGGATGACCAGAACCGTGCCCAGTGCCGGGAAGGAACCGTGGCTAGTGCGGATGGCTACTTTTGCGGCGGCTATCATGCACGCTCCATCCACCTTGATTATGTGGGGCATGCGGGGATCACCGACCGCCTGAATGAGGTTGACCCGTTCTGGGTGTGGGAGCCGATGGCCCTCACTGCCGGGGGGACCCCGCTGATGTCCGACGGTGGCATGTGGGGCAAGCTCACTGTCCTGGGGGTGACCAGGATCGGCTACGGCGACCCTGGACGCAATAGCGGACCGAACGCGATCAAAGAAATGATTGGCGACTTCCTGCGCAACGCTGCCATGCGGCACGGCGTAGGCACCTACCTGTGGTCGAAATCCGAGGCGGCGTTGCTGAAGAAGCGCGGTGAAGAGCCAGACGAAAATCAGGAACCCGCCGAACAGGCAGCCCCGGCCGTGAAGCCGTGGACTCGGGCCACGGTGGAGAACCGCATCAAGTGGGAAAAAGGCAACCTTGACGGGCTCAAAACCGCATGGCGTGAAGCGAAAGCTGCTGGCACCGAAACTGACCTCCTGAAACTCATCGAGGACGCCGCAAAACCAACCGAAAAACCCATTGAAGGGACCGTTATCCCATGAGCGAACTCTCGCAAGAATCCAAGTACGTCCTCCTAGCCGCCTTGCGTAAGCGTGTCACGGAAGAGGAAACGCGACACAAGGCCGCTTTCTCTGACGCCATGCTACCCACCGAGCGGAGAGTTGCAGCCATCGACGTTGACGGTGTCGGTCGGATCAAACTCGGCTCAGTGACAAGAACCGCAGAGTCCGAGTCCTGGGACATCACCGACTTCGCAGCTTTCGAAGCATGGGTGAAAGCCAACCGGCCCGAATGGCTCAAAACCGTCACCTACGTCAGCGAACAAGCTGTGGCTGATGTGAAGGCGCGAGCGAAAGCTAACGGTGGCGCTTTTGATCCTGACAGCGGGGACGAGATCCCCGGTCTGAAGAAAAGGTTGGGAACCTCCTACGTGAAGGCCCTCCCAGATAAAGACATTGACGAAACCCTGCCCTTGCTCATTCAGAGCGGTTCGCTGACTTGGGCCCAGATTTTGGAGTTGGAGAAGTGACCGGACCAAAACCAAGGGTTCGGGCTCTCGTCGTTTTGCGGGACGATTCTCGCTGCCAGTGGTGCGGTGGATGGGTCGATGTGAACTCGGGCTGGTACTCACTCCAACACCGCCGTGCCCGAGGCATGGGCGGGACCAAAACCGACTGGGTCAACGGCCCGGCGAACCTTGTACTCGTCCACGGAACCGGCACAACACAATGTCACGGGTTTATCGAATCGCACCCGCTGGAGGCAGCCGCACGCGGTTTCCGGCTCGGCGTAGGGCAAGCACCCGACCAGGAACCTTTAGAGGACTGGGAGGGCGTCAGATGGACTCTCACCAGTCGGGGCACCCGAATCAATATGAGCCGGATAGGAGGCGATGCAGCATGAGCGGAAGAGGTCATTGCGCAAAGTGTTTCAACAACTTCACCGGCTGTGGAAATAAGGACTGTCGGTGCCATCCAGTCTTTGCTCCGCGCTCTGTTATCAACTCGGCGCTGACTCAGGCCGAGGCGTATGCCATTGATTTTGCGCGCGGTGAGCGTGACCCGAACGAAATGGATTTAGGGAGCTTTGGAAAGTGGCGGAAGAAATGATCACAGTGCCCGCTAAGCGCCCAGAAACATGCTGCCTGTCTCGCGGTAACAAGTACGCGTGCAACCGCCGTGAAGGCCACACTGGACGCCATTACTTCGTCTGGTACGGACTCGGCGGCAGGGTCAGAGGCGTGTGGGGTGAGAGGTGAGGATCAGAACGATCAAACCAGAGTTTTGGCGGTCGGAGGACATCGCCTCGCTGGCTCTCGCGGACCGTCTGCTGTTCATCGGCTTGTGGTCCTATGTGGATGATAACGGGGTTGGGCGTGATGACTCACGGATCATTCAGGCTGACCTTTTCGCGTTGGAAGATCCACTCAGTGAGTCCTCAGTGAGCGTTCAAGAAGGGTTAGACAGGCTTTTTTCTGCCGGACTTATCCACAGATATTCGGTCTCTGGAAAGCGATTTTTGCATGTCACGAATTGGGAGCTTCATCAGAAGATAAATCGGCCAACTCCGGGCCGGTACCCCCTTCCGACCTGCGACGATGCTGAAACTCACGAACCACTCACTGAGTCTTCAGTGAGTCCTCAAAGCATCCTCAGTGCTGGAACAGAGGAACAGAGGAACAGGGGAACAGTTAACAAACACTTGTCCGATGCTCACGCATCGAACGAGAAAGAATTCACCCAGTTCTATTCGAAGTATCCGAAGAAGGAAGGTAAGGAGGCTGCAAGGAGAGCGTTCAAAGCAGCCCGGAAGAAAGCGAGCCTTGGCGAGATCATGGATGGTCTCGAAAAGTACTTGGTCGCCATTGAGGGCAGGGACCGTCAATTCTGGAAACAACCCGCGACTTGGCTGAACGCCGGTAGCTGGATGGACGAGTACGACACCGTCCAGCAATCATCGTCAGCGTATTGGCGTCCGGTGGTTCGGGATGGTTGAGGCGCAGCCTTTAGCGGACCTTGATGCTGAACGGTCGGTGCTGGGCAGTGTGATGCTTTCCCGGTCGGCACTGGTTGATGTGGTCGAGGTCGTGTCCGCAGCGGATTTCTACCGTCCAGCACATGAAATGATCTTTACCGCCTGCCTGGGGTTGTTCAATCGTTCGGAGCCAGTTGATCCGGTGACGGTTGCGGCTGAACTGTCCGCGCAGGGGACACTTCACAAGTGCGGCGACGCAGTCTACCTTCACGAACTGGTGCAAGCAGTTCCGACGGCGGCGAGTGGGTCGTACTATGCGGGGATTGTGGCGAATAAGGCCGGGTTGAGGCGCTTGAGTGCGGCCTTGGCTAAGGCTCATCAGGTGGTGATGAGTGGCGCTGACTCCCAATCAGCGTTGCAGGAGGCCCGATCCCTGGTGGATTCGGCTGTGCGCACTGATGAGGGGAGTTTGCGGTCGATGGGTGAAACCATTGACGAGACGCTGAATGATCTTTCGGAACCGGTGAGATTCACGCCAACGGCGTGGGATGACCTTTCCTACCTGCTCGGCGGGTGGCGTCCGGGTGCGGTGGTGGTGATCGGGGCCAGGCCCGGCGTTGGCAAAACGGTGGTCGGGTTGCAGTCGGCTTTGGACCTGACCCGTCACGGGAACGTGCTTTTCGCATCACTGGAAATGACCCGTAACGAACTCCAGTCCAGGGCGATAGCCCAGATCGCGAAAGTGTCCGTGAAAGACATTGACCGGCGCTCACTAACTGATGAGGCTTGGGATCGGGTAGCAAAGGCACGTAAAGACCTTGACCGGTCACTTTTTATTGACGACCGGTCCTTCCAAACCATCACCTCCATCAGATCAGCTGCCCGGACTGTTGCACGGAAAGGACCACTGGCCGGGGTGGTCGTGGACTACGTGCAACTGATTTCGGCACCCACCGGGGATCGTCGGTCGCGTCAAGAGCAGGTAGCTGAGATCTCCAGGGGTTTGAAGATTCTGTCCAAAGAGTTGGATGTTCCCGTTCTGGCTTTGTCGCAGCTCAACCGCCAGTCAGAGTCCCGAACAGACAAACGCCCGTCCATTGCCGATCTTCGCGAGACCGGGGCGTTGGAGCAGGACGCCGACGTGGTTTTGCTTTTGCACCGCGACCTGGACGGCGACCCATCATTGATGAATATCGCGGTAGCTAAAAACCGTCACGGCATTACCGGCGCAGTGGAACTGACTTTTGAGGGAGCCTACTCCCGCATTACACAACGAGGCTGGCAACCAGCCTATGGAAGGAGCAACTAATGGCTCAAGTGAATTTTCACGGCTGGCTGTCCGCTGATACGGATCTCAGATTCAGTCAGAACGGCCTAGCAATACTGACCTTGAAGGTTCCCGAAAACCATTCAAAACGGAACCAGAGTGGTGGATGGGATCAGACCGGCACCACCTGGTGGAAAGTGACCTTCTTCGGCGCTCTCGCTGAGCTGTGGGGCAATGCCGGATTGAAAAAGGGGACACACGTTGAGATCTCGGGACCATCGAAAACCGAGACTTGGCAGGGCCAAAACGGGGAGAACATGTCCGTCCTGGCGGTCACTGACCCGGCGATGAAAATCATCACCGACAAACCCAAAGCAGGGGATGGGGATAACCCGTGGTCCACCCCGACTGCTAGTCAGAATGCGAGCTGGGGTGAGCCAAACAATGATGAGCCGCCTTTCTGATCCGCAACCCGATTCGAGGATGTCTGTCTACCGCTCGAAGACCCCAGGTCGAAGTACGTGGCATATCGCATGGGTGGGCAACCCTCACCCCGTCTACGAGACTTTCAACGATTGGGAGTCAGCTCTCAGGACTGCTCTCGAAGTAGTCCAGGATGACCACCGCGCAGCATTGGAGATCGAACCATGCTCGTAACGCTCACCATTCCGAAGGCTGATGAGTGGTTGAACTCCAATGACCGGCGACACCATATGGCGCGCTGGAGGATAGGCCGAACTTGGCGGGAAGCGGCCAAGGTTTACGCTATCAAGGCCAAGCTACCACACCTGCAAAAAGCACGGATCACCGCCACCATTCACCGGGCAAGGTCCAACCGGTCCGACGCCCTCAACTTCGCGCCGACGATCAAACCCATCATTGATGGCTTGATCGACTATGGGCTACTACCTGATGACGACGACAAACACCTGTTGGTAGACGTTCGAGGAGGCGTTGCCGGTACGCCAAGGGTTGAGCTGGTGATCGAAGATCTACTCTGACTTCGCATTTGCCGCGTTCATGAGAAAAACAACGAAAACGAGCCGCCCCAGGGCGGCTTTCCTACTTAAAGGAGGCCGCGAAATGAGCGCCCAACATCTTGAAGCAACTGGTTTCGTCCAGCTAGCCAATCGCTCAGCTGGCTACTATAGGACTCTTCGGGTTATCAAGGTCACCCAAGAAAGGCCGGACAGGCTTGAACCTGGTGCCATTATCGTGAAGGTCCGATTCCGCATCCCCGCCGCAGCGTTCGAACCACTCGAACCTACCGCCACCATCGAAGTACCCGCCGATTTGATCCAGCACGAGATCGCAGCGGAGGCCACGAAATGAGCCTTTATTACCAGGATGATCAAGTGACTCTGTTTCACGGCGACTGTTTAGAAGAGACCGATTGGACCACAGCCGATGTCCTCGTCGCCGATCCTCCTTACGGGATAGGGTGGCAGCAGTCAGGATATTCCAACGGCAGACCTCATCCTGGCATCCAAAATGATGAAGACATCAGCACACGAGACGCCGCCCTGAAGCTCTGGGGGACCAAGCCCGGATTAGTTTTTGGCGATATCAGAAAGCCATTCCCCAACGAAACACGAAGAGTCCTGGTCTGGAAGAAACCAGCTGATAGCGGCCTCCAAGGCTCCACAATCTGGCGCAAAGATTGGGAACCGATTTTCAGGATCGGCAACTGGCCTCAACGCCCTGCGGTAAATTCTTCAATTATCCCCACTGGCGCGGGAAGCCACAGGTCGTATGCCCAGGGAGTCCATCCGCACGCCAAGCCGCAAGACGTACTCCAACGATTAATCACACTATGTCCCCCCGGTATTATTGCAGACCCTTTCACTGGGTCAGGCTCAACTTTGATAGCGGCAAAGGCTCTAGGTCGCAAAGCTATTGGGGTCGAGTTGGAGGAAAAGTATTGCGAGATAGCGGCACGGCGATTGTCTCAGGGTGTGCTTGATTTCGGGGAGTCAGCATGAGCCGCCCGATTCTTGCGCGTGATGTGCGGCCCGGCGACACCGTGCGAGAAAACCGCGATATAGCCGACATGGCGGCGGTCTTCACGTTCCCGGTCGCCAAAGTTGAACCATACAAGAATGGCAAGTGGATTCGCCTTGCGACGACTAGGGGCGTGATCAGAAACTACAGCCCAGACGATGAGCTGACCCTTATTGATCGTCCGGCCCCGCAACTGCCTACCGAGCCTGGCAGCGTGATTATTGCGTATGAGGTGCGCGGGGTCAGGAACGAGGACGGGTGGCGGATGATGCTCACCAGTGGCGAGGCCTGCCCCTGGATATCCAGCCAATACGTTGATGGTTACCCGTGGCACGACCCGGAGCACATCACTGACTGGTTGCCTGCGACCGTCACCACCAAGGAGACAGAGCAATGAGCGCGGCATATGTTCGCCGCTACTACGGTGTGCCAGCTAAACGCGGCGTGAGAGTGACCGTTGAGGGGCGGCCCGGTGTCATCGTCTCTTTCCCTGAGCAGTACATCGGAGTCCGGCTAGACGGCGAAAAGCGTACTTCGCGTTGCCACCCAACTTGGGGAGTCGAATACCCCGAACCAACCGAACTGGAGTCGAAATGATCACGCTCCACATTGGCACTTGTTGGGCCTGCGAGTGGGAGTCGCGGGCCGTCGATTCTGAGGACGATGCACGGGAGCTTGAAGATCATCACTGGGACAGTGAACACAAGCCGAAGCACAAAGCCACCCAACCAACCGAACAGGAGCCCCGATGATCAGCTTGAAAGAAATGGGTGACAGCGAGATAGCTGACCTAGCGACCACTCAGGCCAACTTGGTTGTCAGGTCGGTTCTTGAGCGTAAATCACGCATCGCGTTTGACCGGGCGAAGAACTGGGAACTGATCGAGGAAGAGCGCAAGAAGCGCCGCAGCGAGACGAAGGAGCGGTCATGAGCGAACAAGAACAATTAGCCGCCCTCATCTACCGATCATCTGGGAGCCAATTCTTCCCCACGATCTGCGCATTTGTTGCAGACAACATCATTGCTTCACCCTGGCTTGCTGCCCGTGACGCACGCATAAGGGCCGAAACGCTCAACGAAGCCGCCAGATGGCTTGAAGAAGACTGGCAGCTCATCGACGCTGAGCAAAAGCACCTCATAAGAATTCCGGCCGTGGTCAAGGCTATGCGGAAGGTGGTCCGACAAATCAGAACGTTGGCTGACCGTGCCAAGGAGGAAATACTGTGAGCGACCTGACCCCGACCCAAGTCCACGTACTGCGAGCCGTGGCTGAGAATCGCCTATACGAGCCGAGCAGCATGACCCCTGCGCTGGCTTTCACTGCCGAGAACTGGGCCGCTCTCGAATGGTTAGAGACTCAAGGCTTCATCAGCCGCTTCACCCGCTACGCCCGGCCCGACTACACACTCACCCCAAAAGGACACGAAGCATTATGACCGCTACTGAGCGCCTACGCGACCTGCTTACGGTTGAGGCCGCAGCAACACCCGGACCCTGGACGGTGAACGGGTTTGATTGCCTTGTCGACGCGGACGGTGAGCCGCTTCTTTCGTCCAGCATCGCAGGCGACCCATGGGTAAAGGATCCAAAAGATGACAAGTTCATCATTGAGGCGCGGAACAACCTCCAACCACTCACACAAGCCGTCTTAGACGTGCTAAAGGTACACAGGGATGGAGGGGTGTGGGAATTCAATGACAGCCGCGATTATTTCGGCGACGATGAAAAACCCCATTGGTGTAAAGGCTGCGACGATAACTGGCCGTGCCCGACCGTGCAGGCCATCACCAAACACCTAGGAGACAACGATGAGTGAGACGACTCAAGACTTTTTCGAACTGAAACTCACAATGGACAGCGGCAGCGAAATAACGATCCACGTCTCAGGCTTCGCTAACAGGACTGAAGGCTTCAAGGCACTTCTTGCCGCAGCTCAACCCCAACTTCTGATGCGTGCAGTTCAGGAGTTCGACCAGATGGATGAAAACGATGAGTGACAACCTACGCCAAGCACTACTTCGGCTGATCCTTTCGGTTGAGCGGGATGCAGACGACCATGCCGGGCAGCGCACTGACGACTACAACGAGGGTCTTGACGAAGGCGCTTTGGGCGTTATTCAAGAACTAAAGAGAGTCCTGAACGCGTTCCCGGAGCCGGAAACCACGACCGAGTGGGCCACGCGTGACGAACAAGGAACTGTCCGGGTCTATGAGGACGAGGCGGGAGCGCGCCATATTGCTGAGGTCACAGGCGAAGAGCTGATCACCCGCCAAGTCGGGGCATGGCAGAAAGCGAGCAAATGATGACTTACATCTTTACCGACAGTGATGGCGAAACTCTGGAGATTGGGGGCATTTCCCGCGCCCCGAAGATCGTCATAACCACCTCAGGCTACAGTGTCAATGTTCCGGACAATCAAGTCCCTGAACTGGTTTTGAACATGCTTGAAGCCGCTGGGTTCGGCGCGGGGTCAGAAGTCTTTATCGGTGACGCCGTCATGGAACTGAGGAAGCACCTATTCGCGGTCAAGGCTGAGGCGGCACGGTTGGCGGACATGGAAGCCGAAGCCGACCGCAACGCATTAGAGGCCGAAGCGCAACGATTTTATGAGACCTGGGCTGGTGGTGAGCGCGGATCGGGGGTTGCTCCCTATCGCTTACTTGGCGAGAGAAGTAAGCAGAAATGGCGTGATGTGGCTCTCACTGCGCGGCGAATCAACCAAGACGGTGCAGCATGAGCGGGATCAACTTTGATTGCCAGTGTGGGAACTGCACCAAGTGTCACTATGACCAGCGCTACCGCATCGTAACCATCCAGGACAAGACTGCACTAGCTCAAGCAATGCAGGACTACTACGACTGGGACTGCTACAGCGGACACAAGGCTATGGTCGTTCTTGATTCTTGGGGGCAGCCTTGGATCATCGCTGACGACGAGTGGGACGATGTCACCTACGCTTGGAGGCCCAAGTACTCCGAGAACGAAGACGGCGAAGAAGACACCACGCACACTGTGCTGCTGACCGAGTTCGAAGAACGCCGATTCCCTTTGCGCGTCCTTTCGTGGCCCGGCTACGAGACTTTGCTTCGCAGGGAAGAACCCACTGAGTTTCAGGGCTGGCTCAAGGAATTCAGAGAGGATAATGCCTCATGAGCCGGGGCCAACTTGCACGCACGCCCGCGGACTTCCCACGCATGAAACACCGCGCAGCCGGACGGTTAGCGAAGAGGCGGCTGGAGCAGTGGTTACGCAGCATCAACTGGGATGCAAAATTTATCGGCGGCCCCGATGACAAGCCCTTATCAAAGACAGGGGTGCTGATGGTCGCACCAGAAGGCACACCAATAAGCGACAAGGCCGCATGGACGGAAATTAGCGGCTACCTCAGCGTGGATGGAGTGGCGTTATGAGTAGGCCCCTAGAGTTTGTCACCACATCCAACTACGACCAAGCAGGCAACTAATGACCAAACACGAGAACCTTCACGAAGCGATGCAGGCACTTCGAGAAAGCATCGGGCTAGTGCTAAAGGAAGAGGAAGCCGAACTAGTCAAAGCGGGATCAAACCGAGACGCCAAAATGTGGGGAACACTCGCTGCCATTCAGCAAAACATTGACTGGGCACTAGCAGAACACCCCCACCAAGGAGAACACAAATGGCCCAAATCAACCAAGAGCTAGCCGCCGCGAAAGAAGCAGGCGTAACCGTGGAACAAGTCCAAGCCATCACCGCCGAAGCCATCAGACGACAACAAGAACCAATTATGCGTGATGAACTCTACCGGCCCCCGGTCAACGGGTGGGTAGACATCTGCAACCTATGCGGACAACTCTTCGAAGATCGAAACCCGGGCAGGCTAAAAGCGCGAGGGAATGCACACTACGCCTGGCACAACCAGATCGAAGTCCGACTCCGCAAACTCGAACAAGCGACAGCCAGGTAACACCACCGCACACCATGGACCGTCTATCGGCGGTCCTTTTTCATGCCCAAAAGGAGGCAACAATGGAATTACTAGCAACGTCGCTGCTCTGCTTATCGGTAGCCTTAGCAGCAGCCCTGACAACACATGCTCTTGTTGCCCGCAAATACGAACAGATCACGCGGGAGCAGTTCGACTGGCGGCTAACTCTGGCTTTATGGTTTGGGGCAATTCTCGCCAACATCTCCAACACTGTTGAGCGGTCACCTATAGCGTTCACTCTCGGGCTGGTGCTCAACATCCTCGTTATCGCGACCTCAGTTCGCAGCATTGTCAGGAACATCCTTGTGCGTCGTCGCAGGAAACTTGAGCAAGGAAGCCCGGATGAGTAGGGGCCAGACGCCAAGAACGCCGGAGTTCTTTCCGAAAATGAAAGACCGAGCTGGCAGGCGCAGGTTCCGGCGTGAACGCAAACGAGCCGTCAACGAGCTAGCGAACCAGGTAGCCACTCTTCCAAGCACCGTAAACGCAATAGTGGAAATCGCCGGGAAGGCTCTCGTCTTCCTATCCGATTACGTGATCGCAACCTTCTCCGGCTTCCTCAAAGCCTTGGGCGAGCACAATGCACGCCGACAACTCACAGCCACACCGGACCAAGGAGGCGCGAATGCCGATTCAGATCACCCGTTACGCAGAGACCAGCGACGGCATGACACTAGGTGAGCTGCACCAATTCATCCAGACAGCTCTAGCCCACAACATCGACCCGCACACACCCCTCAAAATCGTTGCTGGGTTCCGTTCCCAGATCAAAACCATCACGACGGGAACACTCGATAAATGACGACGAAACTCAACCAGTTAGTGCACGAACTCACCCGACCGCACGCGGCCACCATTATCCGGGACGACGGGTCCAAGACATTCACCACCGAAGCGTCACTACTGAACCAACTAAGGGAGGCTGTAAAAGGCAGCGGCGGCAGGGGCGCATCAGGTGCGAACAGCGCACCAATACCCATCAACCCGGCAGCGCACGACCTTTACCAGCGGATCTCCTACAAAGCGCAACAACTCAAAGCAGCACATAAAGGCATTACCACCGGCACACTCGAATCAATCATCCAGGCCTGGTCCCTCGCACTCACCAACGACCACGACATCACCCAAGCCGCCCGCACCGTCGAACACTGGAACACCCAAATCAGGGCACTACTCGACCCGCCCAAAACCATTGAACTCAAAATCAGTTGCCCCCAATGCGGTGCACGACAGGTCATCAACGCTGAAGGAGAAATCAACCTCGCCGTCACCATCCAAAATCTGACAGCACAATGCGCTGTCTGCCTCACCCAATGGGAAGGCGAACAGCTCTGGTATCTGAAAGAAGCAACCGACTACGAACCCGCCGACACGAACAAAACTACACAGTTGTAATCCGCTCATCGAACACTTAAACTATTGAGTAGCCAGCACAGCTGTCTCCAGAATCAATCACACTGATGGCCCGGTAGAGCTAAGCTCCCGGGCCATCACCCATTTAACCCGAAGCGCAAGTGAACCACCGCTCAGGTGGCAAACTAGGGGGCTGCATGGCTGGTGATGGGCAGACAAGCCGACGATGGAAGACAAAGATCCGGCCACAGTTCAGAGCACAAGGCGAAGAAGCCAACGCTCCCTGCTGGCTATGCGGACAACCCATCGACTACACAATCACAGACCAAACCAACGACGATGTTTGGGAACCAGACCACTTCTACCCAAGGTCAACCCACCCGCAATTCGCTGAAGACCCAACGAACCTCCGCCACAGCCACCGCGGATGCAACCGTCAACGATCAAACAAACAACACACCGATCTTCACGGACTCGGAACACTAACCCGAAACTGGTTCAACAAACCCAACCCAGCAGGGTAGGGGCGTCCACGTCTTCACAAAAGATTTCACCGGCCAGGTTCGCCCCAGTAACTGTCCTCTCCCCCCGCGTGTTTGGGCCTGGGGTCGCGCGCAGGATTCTAGCAGCAGGGAGGGGTGCTTGTGTCTGTTTTCGAGTCGTGCGTAAAGGCTATTGAGGCTGCCCCTCATGTTGACCGTGATGGTGTTGATGCCGCCGCCGTTGAGGCGTTGCTTTCGTTGGCTCGAAAGATCGACGCGTGGGATGTAATTGTTGGCTGGGCTTTTGAGGACGCGGCGGAGTCGGGGGATCGTCCGAAGGTTCCGGCGAATGACAACACTTCTCTTCCCACTTTTTTGCGGTACTGCGAGGCTTTGGGGTTGACTCCTGGTTCGCGTAAGGCGTTGACGGGCGATAAGGCCGTGGAGGTTGATCCTGTTGACGAACTCAAGCAGAAGCGGAAAGCGAAAGCCAAGGCTGGGTAAAACTGAGCCGAGGTTGTGGACGCGGCCTTTGCGGGAGTTGACGCCTGAGACTTCTCTTGGGTTCGAGGCTATTGAGGCTGCTGAGCTTGTTGGCCGTCGCCTTCACCCTTGGCAGAAGTGGTTTCTGATTCACTCCCTTGAGTTAGCGCTCGGTTCGTTCGCTTCGGATGAGTTCCCGGTTTTGCGGTTCAAGACTGTTTTGCTTTTGGTGGCTCGACAGAACGGCAAGTCGTTCATCATGTCTACGCGCTTGTTGTGGCGAATGCTGATGTGGGATGGCCCGGAAGTGGAGCCGCCGCTCATCCTTGGTGCAGCGCATAAGTTGAATGCGGCTGAGGAGATCCTTGATCTGACGACGAAGGCTTTGCAGCGTTCCAGGGTTCGAGGCTATGTGGCGCATAAGTCTGCGGTGAACGGTAACAAGTACTTGGAGTTGACGAATGGGTCTCGTTATAAGTGTGAGGCCGCTTCGGATGATGGCGGTCGTGGGCTGTCTACGACGGATCTTGCTTTTGATGAGTTGCGTCAGCAGCGGGATTGGGAGTCTTGGTCTGCGCTGACTAACACTACAAATGCTCGTTTCTCTTCGCAGACGATAGCGGTGTCGAATGCTGGCACGGGCAAGTCTGCTGTGTTGCGTGGTTTGCGGAAGCAGGCGTTGGATCGTCTGGATGAGTGGGATCGCTATGTGACTGCTGGCTTGATGGACGCGGAGCAGTTCGCGAACGGCCACGACACTACGATAGGGATTTTTGAATGGTCAGCGCCTGAGGGTTGCGACATTTGGGATCGTGAAGGGTGGGCTCAGGCCAACCCGTCAATGGGGCACGAGGACGAACACGGCATCGCCTACGTCACCGAGGACATGCTGGCTTCTAAAGCTGCTCTTGTGGGCGCTCAGGGAGAGGACGGCGTCCCTGAACACGTTTTCCGCACCGAGAATCTGTGCCAGTGGGTTACAGCCGCCGTGGAGTCGGTGTTCGGTCAGGGCGTGTGGGAGGGCGGATCGCAACCGGATTCCTCAATTGCTGAAGATTCCAAGATTTTCCTTTCCGTCGATGTTTCACATAACCGGGAAATGGGCTACATTTCCGCTGCCGGTTTGCGCCCGGACAACAACCGCCACGTTGAGGTGATCTCGCAGCGCGCTGGCACGGAGTGGATTGTTCCGTTCCTGTCGGAGAACTTCGCTGCGACCGGTGCCGAGGCCGTGGTCATCCAGGGCCGTGGCGCTCCAGCGTCCTCGCTCATTGAGCATTTGGAAGCGGCGGGCGTGCCGGTCATTCGGTGCGAAGGTTCAAATCTTGGCGCAGCTCACGGACGCTTCTTCGATGCGGTGAAGGCGCGGACCGTTTTCCATGTTCCCCAGCCGGTCCTTGATGCCGCTGCGGCGGATGGTGTTATGCGTCCGCTGGGGGATGTTTCGGTGTGGGATCGGAAGAATTCGCCGGTCGATGTTCCACCGCTGATTGCTTGCGCACAGGCGATGTGGGCTCTCGACATGGCATCTGTTCGTGAGGCTGATCAGCCAGTTAGTTCGTACAACTCTAGAGGTTTGGTGGTGGTCTAGTGGGAATTCTGGACATGTTCCGCAAGCCTGCCGGTTCAGTGACTTATGACACTGTGACCATTCCGAATCCACAACCGACGTGGCACGAAATGATCGAGCTTTTCGAGAAGGTCAATCGGATGTCCCCGGCACAACTGTGGGCGACCCAGACCAACGTGCGCACGGTGGTTGATTTCTTGGCCCGCAACATTGGCCAGCTCGGCTGGCCGGTCTATCAGAGGGTCTCTGACACTGACCGTGTGCGCCTCAATGATTCGCCTGTTTCGGCTCTGTTGGAGAACCCGAACCCTGCAATGACGGGGTATGACCTGAAAGTTTCCCTCGTCTCAGACATCGCTCTATATGACGAGGCGTGGTGGGTGGTTGCTCAGAACAGTGCAGGGTGGCAGATCCGTCCATTGGCTGTTTCGGGTATCCAGGTCGCCTCAGGTTCCGAGGTTGATGGGTCGCTCGTAATCAGGTACGTCGCCCCCGGCGCAACGTCTCCTGTCGAGATTCCTCTGAAGAACCTGCTGCATTTCCGTAGCTGGACACCGAATTATTCCGACAGGGGATCTCCTGTCGTGGTCTCCCTGAAAGACATGCTCGCGGAGCAGCTCGCGGCGCAAAAGTTTAGGGCAGCGATCTGGAAGAACGGCGGTCAGATCGGCCAATACATTGCCCGACCGAAGGACGCCCCTAAATGGACTGATGACGGCGCTAAACGCTTCAAGGAAGACCTCACCGCCTACCGTGCGAATGGCGGCAAAGAGGGCAGCATGCCTGTTCTTGAAGACGGCATGATCATCAGCACGCCTCGGTTCAACGCCCGCGAAGAGCAATGGCTCGAAGCCACCCAGCTAGCCGTTGAAACGGTGGCTCGGGCATGGCACATCAACCCGGCAATGCTCGGCGCAACTGGCGGGGTCTCCTACGCAAACGTGCGAGAGTTTCGCAAAATGCTCTACGGGGAAACGCTCGGACCCTGGCTGAAAATGATCCAGGACCGCATCAACGCCAAGCTCGTACCTCTGATCGACCCGCGTCCCGGCGTGTACATGGAATTCAATGTGAAGGCGAAACTCGCAGCCAGCTTTGATGAGCAGGCGGCGGTCCTTTCCTCTTCCGTTGGTCGTCCGTGGATGACAGCGGACGAGGCGCGCGGTCTGGAGAACATGCCTGCACTAGGTGGCGAAGCGGCGCAATTGGTGACACCCCTAAACGTCTTAGTGGGAGGTCAAGCATCCCCTCGCGACTCAGCACCTAAAGGTTCCCAAGTCCTGGCTAAGACAGGGCGGACGAAGCTGAAGGCGGGCGGTGATAGCGAATCGGTAGCGGCCACTGCGGCGGTGGTGAAGAAATTCTTTAAACGCCAACGCTCAGTTGTGCTCTCCAGGCTCAGCGCGAAGTCAGACAACCCGCTTTGGTGGGATGGCGACCGGTGGGACAAGGAACTCGGTGACGACCTGTTCAAGGCGGCGGTAGCAGTCAGTAGCAAAGTCGGCGCTGATGCCCTGGCGCAGCTTGGTTATGACCCGGACGAGTACGACGTTGATCGGACACTTGCGTTCCTGAAAGCGGTCGCCAAGTCACGGGCCGGAATGATCAACGCAACCACCCTGGCCCAGTTACAGAAGGCACTCGCCGATCCGGGAGAAGACGAGAACGGCGACCCGCTGACATCACCAGAGTCCGTTTTTGACGATGCTGAGGACGCGCGCGGAGATTCCATCTCAACCACGCTAAGCACTACTTTCAGTGGGTTTGCCGTTACGGAGGCAGCTCAGCAGCAATCTGCCGAGTCAACTAAAACTTGGGTCGTCAACGCTGCTAATCCCCGACCTGAGCATGCCGCGATGGACGGCGAGACGGTGCCGGCCGGTGAGTCGTTCTCGAACGGAGCGAACTGGCCGGGAGATCCGGTTCTTGGTGCGGAGGGTGTGGCTAACTGCACCTGCACCGTGGAGATCACTGTTCCCTGAACGAGCTAACCCAAATGATCGAGACCCCTTTGAGGGTCTTTTTTTATGCCCTTAGGAGGGCGCGATGCTGACAAAAAATATTGACGCCCAATTCAAAGAGGTCGGCGTAAGCGGTGACGGAACATTCGAGGCCATTGTGTCGGTGTTCGGCAACATCGACTCTTACGGCGACGTGGTCGCTAAGGGTGCGTTTGCTGCCACCCTGGCTGACTGGGCAACCAAGGGAGACCCGATCCCGGTGGTGTGGTCACATGACTCGCCCGATCCGTTTTCGCACATTGGCACGGTCACCGAGGCATCCGAAACCGACACGGGTTTACTCGTCAAGGCTCAGCTGGATCTAGATAATCCCAAAGCCGCCCAAGTGTACAAACTCCTCAAGGGACGCAGGGTTACCCAGTTTTCTTTCGCCTACTCGGTGATGGACTCGGGCCCGACCGAGATTGACGGGGTCAAAGCGACCGAGCTGCGCGCCCTCAAGTTGTACGAGGTTGGGCCGACCCTTGTCGGGGCCAACCAAGACACCGAGCTTTTATCGGTCAAATCAGAACTTCTTGGTGCCATCAACGGCGTCAAGGCTGGCCGGGTCTTATCGGCCAAAAACGCGGAACTCGTGAACAACACGATCACCGCACTCGACGCGGCGAAAACCGCACTCAAAACGCTGCTCGATGCAGCAACCAGCGACGAAGGTAAGGCCAGCGCCAGCCAACAGGTCACGGACCAGGAGCCTTCACCGGCCAAGTCTCAGGAACCTGCCGCTCAGGCGTCCGTCGATATCAGCGGGCTGGAGATCTCACTGAAAACTCTCGCATTGGAGGAACTTCTGTGAAAACTCTCGCAGAACTGAAGGCGGAACTTGCAGCACTGATCAAGGCCGCCAAGGAAGATAATCTCACCCCTGAGCAGATCGCCCGGCTGGACACTATCCAGCCCGACATTGAAGCCGCTAAGGCCCGTGAGGCATCCGTGAAGAGCGGAACTGACTTGTTGGATTCGCTCAGCGGTAGCGAACCTGTCGAGCCCGTTGACGGCGTCAAGGCGTCCAGCCTGGGGGACTGGTTCGTCAAGAGCGCTGGGGACCAGCTCGTGGCAGTGAAGAGCACGAACGGTAAGTCCCGGATCGACATCAGCGCTCCCGAATACAAGGCCGCAACTGACCCGCAGGTGACGGGCGGTCCGGATGGGTGGGCCAAACCGATCCTGACCCAGGTTGATCAGAACATTGTTACGGGGTTACGTCGCCGGTTGACCATCGAGGATCTGCTCGGTGCAGAAACCCTTTCGGGTGCTGCTTTGACCTACTTCGTGGAGAACGCTCTCGTTGAGGGCGACTTCGAGTTGGTCAACGAAAACGGTCAGAAGCCGCAATTGCATTTCGGCGACCCTACTGCGGTCACTGAGGCGTTGAAAAAGGTTGCTGGTTGGATTCGCGAATCTGACGAGCTGGCGGAAGATCTGCCGTTCTTGAAGTCCGCTATCGACGGACGTCTGCTGTACCAGTTGGCGCTCATGATCGAAAACCAGCTGCTCAATGGCAGTGGCACCGGCAACAATCTGCGCGGTTTGCTGAACCGGTCCGGCATCCAGACCCAGGACCGTGGCACGACTGCTAACTCGCTGAGCGTCGCTGACGCGATTTTCTCGGCATCCACCAAGGTCGAAACCGGCTCTGGCTTGTCGGCGGATGGTGTCGTCATGCACCCGCTCGACTATCAAGCACTACGCCTGTCCAAGGACGCTAACGGCCAGTACTTCGGCGGCGGGTTCTTCGCAGGACAGTACGGCAGTGGAGCCATCCTGGAGAAGCCCCCTGTTTGGGGTTTGCCAACCGTTGTGACCCCCGCCATTGCGCAGGGAACTGCGCTGGTCGGCTCGTTCAAGCAGGCTGCCAGCACCGTCTCTAAGGGAGGCGTCCGCGTGGATGCTACGAACTCCAACGAAGACGACTTCACAAATAACCGGATCACCATCCGGGCTGAACGCCGTTTGCTGTTGGCAGTTCGTCGCCCGTCCGCTTTCGTCAAGGTGTCCTTGGCCGCGCCAACCGCCTAATCGATGTGTTGGGCTCCCCGAAAGGGAGCCCAACACGTCCTCCACGGAAGGAAAAATTATGGGATTGAAAGAGTACGAGTACGCCGGTTCCACGTACCAGTTCGATGACGAAGAAGTTCCCCAGGGAGCTAACGAAGTCAAAGCCGACAAGCCTGTGCATAAGGCTGTCAAGCCAGAGGATAAGGCGGTGGCAGATGACGCTCCCAAGCCTGCTTCCCGATCCAAGCGCTAACACTGAACAATCACGCCTAGAGGCCGCTGAAGCTGCCGTGAGAGCCTACTGCGGTTGGCACATAGCACCAGTGATCACCGAAGAGATGATTCTCGACGGCTCTGGTTCATGCACGCTGCAACTACCTAGCCTGATGGTCAAGGAAATCACGGCGGCCGTGGTTGATGGCGTCACCTTAGATGCTCAAACACTTGAATGGTCTAAGTCTGGATTTGTTCGGGCGACGGGCCGCTGGACCAACCGGCTCCGAGGTGTGCGCCTTACTGTCAAACACGGTTTCGACGCTGCGCCTGATGTTGTTGAAATCATCCGCTCCGTTGCCGCTCGCGCCGGTTCGTCGCCTGCTGGGATTACCCGCGAGCAAGCGGGGCAGGTGTCAATAACTTACGCGACCGTGGCCCCTGGGGTCGCGGGTGGAACAGTGCTCATGGAACACGAACGGGCCATGCTCGAACCGTACCGCTTGACTGGGAGGTTGTAATGCTCCCATCGCTCATGCGGCAATCCTTCACTCGTTTACGAGCACCGCTGGTGGATGACGGTCACGACAACGAGACGCAGGATTGGTCGAAGGCGCAGGCGTTAGAGATTTCTAACTGCCTCATCACTCCAGGGGCAACCGATGAGGTCATAGCTAACCGAAACGGTGTGCTCATTCAGTTCACTGTGCACGCTCCAGCCGGGGCTGATGTTCAGGCCCTCGACCGTGCGATTTACCAAGGGGTTGAGTACGAGATTGACGGCGAACCCGAGCGATGGGATACCGGCGTTCTTGACCACACCGTGATTTACCTCAAGAAATGGAGGGGGTAATGGCCCAGAAATTCAAAGTCGAAATGAACTCATCCGGGGCGAAAGCCTTACTCGCTGATCCAGCTGTGGTCGCTGACCTTCTCGCTCGCGGCGGGCGAATCCGTTCTGCTGCCGGTGATGGTGTCGAGGTGACGATGATTCGCGGTGGCTATGGCGGAGGTCGCCCTGTGGTGTTCGTTGCTACCGAGACTTCGGAAGCAAAACGCGACGAGGCCATCAATCACTCACTACTAGGGTCGGTGGACAGTGGCCGTTGAGATTATCCGCTTCCCCGACATCGAGAAGCTTCTCTGCAAATACTTGACGAACATGCTGGCGCTCACCGACCAAGCAGGTGTGAAGGCAGGGACTAAGGTCCCGGTCAAGCGGCCGAGAGCGTTTGTTCGTGTGCTGCGCACTGGGGGCGCGCGTCAGAACGTTATCTACGACCGGGCGCAAATTACTGTCGAAGCTTACGCCGATGACGAGGTGACTGCCGAGGATATCGCACAGCTTTGTCGCGGGTTCATTCACCGCATCGACCAAGTAGACGATGTGCAGTTCTACCGGGTGGATGAGTTCGCCGCACCAGCCAACTTCCCTGACCCGCTCACCTCCCAGACCCGCTACATCGCCACCTATCAGATTGGCGTGCGGGGCAAACAAATCAGTCTCTAACCCTTTCAAGGTCCGGGCAACGACCACGAGGGGTAATCATGGCGAACGACGCCACCAAAGTTCTTGTAGGAAAGCCGAAATCTACTGGCGGCGTCTACGTCGCTGATATCGGCACCACTCTACCTACCACCGCAGCGACCGCCCTACCTGAACCGTTCGGCGGTCTCGGCTACGTCTCCGACGATGGCCTGAGTCAGACCATCGCCACCGACAGCGCCAAGATCAAGGCGTGGGGTGGCGACACGGTAAAGGTCATCCGTACCAGCCATGACGTTGAGTACAAACTCACGCTGATTGAAACCACTAAAGGCGTCCTTGCCGAGGTTTACCACAAGGACAACGTTTCGGTGACTGGCAAGCTCACCAAGGTTTCGATCAACTCGAAAGAGTTGGAAAACCGTGTCTGGTCTTTCGAGATGCGCGACGGCAATTTCGATATTCGTGTTGTCGTGCCGGTCGGCAAGATCACCGACATTGGCGAAGTGAAGTGGACCGATGAGGACGCTTCCGGCTACGAAATCACCATCTCCGCCGCCCCCGATGCTGAAGGTAACAAAGCCTACCTGTTCATCGAAGACACCACTGCGGCCTAACAACTAGCGGCGGCGGGTTTTACCTGCCCGGACCTTCCCGCCGCCGCTACCAAACCGTCCGGGCAAGCCACTATGAAAGGTCCAGGCAATGACCGTTTTTCAAGTCCCAGCTTCTAAGGCTGGATACAAGCAGAACCGTTTCGAGTTCACCATGCCGGGTTCGAAAAAGGTGCATTCAATCCCGAAGCTCAGCTTCCTGAAGCCTGAGCTGCTGCTCAAAATGGAAACGCTCTCTCAGGCGCAAGCAATGAACGAGCTTTTCGCTGAATACCTCCCCGAAGTGCTGGGACAGTTTGGCGAGATCTTCCAGCTCGAAGCGCTCTTCAACGCGTGGTCAGAAGCTTCGGAAATGTCCTTGGGGGAATCCGAGGCCTCTACCGCCTCATAGAGGAAAACCGCCCAGCCATTCGCTACGACCTACTGCAAGCCGGGATCAGCCTAGACGATCTCGGCTTCGACGTTTCGTGGACTGATGTGTGGGCGGCCATTAGGTGGGGGCCGCATGATTCGGCACTCAGAAGGTCACAACCCGGCTGGACTCCCTGGACGGAAGAAACCTACATCCAGGCGCTCATCTTCGACCAGTTAGCACTACTCACGCATGCGATGGGTGGCGGTAAGGGACGCAGGCCGAAGCCACTGCCAAGGCCGCAACCGCCTCTAGAGCGGATCGAGCCCAAAGAACTCGAAAAGAACTGGGCGCAGACAGGTGTGATCGGCGGTGAACCGCAAGATCTCGCCGTCATGAAGGAATGGATGGAGGCCAAGAATGGCGTCAGGCGTTGAACTTGCGCGGGCATTCATCACCCTCATACCGGCCATGCCGGGGGCTCAACAGAGCATTACGAACCAGCTTGCCCCGGCCTCAGCGAAGGCCGGGCAGGCCGGTTCCAGTTCACTCGGTGGTGCTTTTGTTAGCGGGCTGAAGAAGTTCGCAGTCCCCGTTGCCGGTGCCTTGGCAGCCTTCAGCGTCGGCAAGTTCATCAAAGGCTCGGTGGCAGAGTTTCAGTCTTACCAGGGTGCTGTGAACGCTTTCGGTCGGATCGCGGGCGGCTCCGTCCAGCAATTCTCGGGGCTGCGCGCAGCCATCCAACTCTCCGGTGTTGACGTGAACGCCGCCCAATCGTCAATGACGATCTTCTCCAAGAATCTGGGTAAGGCTGCGCAGGACGGCACAAAAACAGCCGCGATGGCCAAGACCCTGGGCACGAACTTCCTGGACGCTTCCGGGCAGGTCAAGCCCATGTCTGAGATCCTCCCCGCGCTGTCTGACAAGTTCAAAGCCATGCCGGACGGTGCCCAAAAAACCGCTCTCGCCATGCAGCTCTTTGGCCGTTCCGGCGCTACGCTCCTGCCCTTCCTGAACAAAGGATCAGCGGGCATTGCTGAGCTGACGGCGCAGGCCGGGAAAATGGGGTTGGTCCTGGATGAGACTGACCAGAAAATTTTTGGGGCGTCGAAGTCGTCCATCCGCCAGTTCACCATGTCCATGCAAGGACTCAAGGTGGCTGTCGGGTCCACAGCGCTGCCAATACTGACCGCTTTCGGAAATCTTGGCCGCGCCGTGCTGGTCCCGGTCATTCAACTAATAGCCCGTGGATTCTCAGCGGCGCGTGCCCCGGTGCTGGCCTTCGCCGGTCATGTCCAGGCGATGGCTGACCGGATTGGCGCAATCACCACCGGATTGATTGCCCTCTTCACTAAAGGCGACTTCACTGGCGGTCTTCGTAAGGCTCTCGGCCTTGAAGAGGACTCGAAGATTGTTGGCGTGCTGTTTAGCATCAGGGATGCGGTAGGAGCAGTCTTCAGCAACATCAAAGGCTACTTCACTGGTCTGAATCTTGGTTCTGTTTTCAGCACGCTGGGGCAAAGCTTCGGCCCCCTCATCCCGCAAGTCGTCCAGCTAGCTTCTTCGCTGTCGCCGCTGGGTTTGATCTTCAAATCCCTAGCCCCGCTGCTGCCGCAAATAGGGTCGATGTTCTCCCAGCTCGGCCAGACCCTGGCCACCTCCCTGGGTGCGGCACTCAAGGCTGTTCTCCCGGCACTGGGGCAAGTCGCCCAGTCGCTCACCACCGGTTTGGGACAAGCCTTCCAGGCGATCCTGCCAGCGATCTCCAGCCTTGTACCCGTCATCGGACAAGCCCTCGGGTCACTGGCTGGAGTGATCGGCTCGGTTGTGGCCGCTATCGCTCCGATGATCAGCCAGATCTTGCCGCCCCTGGTGGGCCTGTTCTCACAGCTCATTCCGGTGGTGGCCAACCTGGTGAGTTCGATCCTGCCGCCTTTGGCCTCAATCGTCACAACCATTATCGGCGCGATTGGTCCACTCATCTCAGCAATCCTGCCGCCACTGATTGGGCTGTTCCAAAAGATCATCCCACCGGTAATGCAACTGGTGAGTTCTGTCCTGCCGCCTATCGCAACCCTGTTCGGCGTCATCGTCGCCGCGATTGCACCTTTGATTACACAGATCGCTTCTTTGCTCATCCCGATCATTAATGCGCTCATGCCGGTGGTGACCACTGTGTTCGGGGTGATCGCCTCAATCATCACATCGGTGATGCAGATCATCCAGGGCGTGATCCAGGTCGTGACCGGCATCATTTCGGGCAATTGGTCGATGGTGTGGACCGGGATCAAGAACATTTTCGGTGGGATCTGGAACACCATCGTGAACGTGATCTCCGGTGCTATTAAGATCGTTGGTTCGGTCATCGGTGCTGGGCTGAACATTGCCCGGTCAATTGTGTCCAACGTGCTTGGCGCTATAGGCAATTTCTTCGCCTCGACGTGGCGGAACGTCACCAACGGTGTGTCCGGGTTCATTGGCGGATTCCTCGACTTCTTCCGGAAAATGCCAGGCCAGATCCTCGGCTTCCTGAGTGGCCTCGGCAGCTCGCTGTGGAATATTGGCCGGGACATGATTCAGGGGCTCCTGGACGGGGCTGGGTCACTGCTACGCGGAATTGGCGACTTCTTCCTTCGGATGATTCCGGGCTGGATTGTGGAGCCTTTCAAAGCCGCTTTGGGGATCCATTCGCCCTCGACCGTTTTCCGTGATGAGGTCGGCGCGATGATCCCAGCCGGTTTGGTCGAAGGCATTGATGGCGGGGTAGCTCAGGTCGATGCTTCACTCCGAAGCCTTGTCACAGTGCCCAAGCTTCCTTCTCTCGCTCATTACCGGCCAGCAGCGCCTGAGTATGGCGGAGGGCTGGGCGCAGCGAGCCTGTCAGAGCGCAACAGTCCTCTCGTGCACATCGAAAACCAGTACGTGCAGAAGGACGACACAGCAGCCGACGTGGCGAACGAGCTGGAGTTCAAAGCACGCGCGAAGGCGGGAGGTTTGGTGTTCGCATGATCTACCAAACAACACCCGGCATGTACCGGGTCAGCTGGAACGGCCTTCAACTGGGCGACGGTACCGGGTATTTCGTGAAGAATCTTGAGGGCTGGGATGACGATCCGGGGGTTGATGACGGTTCGGCGGCTAATCCTCAGTCGGCGGGCGGGCAGGATGGCAGGCTTTTGCCGACTGCCCGCACCGTCACCCTGGATCTGGACATTGTGGGAGACACCCAGCAAGAAACCCACGAGCTTCGGATGGCGTTGCTCAGAGCCACACCGATCATTGACCAGATTGGCCGGTTGCTGACGGATAAGGGGTTCGGGCCCGAGTTCGTCAACGCCAGGATCATCCGCCGATCCATCCCGTTGCCTATTGGGTTCGGGAATATCGTGCCGGTGTCGTTGCAGTGGAAGGCTCAAGACCCGCGCCGCTACTCGCTGTCGGAGCACAAAGCAGTCCTGCACCCTTATCAGGCACCGCCTGGCCTGGATTTTGATTTCGATTTGCCGTTCGATTTCCCGGCGAACACGGGCGGGTACAGTAACCGGGCGACACTAACGAATCAGGGTACGTATGACACGCCCTTGAACATCGAGTTGAAGGGTCCGCTTCAAGACCCGGCTTTTACCTTGTATACGCCGGAGCGGGTCCGGGCTTATCGGGTGGCGTTCCCACTCCAGGCCGGGGATACCCTCGTGATCCGGCCTGCGCCCTCGACCGTGGTGCTGAACGGTTCGGCGTCGCGGTACGGGTCGATCCGGGGCGCACTCATCGAGGATCTTTTCATTCCACCGGGCGAATCAACCCTGGCCCTGAACGGTACCGGTTCGGACCAGGCTTCACTGACCGCTTACTGGCGCGACGCCATTATCTAAGGAGCACTTTATGTCTCTTGTAGTCTCCGCTCTGAAGGGTCAGGCACAGGGCTTCGGCGTGACCGGGCAGATTTATCGCAATGCTCTTGCGGCGATGGTTCAAAGCAACGGCCTCGCAGTTGTCGGTGGGGTGGCCTCCGGGTGCACGGTGGCTAATACGTCGGGGATGAGCGGCACCGTTTCCCAAGGCCGTATGGTCGTCCCTGCTGCTTCGACCGCACAGGGCGCGTACGTGGTAACCATTACCCAGGATGAGCCGTTCAGCGTCGGCACCTCTGATGCGACCCGGAACCGCATTGACCGGCTGATCGCCCAGGTCACTGACCCGGACGCAATCGGTGGCGCGGGCACTCCCTCAGCGGTGATCACCGTCCTACCCGGTGCTTACCCTGCTTCGGGCTCGCCGGTACCGCCGCTAACCCCGGCTGGTGCGCTGTCGTTGGGGACAATCCCCGTCCCAGCGGGGGCAACGTCGTGGACGGTGCAGGACAAAGCGGCACAGCTTTATGGGTTGCCGGGGCAGTGGCGTCCAGGGCAACGCTACGCCTCCCACGCCCAAAAGCTCACTGTCACGGTGACCTCGGGTCAGCAGATCGTCAACGCCTTCGCTGGCTTCCCTGTCGGACGGTTCACCGTGCCCCCGCTGCTGTCGGTGACGCTCAGCTCCCTACCTACGGGCATGCAGCGCTTCGATGTGTCGGTTCGTGATGCCACCACTGAGGGGGTGTGGGTCATGCTCACGTCAAAGAATCTTTCTGGTGCACCGAATAACTTCACGATCACTGTGGACGTTGAGGCGTTTCAGATGACCCCGACCTCGGCGGAGGGCTAATGACCTGGCGGCTATTCATCGCCCGCGTCAGGGGTGATGAAACCCTGGGCCAGTTCGAAGCCGACGTAGAGACCGCGACCCGATATATCGGCAAAGCTGGTGAACTTTCGGCCAAGATCGAAATCCCCAATGAAGATGTTGCCCGCAGGTTGCTGACTTGTGTCGGCTCCGAAGCATCGTTGTCGATGTATCTGGCGCAGGGCGATCTGATTTGGTGGGGCGGGCTGCTCGATAAAGACTCCATCAGCTCCGATGGTGGAAAGCTCACGGTGACTCTCGCCGGGGCCACGTTTGAGGGGTACCTTGACCGGCGCGAAGCGCGCCGGAACCAGTACGAATCGATTGCTGATCAGTTCGTGTGGGCGCGCGGCATGGTCATTGAAGCGACGGGCACGCCAGATTCCGATATTGGGCTGACCATCCCTGATAGCGGGTTATCCGGGGTGAAACGGCAGCTGTCTTTCAAGGATGAGGACTCCACTAAATGGGGTGCGATGCTGGCGACGATGGCGAACCGTGCCGACGGGTTTGACTGGGTTATTGATGTGACCGGCACGCCGTGGGAGCGGCAACGCACCCTGATCCTGGCTTACCCGTCCCTGGCTCGCCCAAACGGGTACACCATCCCAGCCGCCGCTGTTAGGTCTTATACGGAGACGCGGGACCGCACCGCTGGGGCAACGTCCTGGCGGATACGTGGTGAAGCACCGGAAGGCTCCAGTGGCACCGACGTACCCGCCCCCATGTCGGATGTTTTCGACGCGACCGACATTCTGGCCGCTGGCGGGCTCCGCACCGATAAGACCGTCACCCGTCAGGGCATGAGTATCAAAGCGAACCTCGACGCCGACGCCGCGCATTTACGCGACACCATGAACGGCAGCACCAGGCTGCTGGACGTGACGTGTGATCTGGAGGCGATCGATCCCGGCATTCTTGGTGCTTATGTGCGGGTGCGGCTGGTCGATTTGATGCACCCAGCTTTGGAGGACGGCACCCCAACCTTGGACCAGGTGCGCCGGTGTATCGGGTACACGATCAAGCCCGCTAAACGCGGCGAAAAAGACACCGCGCAACTTTTGTTTGAGGAACCCACCGACGCTGAGGAGGGCTAAATGGGCACCCAATACCCTCCCGATTTCGCCGGAACCCTGGCACGCCTCGCCCAAGCGGTTGAGGTACTGCAAGCCAAAGCGTCCCGTGCTGACCGTTTAGCGGCTGAGGCTATCGACGGCATGGTCGTCACTGGGGCGACGATCCGCACCAATGACGGACCCGACCGGGTCGAACTCACCGGCGATAACCTTTCCGTTTTCACCGGCAATGTGCTGCAAGTGCTGGTTGGCCCGTCTATTGGTTTGTCGCTGCGTGACCCGAACTCTGGGGAGATGGTTCCACTGTCGGATCAGGCTTTCGGCTCAGCCACCGGCGCGTATCCGGGCACTTTGACGAAAACGATTGCCTCGGGTGGTTCGGCATCGGATTGGCAACTCATCGTCTCCACGCCCGTTTTCACGAGCCGGACGGGCAGGATCAACCTCCAAGCCACCGCGGCGGTATTCAAGGCCAATGGCTACAAGTCCACGATCTTCGCTGAGATGTACCTCACTGGCCCGGACGCTGATGTGCAGATCGCCGGGACGGTGCAAGCCGTCTCGCACACTGACCAGAACGGGTTTATCGGCGGCTCTCAAGTGCCCTTACCCATGATGAAAAACGTGATCGTACCGCCCGGCATTTATCGGCTCAGGGTGCGGTGGAAATTCGCCCCTGGTGCTGCTGCTGGACCGAACGGCGGCTCAACAGATCACGTCGGCACGATCTCCGACATTAACACTTTCGCAACACCACAATAGGAGACCTATCTTGGCTATCGTTACCGGCAATATCAAAGACTTCGGCGCGCAAACCATTGAAGGGGTGAAGCTGACGTTCTGGATGGACGGCGCATCATTCCAAGCAGGCACGCTACTGGCACCGCGCAAAGAGATCATTAAACCGGGCGGGGATGGTTCGTTCAGTGTGGATCTCACCCCGACCGAGGGGTTGAATCCGGCGCGCTGGTATCAGCTCGATATTGATTGGCCGACCAGCGACGACCAAACCCAAGGCACAACCCGGTTGCCGATGGTTTTCAACGTCCCCGCTAGTGGCGGGCAACTCTCTGAACTGCTGGCCGTCAAGCAAGGCCCAACAGCGGTTATCACCAAAGGCGACAAGGGGGATAAGGGGGATACGGGTGCTGATTCGACCGTGCCCGGCCCCGCCAACCAACTCGCCATTGGTACCGTCACTGGTGGTGTGACTGCTGGGGCGAGCATCACCGGTAACCCACCTAACCAGACCCTGAACTTGACCCTGCCGAAAGGTGACAAGGGCGATAAGGGCGATGCTGGTCCGGTCGGGGCAGGAGTCCCCACTGGCGGGGCAGCGTTGCAGGTCCTTCGGAGAAAATCCGACAACTCAACGACCGAATGGGCAACCGCTGACAAGGCCCTGGTTGGGCTCAGCAACGTGGACAACACCACCGACATCAATAAGCCGATTTCGGTGGCGCAGAAAGCCGCGTTTGACGCGATCAAATCCGGGGCCACGGTCCTGCCGTCCTCGGGTACCGGCACGGTCAGGGTGGGGCAAACCCGTGTCGTGCCCGGCATCGACTCCAAGTATGCGGCGTTTCCGTCCGCGACAGTGTTGGCTGATGGCCGGATTTTCCTGGTCTGGCGTGAAGGTGCTGACCATATTGCGGCCCGTGACGGTGTGGTGAAGGCCGCCTACTCATCGGATCAGGGATTGACCTGGACTGCGGCGACCACGATTTTCACGGACCCGACAACTGGTGTGGATTTGCGTGACCCCACCACCTCGACCTCGCCGGATAAGAAAATCCTTTATGTCACCTACATCAAGGGCACCGCGTCACTGAATGCGGCAGGGTTTTTCTTGCGGATCTCCCAAGACCAGGGCGCGACATGGGGTAGCGAGATCAGGATTGACCCGCACCCGTACAGTGCAGGCACGGCACCGATCATCACCCTCCCCAATGGCAATCTTTTGGCGACGTGGTATGGGAAGCAAAACACCTCCGATGCTAAGGACAGCGTGTTTTGGTCGAAGTCCACCAATGGCGGAACCACCTGGGGTGCGCCAGTGAAATTCGCTGACGGCGTCCAAGCCGGGACCGACTTCCAGGAGCCCTACGCGAGCATTCAGGGCCAGTACGTCGTGATCATGTTCCGCTGGGGGAACGCGGACCGGATCGGCATCACCAAGAGTCTCAACGGCGGCACGACGTGGACGAACCCGGCCCCCGCTTTCGTGGGCTCGGGGCGACCGTCGAATCTGATCACCTCGAATTACACGCTGATTTGTGTGTACCGGAACCTGCCCGGTGCGCAGGTCGCTCAGCACGGTGTGATGAGGGTGTCACAAGACCTCGGCGCGACGTGGACGGCCCCGCACCTGGTGGAGCGCACTAACCCCGGCTTCTGGACCTATTCAGGCCCGGTCGAGGTCGGTAAGGGGCAAATCTTCTGCCCCACCACCGTTGAGGTGAGTTCCAGTATTTCGAAACTTTCCTTGAGGTACCTGATTGAGGGCGGCGGGATCTCGCCCTACGGTGACGCAGCAGCGAAGCTCGCCGACAAAGCACTTGACCGCGCCAACACGGTTGCTGTCGCGGATGCGTTTGATCGGGCTGACGGGCCTATTGGGCAGTCGGATAACGGCACTGACTGGGTCGGTACCGGCCCCGTCATCTCCGGCGGCACCCTTTTTGACAACCGCTCAGATGGTTTCAATGTCATCTATGCCAACACGCTCACCGGCGATAACGAGGTAGAGGCTGAGGTGGCTTGGGGCGGGGCGTCAGGGGTTTATCTGCTCTGCCGCGTCCAAGACGCCAACAACTATTTGATGTTCGGCATCGAATCGAACGGGGCCAACGCCCGGCTCTACAAAGTCGTCGGTGGGACCGCAACCCAGCTCGGCACCGCAGCCGTGTCGGCCCCGGCGAATGTTTTCCACAAACTCAAGGTGGTCAACGTCGGCGGGAACGTCCGCTGCTACATCGAAGACATTCAAGTCATTGTCGTCACCGACTCCAGCCTGCAAGGCCAAACATGGGTCGGCTTGAGAACCGGCGTCGCGGCCACCGGCCCGGTGCACCTGGTGCGGAACTTCATCGCCCGCCGACGCGGCGGACTACTCAGCTAACCCAGGGAGGGACATACATGTGGACGGACTGGTTAGCACGACTCTCGGTGGGCTGTTCGCGCAGTTGGGGGTCTTCGGATTCATCATCGTCGTCATTGGTGCGTGCGCTATCTGGTACCTCCGCACTTCGAAGGATTTGCGGGGCGAGAAAACGGGCATTATCGCCAGTAAGGACTCCAGGATCAGTGAACTCGAAGCGGCGAATCGTGAACTTTATGAAGCTCTCATGGACTGCCGCTACCCGAACCGGAACCCAAAACCACCGAAAGAGGGCGTGATCGATGACTAAATTAGAGCGGAAAAGAAGCCTGATCGGGTATCTACTGCTCGTTCTTGTCATTCTGCTACTCGGTGGACTGCTATATCAAAACGCCGCCGTGATCGGACAGAAAGACGCTGCACTGGCCCAAGCGCAGGCCGACCGGGTCAAAGCCCAAGAAGTCTCAACCCGTACCCTGGAGCTCTGCAAGCAGGGACTCATCGTCCAAGATCAGCAGGGCAAAAACTTGTGCCAGGTCGCATCCGAGGTGAAACAGCAAACCGGTCAAGACACGCCACCGCCCGTCGCCGGAGCCCAAGGCCCACAAGGCCCGCGCGGCTTCGAAGGCCCACAAGGGCCAGCAGGTGAAGACGGCCCCCAAGGAGTCGCTGGCAAGCCTGGCCCAGATGGTAAACCCGGCGTGGCTGGTCAAACCATTACTGGGCCGCAAGGCCCGGCAGGTGTGGACGGCGCACCAGGTGCACCCGGAGCTGAGGGTCCGCAAGGAAAAGAAGGCGCACCCGGCAAAGAAGGCCCGCAAGGTCCACAAGGCCCGGCAGGCCCGCAGGGCCCGAAGGGCGACCCGGTATCAAGCATCACAATCACCGCCGCAGACGGCAGCAAACAGCTCTGCACGCCCGTCGCCCCTGGTTCAACAGACATTGCCTGCGTCCTCCAAACACCACCGACCACTACACCGACAGGAGGAACCTCATGAGCCTGAATGGGATCGATATTTCAGGGTGGCAGGCTGGGATTAATCTGGCCGCCGTCCCTGCTGACTTTGTCATCATCAAAGCGACAGGCGGTACCGGTTTTGTCAGCCAAGGCTGCGACGCACAATTCCAGCAAGCCAAAGCATTAGGCAAGCCGCGCGGGATCTACCATTTCGCCCACGAAGCCGGTTACCAGGGCAGCGCCACCAGCGAAGCTAATCACTTCCTGACCCAAACCAAGGGCTATCACGGCGAAGCCATGCTCGTGCTGGACTGGGAGGGCGACAACGTCGCAGATGTGGGCTGGGCCAAAACGTGGCTCGACACCGTCTACGCTGCTACCGGTGTGCGCCCAGTGATTTACATGAATCAGGCGGCTGAGAACTCCTACGACTGGTCCCCGGTTGTTGCCGCTGATTACGCGCTCTGGATCGCGCAGTACCCTTCCTCCGGCGCTCAAGGATACGGAGCACTCTCTGCCCCGCCGCACCTCGTGCACTGGCCGTCAGCAGCACTGTGGCAATACACGGCCACGGGACGCCTGCCCGGCTGGAATGGCGCTCTCGACCTCAACATCTTCACCGGCGACCGAGCAGCCTGGGACGCCTACACCAGAAAACAAGGATCAACCCAGCCAACCCCGAAGGAGCTTTTTACTGTGGCACAATACGACGAAATACAACGCCAGCAAGGCCTCACCCACTCCAAACTGAACAACCTTGCTGTAGCTGTGAATGCGAACGCTCGGCAGAATCAGATTTGGCACGGCCAGTCTCACGCCAAGCTCAATGTCCTCAATGAGATGGTGACCCAGCTAGCACAAAAGCAGGGTGCCACGTTCACCCAGGAGGAGATCACCCAGTGGGCTAAGGAGGGTGCCGCAGCGGCCCTGGCCGAGTCTGTGGTGACCGTCGATGTCAATGTCAATGACAAGTCGCAACCCGAAGCCCAGTAGGGCTACCAGAGCAGTTGTACTGGTTGCTCTTATCTGCGGCTGCTGGGTAGCCGTGTTTGTCATTTTTGCAGCGGTGATGTTCGTCGCAGCTTCTTTGGTTCAATCATTCACCGAAGGCTTGACTGCCTTCCTGCCCTTCTAAGGAGCAACTATGGGCGATCACGAAGCCCTCAAACCTACCCAAACTCGTTTCCCCTGGCGCACAGCTTTTCGCACAGGTCTAGCACTGATACTGCCGCTTATCGCTGGCGCGCCGCTGATCTACCAAGCAGCGACCAACCACGACCCTGCCGCAGCATCCGGCGTAGCAGGAGCCGTGCTACTCGTCACCGGGGGTATTACTCGAGTCATGGCCATACCGGTCGTGAATGAGTTCTTGACCAAGATTGGCATCGGCGCAACACCCAAGCAATAGCAATTCCTAAACGTGAAAGCGGCCTCACCATTCTTTGCGGATTGGTGAGGCCGCTTTTCGTCGTTAAGAGACCTGCCGCCTACGGAGTGTGTGAGTAACCCGGTAGGCGGCAGGCGGCCAGATGGCTACTTAGCCCTGCGAATCTGGATCATCTGCCAGCCGTCGGGTACTTGGGCCTCCACAGCGGACAGGGCGGTCTCGTAGTCGTCGGCCTCTGCTTCGAGTGCACGGGTCTCGGTAGGACGTATCAGCGCTTCAATTCTCATGGTGTCAGTCTATTAGTCTATTTGCTGACCCATTTTGTGTAGGGCGCGGAGGCGGTTGTCCACTGCGGCGTAAGTGCGTCCGAGGGTTGCGGCTTTGTCCTCGATACGTTCGGTGGAGGTCAGGATATATTCGTCCTCGTCGCCGCTCCAGGGCTTGCCGTTGTTGGTTGCTGATAACTGTGTGCGGCCGTTGCGTTCTCGGAGTTGCTTGGCTTTGACGGCCTGGCACTGGTCGCAGGGGCAGGCTTGTCCTGGTAGGTGTCCGCCTGCTTCGAGCGCATTGGCAGCTTTTTGTGCAGCCTTGGCGTGCTCCAAGCGTTTGTATTCGTTCATCGCCGTCATGCATTCGTCGCAGCGGCACCCTTCCTGCCACCGGGCAGGTATTCCATGCTTTTTTGGCTTTTCCACAGCACCAGTGAACCCAGCATTTTTGCCGATCTCTTGGACACGGCTCTCTGACTTGCCAAGGATTTCACCAATCTCTCTCCATGTCAGGCCAGTTTCCCGAAGATTCGCCACGCGGGAAGTTAGCTCGGCTGTGCTCTCCCGCATACGGCGGGTGCCTTTCGGCTCGTGCAATGGCTGACCGCCCAAAAGCCGTCGATAGTGCAACCGGCACAGTCCAAGCCGGTGAGGTGGCGTATCGCACACGGTGCACCGGGACAGCCTGGGGAAGCGCATTTCGCGGGTTGGGTGCTTCATCGTGGAACCGAGGCGGTTTAAGAGATCATAGACAACCCACTGATTGCCACCTAAAATTTCCACAATCTGCTGGGCTGAGTATCCGCGATCAGCAAGGTACTTGTGCTGCCAATACCTGGCATAAGAAAACGGCCTCGAAATTTCATCATTGAGACCAATACGCATTGCTCTCGCCTCAATGGCCCCCACCGTCCGTCCCAGAGTGCCAGCGACCATGGCCCGACTATTTGGATCTCTTTGGATGGTCCACCAAAGATCTGAAAGAGCTTCGTCGTCTTCCTTCGTCCAGATAGGACCAACATTCGGCTCCACACCATATTTCTCGGTGACTCGATAATTCTTAAGCGCACGGGTGCGGGCGAGGACTGCATTGACGCTCCTTCCCAGCACCTCCGATGCCTCTTCCCAGCGCCCCCAAAGCTCCAGCAGGCGACGGTCATCCTCCTCACTCCAGTGACGAGCCATTACGAGTCATTTCCGGCTGCGATCACGGGCGTGTAGAACTCGATGGTGAGGCCTGGCACTTCTTGGGCGACCCTGGCGATCACGGCGCGATGCCATTGGGCTGAATAGGTTGTTTCTGGGTGCTTAGCCCAGAAGTCCGCGTTGACTCGGTAGGTTTGCACTACCACGTCCGTGGCATCCTCTAACGCTTCCACATACCGGCCAACGTTTTCTGCTGTTTCCGCTTCGATGTGTTCCATACCCTCCCGGATGCGCGCCGGGATGGGTGTCTCACTTGACTCGTACCGGTTCCATTGGCGCAGGGCCACGTCGAAATATTCGGCACACCACTCACGGGTCAGGCCGAGGTATTCGCGCACGACTTTTAGCTCAGCAGCCGTCATCGCTTCCTCGACATTGAAGTCGTAAAGGATTTCGGCGTCAAAAATGCTCGTACCCTCGGGCCAGGTCGCGCCGACTTCCTCTAGGGCAGCTTGAGAAGCTTCCAGCAACGGCTCCAGAGCATCATCATCTGCGGTGTCATCTGCCAAGGCACTGATCGCGGCTTGGCGCACCTCACGGGGTAGCTGCTCTATACGCTGTGTCGATAGTCGGCTAGCCTTCCTACTATCAGCTGACTGACCAGCAATCGAAAGATTCGCAGAGATTCTTGTTGAACTCAAGATTATTCACTCCATCCAAAAATTAGGGTGGCGACCCCCAGCTTCGGGGGCTCGCCACCCTCAGTCCTAAAGCTGCTCTTGTAGCTCGCGGTATGCGTCCGGGTCGATAGCGTCATTGTCAATGACGGGGGTCTCAATGCCCAGGGCCAGCCATTCCTGAGCGATTTCCTCCAGTTTGGACTTGACCTGATCAGCGCTGGTGTTCAAATAAACTGCGGCTTCGAAGATGTTCATGGTGTTCTCCCCTTTTAGGGTTCTGGTCTTGGGCTTTTCCCTAACCTGATAAAAATAGTCTATGTCACTAAAGAGGACATTGCAAGCCCTTATCAAGGAAATCTCAAAAGCTTTCCCACCCCGACCACCACCTTGCAACGTTCGAACACTTGTTCTAACTTTAACCGCATGGGAAAGCAGGAGCAGTGGGCGGGTGACCGAACCCCACCGAAGTTTGATGCTCCTGTGCCGCGCCACATACCAGAAGAGCTGATTGACGAGTCAGAGATTCACCGCCCACCAAAAGGGGTCTATGTGTGGGTGACGCTGACCTACCCTGATCAAAAGCCCATGGAGATAGAAGGTATCGCCGGGGCGTGGACGAAAATGTTTGTCAAAGTGGGGCACTCGGAGCACGTGGAGTACTACTCGGGCTGGGTGACTCGCTGGTACCCGGCTTTCAACGTGCGACGCAGGCACGAGGCTGAGCAGCCAGAGTTCGGGCGCGGCGGCAAGTGGCAACCCGCCAGGAACCCTCGACGGTAAGCGAGCTGCATGCCGTGATGTCGCGGCGCAAAGGTGCAAAAGTGACGAAAAAATTTCTACACTCGACTTGACAGCACCCTATTTTAGGGTGTTATGATTCAAGTATAGCCAATGGGGAAGTCCCAGGCAGGGTAGGAGTAGAAACCAAAATGTTGTTGAATGAACTCAAAACCGCAAATCCGGAGCAAATCGCCAAGTTCGTTGCCTCCCACCAGGCACTTCCCTCACTCCCTACCATTTGGGCCGTTGACTACAACGCGCAGACTGCTCGAGTGGTTTTAGATAATGAAGCTCGCGCAGCCGTCCTAGCTCACGCCAATTGGAAGGAATCCTTGGGAGTTGATCGATCAGTGGACCTCAACGTCGTCAACCCTCACACAAATGCTATTGAGGGAATCGTCACCTTCAACCTTTGACGCCAAGGCGGGGAGGGTTAGCCCTCCCCGCCCAGATCAGGAGAAACTATGACTCCCGCACAAGTTGCAGCGATACGACACCTGGTAGGTTTGACCTTCAAAGAACTCGGAATAGATCTGGGCATTAACCCACGCACGATTCGCGGCTGGGAATCTGGAATGTATGCCCCATCGCCCGCTAAAGTCAGCGCAATCCGAAAACTTCGCGGCGAGCATGATGCTGAGCTTCAAGAGCTACTGGACAAAGAAGCATCGGAAGGATTCGTAAAAATTCCGACCGGACCAAGGCCGCTAGGCTGGTACGTCGCCCTGACAGCTAGACTGCTTGACCAGCGGCCCAACGCCCAAGTCACTCGGTCGCCAAGCTTAGACTCTTGACTCGATCAGCTCCGGCCCGTTATTGCGGATATTGCCGACCTCGGGGCCGACTGGGCGGGTTGTGAGCGTGCCCGGCATGCGCGCCACAGCTTCGTCCAGCATTGCGGTCACGGCTATTGGGTCCGTCTGTGTCGAGTCGATCCAATCCCTACCCATCTCTGGCGGCATCACAATAGGCATGCGGTCATGAATCACTGCCATATCATCCGAAGCAGCGGCGGTCAGAATCGTAGTCGAAAGAATCCACGAATCAGGGTTGTCCTTGTCTTCTTGCCACCACTCATACAGCCCAGCGAAGAACAGTACTTCCCCGGCCTCGGGGTAGATGTAGAACGGCTGTTTGTTCTTGGCGTCGAGCTTCTGCCATTCGTAGTATCCACTGGCCGGGATTAGGGCGCGCTGCTTCTTATACGCGCTCCGGAACGTCGGCTTCTCCGCAGCAGTCTCCGAGCGGGCGTTGAATGCGCGGACGGCCTGCTTCTTCTCTTTCGCCCAAACCGGCAGCAAACCCCACAAAGCCATATCCACACTGCCCTGCGGTTCACCCTCAATCAGTTGCTCGCGGATGATCGGGAGCTCCTGCATCGGGCCAGCATTGTAATTCCCGACCCGGATACGCTGATCAAACTCAGCCCAAAACCTATTCACCCACGCCCAATACGCCGGATCAGCCAACATCTGCAGCCGATACTCCATACCCTGCTTAGTTTTCACGCCTACCAGTCGCCCGCACATGCCAAAATTCTACGCCCACTATTAATTTGGCCTGCACCGGTTTAAACTAGATCTCGTCTTCCCCGACCATGCCCGCCTCTGAGCGTGGGCATGAGCCAACCGCCCCAGGGCGTGAAGCTACGTAGCCCTCCACTCATGCGACGGTGGAGGGCTACTTTTTTGTTTATTTTGGTGGCCTATTTGGTGGCCTATGAATCGGATTCAGGCAGACCCCCAGCCACACAAAATTAAAGAAATCGCCTTAAATTCAACGAACAGTGACCTCAGCAGACCCCCAGCCACTCAGTAGCATCGGACTTTTAATCCGTGGGTCGAGGGTTCGAGCCCCTCAGGGCCCACCAACGCACGGGTGTTCAAACCCGGTCCTTCAACCGATTTGAACACCCAGGTTATTTACCTATTTTGATGGGTACTGCTGCCCATTGCTCCGCCTGTGCGCACCCCCTATGGTTCTTGTACCAGATCTATTGAGGGGAAATCGTGAAGAAAAATCTTGTCCGCGGTGTGACTGTTTTGGCGTTAGTTGCTAGCAGCCTCGGGACAGCGGTGAGCGCCGCTCCTGCCGCTGAAGCCTCAACCGCAGGTTGCGCCGCTTCGCTTTATGGTCTTAGCAAACCTTCGCTCTTCCAGTGGGTCAGGCCCGCTGGAAGCATTCAGGCGGTTTTGACGAATTTGCGCACTAGCGACCTCGCGTTGCTACAAAAGAAAACGAGTAGCGGTTGGGTGACGCAGGTCAGAAACACCATGCCTCGGCCCGGGGTGGTACTTACCGCAAATGCGGCGAAGGGTACGAGCTGGCGGGTTGTGGTCAAGCGCGGGCCGATCTCGACCGGCTACTGCGCTACTTATACCTTCGGCCCGGTAACCCGGTAATCCCGACAGTCGGTCACCAGTCAGCTCGGTAACCAGTCAGGTGAAGTAAGCCAGTAATAACTTTACCGGCCGGCGCTCAGCTTGCCTGTAGCGCGGTCCCGGTGCGGTATAACTCAATCAACAGCGGGCGCAGCCGGAGGCCGTGCTCGGTGATGCGATAGCTGCTCCGCGCCGGGAAGCCGCTGATCAGCGTCTTTTCTACGAACCTGGCGGCTCGGAGTTCATCCAGTCGCTCGGTGAGCACCTTATCGCTGAGCTCTGGTAGTGAGGCCGCCAGTTCGGAGTACGACTGGGGGCCTCCGGAGATTAGATTGCGCAACAGCAGTGTGGTCCATCGGCCGGAAACCGCGGCCAACGCAACCTCAACCGGACAATCCGGTGTCGGTGCTTGGCTCTGCCCGGCCTCGCTTGGCACAAGCTCCTGATCCCATCGGGGACTTACCGTTTGGTGAGTCATTTCGCCTCCTGCTTCGCTGAAGATATGACTAAGCACATTCTCGCAGCCGAGCACGATCCATTCTCAGCAAGCAGTCCCGAAGCCTTGCCGCTCGCCTTTGCGGCGGCTTTCAACACCGGCGATCCGGAACTGATCGAACGGCTTTATCACCCGCAAGGCCTCTTCATCAGTGCCCCTGGGCACTTGACCGTCGGGGCCAGCCGGAGCGCGGCAAATGCCGAGATGGTGGCGCTGGGTGTGCCGATCGACGTCAAGCTTCGCCAGGTTTACTCGGTGGATGACATTGCTCTGCTCATTGTGGACTGGCAGATCTCCGGACTCAACGCCTCCGGGGACTCTGTCGATGTGCGAGGTACCGCAACAGATGTGGCTAGTCGCGGGGAGGACGGCTTCTGGCGTTATCTGATCGACAATCCTTTTGGCACTGAGGGCTGATTGAGTCGATCGGCAAGAGCTTGAACGATGAGGCTCGCGAGCACGGCTTGGCCACTGGTGGAGAAGTGAATACGGTCCTGGCTCAGCAACTCAGCTCGATTGTTAAGCGGGTGGTCCCAGGCCTCGCCGAGCGCTGCGTTGAATTCAGTGGCCAGGTTCCTGGTCAGCTCATTGAGCCTGGTGATCCGACTGGTCCAATCCTCGATCTTCGGTATGACAAAGGCGCGTCCTAGCGTGAAAACCGATAACTGGGCGCCGGTTCTGGCCGCCCACTGCCACATGGCGCGCAGCTTACTCTCGATATCATCCCAGTCGAGTTGGCGCCGCATAATGTCGTTCGCTCCGCTGTTCAGATGCAGCAGATCGGGCCGGAACGAGTCGATCTGCTGCCGCTGAGTCTGGAGTGCCTGCGTCGTGGTGGCGCCGATTTGTGCGGTGTTCAGGTACCGCATTTCCGGATCGAGCTCCCAAAGCACTCGGGCGAGCCGGTCCGGCCAGCCGAGCTCTCGATAGCCAGGGGTCGCATCGCCGACACCCAGCGAGAGGCTGTCGCCGAATACCGCAAACCGCCGCCAATCAGATCCGCGAAGTAACTCAACGGCCGTGCTCAGCGGTAGCACCTCGGAATCGCTTGATTCCGCAAAGAAATCATCTGCAGGATTCATGACTTAACAATACGGTCGGACGGATTGTTAAATCAAGATATTAGAAGGAAAATTGCCGAAGTATTGACCGCTTGCAGCATCTGAGGAAATGCTGTCCAGCTGCTAAAAACCGTGGGCGGTGCTGGCGACGAAGCGTACAATCGACCGTATGGTTGATGGTCTCAAACAATCGAAGGAACCTTCCGTGGAGGGTGAGCCATCCCGAGTGGCTGACGTGACTGATCGGCGGATGCTTCGAGGCTCTCGTTCGCGTCAGCTAGTCCTGAGCGCTGCTGTCGACATCGCTTCCCTGGAGAGTCTAGAGCAACTCAGCTTTGGCCGATTGGCTACCGCCACCGGCTTGAGTAAAGCGGGTGTACAAGGTCTTTTTGTCAGCAAAGAATCCCTACAGCTGGCCGCCATTGACCATGCCCATCAACAGATCATCGACTTCGTCGTTCGGCCCGCCCTGACGAAGCCACGGGGTGTCGCCAGGCTGCGTGCCCTGATCGAGCGTTGGATCGACTACGCCGAGCGCCCGCTTTTCGCCGGTGGCTGCTTTCAAGTGGCCAATCTGGCCGAGTACGACAGTCGACCAGGGCCGCTACGGGATGCTCTGGTTCGTGCCCAGCAGGACTGGATTGACCTGCTCGCCGCAGAGCTAGCTGAAGCGGTCCGTCAAGAGCAGATCGCCGCAATCGACCCGGAACTCACGGCTTTCCAAATCGATGCGCTGCTTCGCTCGGCCAACACCTCGCTCCGCCTCGGTGATCATTCAATTATCGATAAGGTGCATCGAGTGATTGAGGCGTTTCTGCTGCGACCCTAAGCAACGCCAGCAAGGCGGACAACTAAGCTGAGCTGTCGAGTGAGGCGAGTAGTGTCATCGCAGCGGTCTCAAGTTCTGCGATGCTGTTCAGCAAGCCACTCGCCTGCTGCAAGGTGGCGGGGTCACCGTCCAATCCGGCTCGCTCAATGAGCCCGGCGACCTGGGTCCACAATTGAGCGGATTCGGCGAAGAGATCCCGACCGCGCTCAAGCGATGTGCTTGCCGCGCTGGACCCAGTTTCGCTTACTAGCGGAAGGCATTCGGTCAGGAAATCTCGGTAGATCCTGCGAAATAGTGCGCCGCCGGTGCCAGCTCGCTCCATCAGGGTGGCGATAATGGGCAGATCGCGGTGTGGATTTTCGACTCGGTCAAACCAGCCGGTGATCCGGCTCGCTGTAGTCCGAATGCCGCGATGACCCAGATTGGCGATGGGCGGTGCCAGGAAGCTTTGCGCGCATTCCGTGATCGCCGGAATAATGGCGGAAGCCAGATTGATTGACCCTGAGTCTGGAAGCGTGAGCGTGAACGAGCGATGCCGGGCCGACATCGCTCCGCCTGCGGCTCGTGCCAGCCGCAAGCTGGACAGACTTGTTGAGACGCAACCACCCTGCTGCTCAGTGTCGACGATAAAAGCAGTTTCCTCGTCATAGTCGTAGAGCGCGACCATATGGCCGGCGAAATGCACCCGAGAGGTGAAGTAGTCAAGGTAATAGCTGTCGAGTTGCAGACCAACCGGAATGCCCTGATCGACTGAACTTCGCACTTGCTCCCAGGCTTTCTGAGCGGAACTTGTCTCTTGGCTGTGCAAAGTCAGGCCAAGCCTGGCAGCCAGGCTCTGTGTCAGCTGGAAGGGTTTCACCCTGCCGCCAAGGAACGGGAAGTCTTGTTTTTTCGAGTCCCAGTAGATGAAAGACAGGCCGCTGCCCAAGCCGAAGAGCATCGGCTCTGAGAGGTCGATTCCGGAATGGGAGAGCAGCACGCCGAGGGCAGTGGTCTCACAGTGCTGACCGGCCAGGCTCTGAAGTGAATGGTTGAGCTTGCTCATCATGACACCTGTACTCGTGACACGAGCCACGACCTTTCCGCCTCTAAGAGACTGAGGGAGTAGGAGAAAACTTCGCGGGCCGGCATCGGCAGCGGTGCTTGCAGCTCTTCGGCAGCCTTGACAGTGGCGATTCGGACTTCGATCTGGCCAAGGCGCTGAACCAGCGCGAGCCGGAGATTGTCGGCGCTGAGCAGCGACATATTGGAAAGCCCGACGAGTAGCGGATGCGGAATCGGCTGAGCCTCGGCAATAAACGCTAATGCGGCGCTGGCGGCGGCATTTTTGCCCTTCTCGGTGGCTTGAAAGACTCTGCGGGACTTGGCGCCAGTCGAACCTTCGGCGGTCTGCACGAGATCACTGGTCTGCAGTTTGCCGAGCAGATAGTAAATCGAGGAGAAACCAATATCGGTCCATTGCCTAATGCCGCGCTGCTCGATTAGCTGCTCCAGCTCATAGCCGTGCCGGGCTTGTTCCACTACCAGGCCCAGAATCGTGAGCTCTGCCGGGGTGAGATCCATTTGGTTATTCTAGCACTAGAATAACCAAATGGATCTCGAAGATGACTAGACCTCCGCAATTGTCCTGATTTGGGTGTTCGCTGAGTGAGCGAAAGGAATAACTGCTATGGGTTCGCTGCTGTGAACTGCATGACTTCGAACAAGGCAGTGATGCATGATCGGTTCGGTGATGTCGGGGCTCTGGAGCTTCGTGAACTGCCGGAAAAACCGCTCGCGGACAGCCAGTTACGCATTACTGTCTCGGTCGCGGGCCTCAACCCCGTTGACTGGCAGATTGTTGAGTCGGCGGAACTTGCCGAGATGTTCGGTATCAGCACACCCGCTGGCTTCGGCAATGACTTTTCCGGAGTGGTGACCGAGATTGGTCCGCAGGTGACGCGCTGGCGGGTTGGCGATCGGGTGTTCGGCGGCGCCCGTGGTGCCGCCGTGGCCAGCTCAATCGTGCTGGAAGAAAATCACCGAAGCCTGCGTCGTACCCCGGATTCAATCAGCGATCTCAGTGCGGCAGTTCTCGATATTGCCGGTCGTACCGCCTCTGCGGTCGCGGATGCACTCGCTGTGCAGCCAGGCGAAACCGTACTGGTCGGCGCTGCGGCGGGTGGTGTCGGATCGATTCTGACCCAACTCCTGGTCCGGGCTGGGGTCAGGGTGATCGGCACCGGGTCGGCATCTTCTTTCGACTATCTTCGATCGCTAGGAGCCGAACCCGTCGATTACTCAACCGACTTGAAGAGGCAGTTGATTGAGTTGACGAACGGCTCGATCGATGCCGCTGCGGACCTCTACGGCACCCAAGTAGCGCTGGTCGCATTGGAACTAGGCGCCCCAGCTGGGCGCATTGTCACAATTGAATCCGAAAACCCGCCGACGGGTGTGCAAGCAATTGGCGGTGCCGATGCCCGGCCGGGCGCCATTGAGGAACTCACCGATCTGATAGCCAGCGGTGAACTAGGGGTGCCGATCGCAGCTGTGTATTCGCTCGAGCAGTTCGCCGAAGCTGTGGCATTCCAGCGCTCTCGTCATGCCCACGGCAAGGTCGCGATTGAGATGAAACAGCTCTGAGCCGACAAGAAAGCTGCCGGATCTCTGAGTAAGGACTGGTTGCCGTCCGACGGCTATCTGCCAAGTTAGCCTCCGTGAGAAGATTCCAGTATGGAGACTTGGGGTGCTGCGTTGTTCGGAGATCCATGCCGGGAATGTGGCTTTGACTGGTCGGTGGCTTCTGAGCAGGCGATTGGCTGGGTCAGCAAGATGCCAGCAGAATTCGCTGCGGTCGGTGCAGGTAGTTCGGGCCGTGAGGCAGGTTCTGGCTGGTCGGTCGCCGAATACATCAGTCATGTGGCTGATAATCTGCGGCAATGGTCTGAACGAGTGCAGGCAGCCAGGCTGGACGGACAGCTTGAGGTTGCAGGTTACGACCCAGACGAGCTGGCTGTTGCGCGCGGCTATCCTACAATTCCGCTTGCCGCCGCGCTCTGGTCGTTGGAGCTTAGCGCCCAGGCCTGGGTTGCTGTGCTTGGTGCAGCTCATCAGGAGGGTATCGAGCTCAGACATGCTGCTCGTGGCCTTCAACGGGCGAGTGATATTGCCCGGAACAATGCGCATGATGCTTATCATCATCTCTGGGACGTTCGACGCATCCTCGGAATCGGCTGAACCGCAGGGTTTAGTCTGGCGCATTTCCACTTTTCGGTCCGGGGCCGACTAGCCCGCTGAGCAAGGCGGCCAGAGCCAGCGCCGTGGTGGTCCAGAGCAGCGCGGAGAGCCCGCTGTTTTCTACCAGCAGGCCACCAACAAAGGCGCCTATTGCAATGGAGGCATTAAAGGCCCCGGCATAGAGCCCGGTGATGTGCTCCACCCGATCCGGAGCTGCCGCCGTCATCCAGAGCTGAGCAGCTACCGAAAGTCCGCCGTAAGCAACTCCCCAGAGTCCAATAGTCAGACTGGCGGCAAGGGCGCTGCCGCCAAAGAGCGCTAGCAAGACCAGCGAAGCCGTGATCCCGACCGCTAAGAGCAAGACCGTGAGCCGAGGCCGTCGGGCTGCTGCCGCCCCGGCAGCGAAATTACCGAGCAGCCCGAAGGCGCCATAGATCAAGAGCAGCAGTGCGATCTGATCGGCGGCCAGGCCGGCGCGTTGCTCGAGCATGGGACGCACATAGGTGTAGCTGGCAAAGTGCGCAACCACTAGTAGCACCACCAAGATAAGGCCGCCGATCACAGCGGGACGGAGCAACGGTAGGGAAGGGGCAGCCGAACCAGCGATTTTGATCGGCTGGGGGCGGTGCAGCGGCGGCAGGAAAAATAGCAGGGCAGCAGCAATGAGCACGCCAAAGGCGCTGAGCGAACCGAAGGCTGCACGCGAGCCAAAGGAATTGCCGATTAAGGTGCCTAGCGGTACTCCGAGAACTGAAGCGGAAGCCACGCCGCTGACCGTGAAGGACACCGCGAGGGCAGCATGACGAGGTGCCACCAATCGGCCGGCGATGGCCGCCGCTAATCCCCAGACCGTGCCCATGCCGATGCCCAGCACAACGCGTGACATCGCCAATAGTGCGAAACCATTGGCGATGCAGCTGAGAGCGTTGCCCAGCACCAGGACGAGCATTGCTAGGGCTAGGACCTTTCGGCGATCAAGGTCGCCCAATAACCGCGGTACCAGCGGTGCGGCCACCGCGGAAACCAGTCCGGTGATGGTCAGGCTGGCTCCCGCGTTACCCGCCGGGATGCCAAGGCCCGTCGCCATCGGGGTGAGCACGCCGACCGGAAGCATCTCGGAGGTCACCGCGAGGAAGGTGGCTAGGGTGAGCAGGCCGACGGCGGCCCATTGACTAGCCGAAGTTCGATCTTGGCGAACTGCGACAGCTATGCGTGACGGTGAACTCATATCTCTCAGTTCACCGTCGATCGGTGTTGCGAACAACATCGATTTTCTACTTGATCGATAAGCCAAAGTGATTGATCGATACACTTATTGGGTGAGCGTTGAATTTCCAACCATGCATCAGGCGAATATCCAGCAGATCGAGTGCCTGATCACTTTAGCTGAGGAACTGCACTTCGGCCGCACTGCGGGACGGCTGGGTTACTCGCAGTCGCGGGTGAGCCAGCTGATTGCCGAACTAGAGGCGCGGGTGGGTGCCAGATTAGTTGAACGCACCAGCAGAAGGGTTGGACTAACCCGGATCGGCGAGCAATTCGTCCGAGATGTCCGTCCGGCTTATCGGTCGCTCATGAGGACCTTTAGCAGGGCGCGAGAGCGCGCTCTGCGTGGCGCGGTCGAGGAACTGCGGATTGGCTTCACTGGCATGGTTTATGAAGAAATAGCCGCCACCTTTCGGCTATTGCAAGAGCGGTACGGCATCGCTGTGCACAGCCAAGATCTACCGCTCGGCTCGCCCTTTGCCGCAGTTCTGGAAGGCGAGGTCGATGCCGCGCTCGCCGAACTGCCGGTGCATGAGCCGGAGCTGACAATTGGTTTCTGCTTCCCGCCACAGGACCAATTCATTGCCGTCAGCATCGATCATCCGCTGGCCGAGCAGCTGAGTGTTGGCGTAGAAGAACTCGCTGGGGTTGACCTCTTACACCGGACCGGCGATGCCCCCGACTATTGGAAGACCTCGCGCACTCCACCGGTCACTCCCGGCGGTTCGCCGATCCAGTCCAGCACCGGAATCAGTTCGATCCAGCAGGGTATCGCCTTGGTCAGCTCGGGTCGGCAAGCCCTGCTGGTTTGCCGACCACTGGTCGAACATCACGGGCGAAGCGATGTCCGCTTTGTGCCGGTGCGCGGCTTAGAACGCTCAAGCCAGCTAGCTTTAATTTGGCGTACCGATCAGAGCAGCCCTCAGCTGCAGGCTCTCGCTCAACTGCTCGGCGAAGGGTCTGCTGCTCTCAATCTGGTGTCTTGAGCGAGAAAACATGCCGATCGTCTGCTGACTTAAAAAGTTGTGGAGGGCATCGGCACGAACCGACACCCTCCACAACTCAGTTGCTGAGCTTAGGAGCCGGAGACTCCGCTGGTGCTCTTGATCCAGGAGCCTGCAGCGATCACCGAAGCGTACATCACGGTGCCGGTAATGGTGCCGGGAGCGCCCTGCAGCGGGCCGGAGCAAACTCCGACAACCTTGCCGTTGACGATCAACGGTCCACCGGAATCGCCCCATAGAGCCTGGCCGTCAACGCCCTTTTCAACAATTGCCGGGCCAGGCCAGTTGCTGCTATTGGTGCCGACGATGGAGACCGAAGCCTTCTTCAAGTAATCCGGGTAGGTCGGGGTGGTGTTGATGGCACCCCAACCGAAGATCTTGGCTGCGGCACCGGTGGCCGGGTTGCTCGCCGATAGCGAGGCATAGGTGTTCTGGTAAGGGCTGACCAATTCCAGCAGCGCCACGTCGCCGCCGCTCCAACCAACCGCCTTCTTGACCTCGACGGTGGTGCCGCCGCCGATTTCGGAGGCACCGAGCTGCACACTCATTGAGCTGGCAGAAGTGTTCTCAATGCAGTGCTTTGCGGTGATTACCCAGGTCGCGGCGATCTGTGAACCGGAGCAGTTGGCGCTACCGTTGACCAGCTGCAAGGCAGCGAACGGTGCGTCGGCAATGCTCGCCTTATTGCCGCCGACAATCTCGGGGCTAGGCTGAACGGCCGAAATGGCTCGACCTTGCGGGGCAGGGGCGGCAGCGGAAACAGCTGCGCCGGACAGGGCGATGGCCGCGGCTGCGGTCGTCGCTGCGGCAATTCTTACCAATTTCATGAGGTACCTTCCGTCGTTTTGTGACAATCGGGGTATTCAACCGGGGCTTCTTTGCCCGGGTTAGTCAACAACGATAGGAGGGAAGCCTGACAGCTGTCCGAGAAAAGTCTCTTAATCTGCTCCAACTTTGAATCAGAGTGATCAGAGCTAAGCCTTGCCGCGAACTTGCTAACTGTTTGACGGTGATTTAGGAAGCGCTTGGCTGGTAGTTGAGCAGCACCGAGCCGGTGTCCAAGGTCTGGCTCGAAATGAGTTCAAGTTTCGTTGTGGTGTTGATTTGATCGAAGATTGACCGGCCCGCGCCAGCGATCTGTGGAGTCAGCAGAAATCTGTAGGTGTCGACCAGTCGAGCCTCGATCAGTGAGGAAACGATGCTGATGCCGCCCACGGCAACGATCTCACCATCGAACTCCGCCTTAATCTGCGGCACCGCCTCGGCGACCGGACGACTCTCGACCTTGGCATTCCAGCCGACTTCGGACAGGCTAGAAGAGAACACCACTTTGGGCAGCGCATTCATGGTGCGGGCGAACCGTCGATGTTCCTCGGGGTTCTTCGGATTCTCGGCGGCTTCCTGCCAGAACTGCGCATTGAACTCGAAGGCCTTACTCCCGTAAAGCAGCATTTGACCTTCCCGGGCATTGCTGCCGGACCAATATTTTTCCATATCCGCCGACCAGGCTGGTGCGATCATCGCGCCCTCGGGGGTCTCGGTCATCCCGTCAAGGGTCATGAACATTGCGGTGGTGAGGGTGCCCATGGTGATTCTCTTTCGTCGTAGCAGCGTACTTCTCGGAGCCTACTCGCAAGCCTGTCGCGGTACCAGAGCCGTGATCAACAGGACCGATTTCCGCGACTAGGACGCTAGCTGTCCGCAATTGTGCCTAGGCTGGGATCATGATTAGTTCACGATTCCCCAATGTTGTGTTGGACTGTCCGGATCCCGCCGCACTCGGGCGTTTTTACGCCGAAATAGTGGACGGCAGGCTGAATCTCTCTGATGACTGGGCTGAACTCGAATCCAGTCTGGGGCAGAGCATCTGCTTCCAGCAGGTCGCCGACTACAACCCGCCGCAGTGGCCGAACCAAGAAGTGCCTCAGCAATTTCATCTTGATTTTTTCGTCGCCGATCTCGATGTGGCGGAGGCCGCCGTGCTCCAGTTGGGTGCTACCAAGCATCAGAATCAGCCCGGTACCAGCTTCCGGGTCTATCTCGACCCGGCGGGCCACCCTTTCTGTTTGTGTGTCGAGTAGCTGTTTTTGGCTAGTCCCACCAGAGTTCGTAGATTTCGTCCGCTGTGTCCAAGAGCTTGGTGACTCTGAGTTCGTCACAGGCGGCTAAAAGTTCCGCGCGGAGAGCGAGTTGTTTTTCCGAGATTCGACCCGAGTTTCGGATCAGCAAGCTCAGGGTTGCTTCGTCGGTGTCAGAGAGCCTGAACAACTCAGCGCCCCAGAGTCGCTGCCATCGTGCCAGCAGCGCCGAGAGGGCAGCTCGGGAGCCGAGATTGTCAGCGCCCTCCCATTCAAACAGCGCGGGTAAGGTCGCCGGCGAAATGATCTGAACCGCGATCAGAGTGCCGGACAGGTTAGCCGACTCGCTGACATTCGGCCCTTTGGACCGAATTTGAGTTGCCAGCGTCGAGTTTTCCAACGACGAAACTCCGAACTCCGCAAGAGCCTGAGCTTCGGTAATCCCAGAGGCGCCTTGGAACGAGTTGCAAACACCAGCGGAAAGTTCCTGCCATTGCCCAATGAGATCCTGAACTGGCACCGAAGGGTCTGAGCCCAACAGAATGAATCGCCAATCCTTTAAGGAATCGTGCAAGGCCAGAAAAGCTAGCACATTGGTGGTCGGCTCGGTCCAGATGGCAATAGCGTGCCCGCGTAACTGAGCTTTAGCAGCGGGGAGCGGAAGCTCCGCCGCCTGAAGAGCGTGGTGGAGGGCGAGACTACTGCTCATCCGGGAAATTCTGCGGAACGACCGGGGACGATGCCCATGATTTCTTGGGTTTCTTTAAGGGTTCTGCTGATAGTGGGCGGAACATCATTGACTTTGGAGTCTACGAGGACTGCTCGTGGCCCGTAGAAGTCCTCGTTGAAGACATCGATGCCGAGGGCTTGGCAATACCGTTCCAGCATCTCGGAAGTAAAGCGTTCGCGAACCCTGGGGCGTTCGTAAGCTTCGGGTTCTTCGAAGGGCTGAGGTTCACCCTGGTTGAAGAAGAGCCACTTACTGCCGCCGGAATGGGCGACCATCACGTGTTTCAGCTTCTCAAGTTCTCCATTCGCGCCCGGCGCCCAGTAGTCGAAACGACATCCACCGTAGCGTCCGGCGCTAACGCCCTTGAGTTTGGGACTGTTCAAGGTGTGCGGCTTGGCGGAAACCATCACGGCGGCGGAGCTAGAATACTTCGCCAGCATCTCCACTGCGCTGAATGGATTGGTGCCGAGGGCGCTGTTGCTCACCCAAGCGATCCAATCACCTTTGGTAGCAATGAGTAGTTCTCGGGAACGCGGCCCCGACTCCAAGGGTCCTAATGAACTTTCCCAAGAACTCAGCGCGCCATCGACCTCAGAGAGTTCGACCTGACGTTCCAAACGGATGCGCCAAGATACCAAAGTATCGACGACGACCTCCAATGGAGCTTTGAGAAAACCGATCGCATCGGTGATCGGAGCATAAACCTCATTGCCGAGCGTCTTCATAACATCATCACCGGACTAGCCTATGCCTTCCCAGACAAACACCCAGCTGTTCGGATCGTTATCGTGTAGCCTTTGTTGATGCTTCGGTCCCCGTGGAGAACCGGGCGCTTCAAACTCTTCGTAGTATTGCTTGCCGTTGAAGGTGTACTGCAAGTCAGGACGATTAATACCGGTACGAACCCCGTGGCTTAGCTGCTGCTGATCGACTCGAATGTCTTCAATACCTAGGGATTTGAGGTAAGCAATACGATCCTGGACGAACTGATTCTGTATTGGATTGCGACTTACTGGACGGTCTGTGCTCAACAGATCTGGTGCCTTTGGATTGACCTTAGTGTCTTGGGGTAATTTCTTCGTGATATTCGCTGGATCTGCGGCCTGGGCAATGCTGTCAGGATGCGCATTGACTGAGGGTAACGGGCAGCTGGCTGCCACTCGCATTGCCGAGGCCGCTGAGAAACCGGTCTTACACGGGATGGGCTTCAGGTTACCCGCGGGGACAGCTTCTTCGGCGTGTTTGGTAATGAATCTGATTGCGTCATTGAACTTGTCAATGCGTTCCATGACCTTCGGAATCTTGGCAATCAAACCGGCAATGGCACCCACTGCTTTACCTAATTTGCCCCACGGAATGAACCCGACAGCGGCCCAGAGACAGGCAGAGATGTCACCTTTGAGGCAATTGAGGATGTCGTTGATACCAAGCACGTCGAGCAGCGCGGAGCCAACTTCTTGGAGGATGATCTGGGTGATGTCGCCACCATTTACCGTGGCTTTGGCATCTTTGAGTTTTTGTAGCTCCTCAGGCCCGCCGGTAGCGAGCGCGGTGGCTTCCTCGTCAGAGGTCATACCTGGCTTGCCGAGCCCACTTTTCAACGCGGCGCGACGAGCCTCCTCCTCTTCCTGCTGTTTTTTGGCAGCAATTGCGGAGGTAGCGGTCGCAGCCGCTGCAGCTTCCTTTGCATCCTTACCAGCCTGAGTAGCAGAGGCCGCCGCCTGTGAGGCGGCCACCGAAGCTGCGGCTGCGGCTCCCTGAGCTCGAGCAGCTGAGTTATTCGCATTTGATGCCTCGATCGCCGCAGATTGAGCATCGGCGCGAGCCTGATTTGCGGCCGTGCGTGCGGTCTGTGCCGATTGTGCAGCTTGGTCCGCTGACTGCTGCGCTTGAGCGGCATAGCCAACAGCAAGGTCGGCTGATTTCTTAGCGTCGGCCGCGTAGGCCTTCGCCTGGTCGGCAGCTTTTTGAGCATCCGCAGCAGCCTTGTTGGCAATCGCCGCCACTTGGGCGGCAAGTGCTGCATTCTTGCGCGCCATTGCAGCGTCGGCCTTTGCCTTTGCCACGAGTACTTCTATTGAAGCGTTGTAGGAGGCGGTTTCTTGGTCTCGTTTGGTCGCTTCAGGACGTCCAACAGTCAAGAACTTGTGGATATAGGAGTCTGGACCGCTAAGGGCTACTTCAGCGGCAACTTTCAGTTCGGGCGTCGCTGTTGCGGTGATGTCAAAGATCGTGGCCCGCTCATCTGCGAGCGTCGCAACAGCCAGTTCTTGCTCAAAGAAGACCCGAAGAGCAGCAGTGGTCTGAGCCCGAATCGCTGTCTCAGCGGCCTTCTTTACCGCGTAACCGCCCTTTTCCGTGTATTGATAAGCCAAGGCGGTATCGTCGGCCTGCGTGATTTTCCACCGGCCCTCCGTGAGGAAGTCGTGTATTGCAGCGGCCCCCTGGTAGAGAACTGCCTCTGCTGGAGCTCGGAGCTTCTCCGGACCGTTCTCTGCCAGCTCGAGGGCTTGATCCCACTCATCCTGTTCTAAGGCATTGTTGTAGCCATCAACGATGAATGCCTTGAGTGTCTCTGGATCACCAATAATCGCCTGTTGCGCTCCGGCTTGCTGCCAAGGGCCGCCAATCTCCAGTACACCGAAGACGGCTGCCTTCACCTCAGGCAGCCGAACATTGAGATCTGCGCCCGGAGCGGTCAGCTGAGAGATCAAGGTCTTAGTTGTGGCCGCCGCAGCTGTTGCCTGCGCTTGAGCGTCATCCTTACTCTTCTTCTGCGCGTCGGCAAGTTGTTTATCTTCACGGGCATTGGCCAACAGGTATTCACGTTCGGCGGCCAGTCTTTCCTGATCTGCCTTACGGGCCTGGGTTTGCACCAGAGCGGCTTTATCCGCAGCGGCAGTGGCAGCATCGGCGGCTGTTTTAGCTGCAGCCGCGTACTGCTTTGACTTGGTTGCCGCGGTAGCGGCATCGACGGCATGCCCCGCTGCATCGTCGGCAGCGTTGGCAGCGGCATTCGCGTGGGTAACAGCTGCCCGGGCCGCGATTCCAGCAATATCAGCCTGCTGGGCAGCTTGGTTTGCCAACGAATCAACAGTTGCCGATGCCTGAGTAGCTCGGTTGGCAGCGGCATTCGCTCGAGCTGCCGCCGCATTCGCCTCAGCTGCTTCCGACGCCGAGACACCGGATTGCTGTGCGGCTTCTGCGGCCGCTGCCGCGGCTGCAGCAGAGTCTTGGCCTGCGCCAGCTGCCGCGCTGGATGCTGCCTTGGAGGCATTCGTAGCAATAATCGCCTGGTTAGCGGCGTCGCTTGCCTTCTGTGCTCCAGCTGCGGCAGTTCGTGCATTAGTGGCTGCGGTCCTCGCCGCTTGCGCTTTGGCAGCATTGGTGGCCGCGTCGGCGGCGGCGTTCTGAGCGTTCGCCGCCGCTTCTTCGGTGCGCGCCGCTGCGGCTGCCGCGTTGGCCGCTGCTGCCGCAGCCTGGGAAAGTGCTTGACGCGCTTCTTGAGCTGCGCTGACGGCTAGTTGAGCGGCTTTCGCTGCCTGGTTGGCCAGCGATGCGGCTCGAGATGCTGCTGCCCCGGCGATTTTCGCCGAACCGGCTGCTGCCTTTGCTTCTGCCGCTGCCTGCTGAGCAGATTTTTTAGCTAGCTGAGCAGCTTTTACCGCCTGGTCAGAGGCGAGTTGAGCTTTCTTGGTGGAAGCAATGGCGTAGCTAGAGGCACTTTTCGCTTGATTTGCCAGTTGGGTAACTGTTGCAGTCTCGGCATCGCGAGCGGCTGCCACGAACTGGCCGTAGCGCAGGAAGTCGTCAATGGCTTCGGGGTTGCTCGACTTTAACGCCTCTGCTGCCGCAGCCGAGACGTTGGGAGTGGCTTCGGTGAGGCCGTAGACTGCCGCGATCTTGTCGTTCTTTTCGATGTTGGCCTTGCCAGTAGCAATGAAATTCTGAACCGCAATATCTCCGGAGGCCAGGGCGGTTTCGGCTGCTTTCTTCACCATCGGACTGCCGTCCTGGGTGGCATCGAAAGTGGCAGCACGGTCATCCAACAGCCAGGCGGCCTGCCAGCCTGTGGTCACGAATTTCTGCAGCGCCTGCCAAGTACCATCATTAATGGCTGCTTCTGCCGCGGTTCGGGTGGCGTATCGACCCACCAGCGATAGTTGCAAGGCGGTTGTTCGATAATCCTGCTGCAAGGCAACATATTGGCCTGTGCTAATGAAGTCTTGGAGCCCAGCATCATCGGCTAGTAGCGCCGCTTTGGCCGCCAACTTGGTGGTCGGGCCACCTTTTTTCCACAGTTCAAGGACCCCTGCCTTGTCGGTCGCAGGTTGCACCGCTGTGATTCCCGTTGTGACCGCATTCGGTAGCGCCTGGGCAGGTGGCGCAGTAATACCGGAAAGGCCCGGAATGAGTCCGGCGACGAGAGCGAAGGCAAGTAATATTCCTAAGCCTATTCGGCCCGTAGCGGGAGCAAAACGCTGGATGAGACGGAGGCAGTGAGGCACTGTGATGGTCCGATCTAGTGGGCAGAATTTTCCGCCGTCGGGGGACTGAGGTAGATGTTGCGGCTGGCAACGTAAGTAAGTCTCACACGTCAAAATGACCCTTCACAGCAAAACCATTGGAAGTTTTTCTGGAAGTCATTGGAAGTTTTCTAGTTGGCCCAATATTCGTCGAAAACCTTCATTGGCGGCTGCTAGGCTCGTGGCACGCAACCGCCAATCATCACTGGTTGCACCTCTTCCACCACCAACGACAGCGATGCTGCCTGCCATTCGAGGGGAATGTGCATGACTATAGACACACCGAAGCGATCTAGATCTAGAACGTTGAAAATTGCCTGTTGGGGTTTCTCTGCAGTCGCCGTACTTACTGGTGCGGGCCTGATGGCTCCTCAAGCCATTGCAGCTGATTCCGATGAGCCTGGCTACACCGTGGAGCCAATCGGTACGCCGCTCGAACCGACCTACACCGTAGAGAATTACATCCACCCCAATGCTGATCTGATTGCGGCCGAGTCCAACATCCTCTTGAAAGAGGGCGATGGCAATATTTCGCTAACTACTTGCGATCAGAACCAGAGAAACCAGATCCGAGTTAGTTCTTATATCAGTGGGGAGGGGATTTGCTTCAAGACCGCCGGCACTCAGGGCTGGCTCAAGATGGAAATCCCCGGCTCTACCGGAGTAATTGCGGGCGACAAAGCGATCAAGGTCTACACCGTGAAGGGCGACGGTCCAAGGGTCGAGACAAATGTTGCGGCGAACGGACTAAAGACTTTCAACGGCAGCCAAGGCGACGTCACACTCTTTGAGATCCGCCTCAGCTAAACCGTCCCCGACTCAACTTGTAGAAAGAATTCAGATGTTTAAATCATTCAAAGGTCATCGAGGCCGGGTAGCGGGAATCATTGCCGTCGCGGCAGTAACTGTTGCTGGCCTTGGTGCCATCCCGGCGTCTGCGCTGTCCAGCGATGTCGTGCCGCCCGACACCGAAAATCTCAACGTAGCCAAGGTCGTCACCGGCTACGGAAGCTGTACCGGTGTGCTGATCGATTCCTCCTGGGTCGCTACGGTGAGTAGCTGCTTCGTCAAGAACCCGGCCGACTACGCCAGCGACCCGGCGCTCGTCGTCGGTAAGCCAGCGCTGCCAGCAAAAGCTCTCTTTGGATCCGAAGCAACCTGGCGGGAGAACGCCGGTAATCCGATTTCATGGGTGGTGCCTTATAAAGGCGCTGATGGCCGGGATCTTATTCTGGCTAAACTGACCACGCCCGCTTTCAACTTCACTCCGATGAAACTGGGCAGCACTGCTCCGGTGGCGGGGGATAAGTTGGATTTCATCGGTTGGGGCAGGACCAAAGACCAGTGGGTGCCTAAAGAAGTGCACAAGGCATCCTTCAACGTTGACGCCGTCAACGCCAAAGAAGTGACTGTCACCGGCTTCAATCCGAGTGATGCCAGCTTGTGCCTGGGCGATTCTGGTGCGCCGGGAATCCGGGTCACACCCGAGGGTCAAGAATTGGTCGCGCTCAACTCGCGCTCCTGGCAGAAGACCTGCATCGGCTCCACCCAGACCAAGGATGGAGCTTTTGCCACCCGGGTCGACGATGCTGCAGCTCGCGACTGGATTCAGCAGACCATCTCCGGTGGACAGAAGCTTCCCGGGGTGTCGGATGGCTCAATCATCCAACTGAAGAACAACGGTATTACCAATACTTGCCTCGGACTTCCGATTTTCTCCCAGACTGCTGAAACTGTGCAGCAGTCCGTCACCTGCGCTGTCAGCACCCGTGAGCTTTGGGAGGTTTCAATAACAGGTGCAGGTAACTACAATTTCAAGCAGGAGTACGCCAAACAGTGTCTTTCCGTTGCTGGAAGCAGTTCATTGGAATTCTCTGCGATCACCCAGGCGGTCTGTGATCCGCAAAATAAGTTCCAGGACTGGAAGGCGGTTCCCGCTGGTGGCGGCCAGTTCGTCCTTCAGAACGTTGGTTCGGGGCTCTATATTGATGCAAACGGGATAACTCAAGGCGTCGAGGAAAAATTGGCACAGCGTGTGCTGTCCAACCGGGCCAAGCAGCAGTGGACAGCGGTTGTGGTAAACCAAGCCAACTACCACTTGGTCGAGCCCAATAATTTCATCTCTATCCAGGCGACTCTCGAAGGCTCCAAGGGTGCGTCGGTACGCAACTCAAACGGGTTGGGGTATCTCGCTGTAGTTACTGCAAGCTCGCCACTTGCGCTCCGCCAAGAAGCGAGCTGGAAGATTGTTCCAGGTCTCGCGGATTCAAAGTGTTACAGCTTTGAGGCGGTCAACCTGCCGGGCCAGTATCTATACGCGAATGCTTCCACTGCCAAGGTCGGTGTCACCGCTAATCCGAAAGCAGATCTGGCTACTTGGTGTGCGCGATTGGGTAAGAATGGGGCGGACTCGCACCAGCTTCAGTGGTACGCGAATGCGACTCGGATGCTTCGCCATAACTCTGGGGTACTTTATGCAGGGCAAAACGGTGGCTCAATCAGCGGCGCTGATTCCTCCGACAAATACAACGAGATGACCTCGTGGACTATCGGCGGCAAATGGGCAACCCCCACGCCGTAAAGCGTTAGCTGCGGGCTAATACGGAAATGCTCGTGGGACAGACAGAAATGCCTGTCCTACGAGCATTTCTGGCTGAGGCAAGCACTCAGTCGCTTGAATTTCCTTGTACTCTTCGCAACCCTCGGCGCTCGCTTCGATAGGCCACCAGATTGAGCGCCAGGATGCCGCCAAAAATTGCCCATTGCGGGGCCTTATTGCTGGCGGGTTTATCGTCGATGGCGTCGAGCATCTTTGAACCCGGGTAGAGCACTGCCGAAGCTTGAGTTAGCCAGTACAACGAGGCGAAGGTTGTTGCTGCGTCTAAACGATTTCGGGTGAATTCGCCGCGTTTCCACAGCGCTACTAGGGCGCTGGCACCGAGTGCGGCACCCATACTCATGGTCTGGCCGTTGTGGAACTTCGCGTGTGGAGTCCACTTCGGGTTGAAGACGTGGCTGTGGTTGAAATCGGCTAAATAGGGCGAAACCATGGTGAAGACCGAAGTAGCGGTCATCAGCACTTTGCCGAAGCCTGGGCCGTGCACGGCCTTGGTGCGCGATGATGCCGGAGTGAGTTTCATAGCAGCTCCTTAGAGTTTAAGTGAACCAGCAATAGCCATAACTACTTCAGAATCAAGAAAATTCCGTTGAGAAACCCCAACCCTCCTGCGCAATGGCAAAGTGGCTCTTTGGCCATTTGAGCCAAAAAGGCCAAAAGACTGGAATGTTCTTATGGTTTGCACAACCAGCAACCTTACGATTGGCCAGTTGAAGGACTCGCTCTCCACTGCGATTAATTCGGCTAGCTACGGGCAGGAGCGTGTCGGCATTACCAAGCCCGGCAAGCTCGATTCCGGTATCCGTCGCGGTCACTCCAGCGGCCCAGTGGAGTTGGGATGCTGGTCTGCTGGATATTCGTTGTCGGTTGAGCGTGCCATCATGGTGGTGTGAGCCCAGAACAGGATTTGAAGTCTCTAGCTATCGATGCACTGCGTTACCAACCCACTGAAAACGAGATTGAGGATAGCCGGTACCCGCCGTCGTATCCGACTCCGTCCGGAATCGTGCCCTTTGAGCAACAGACCAGGGCAGTGCTGCAGGAGAGAGTAGAACAACCGGACGATAATCCGATGATATTTTCGCCGGGTTCTGGCGGACTCGGCGCACGGTTTGCGAGCATGGCCCATCTGGTTCTGAACCGTAACGGGCCGTTTGGCCTTGATGATGCTGTCTGTGTGCTGATTGGCGGTGGCGTCTTCAGCGTCGAGGAGGCCCACGAAATTGTCGAGGCATCCCGTCCGCACAGTGCTTTGTACGCGAGGAATCTTCAAGCCTCGATCGTTAGCCGGCGCATTGCTGAGGACGACCTTGAGGCTGCAGCCAGCGAGCTCGGTCATCCTGATATTGCCGGTTTTGAGTGGTCCGGGTGGCGCTGCATCGGTCGGTACCATGCCGACCGTGGGGATACCAAGGCGTTCTTCGCTATCTGGAAAAACTTCAAAGCGGGTCAGCAAAAACATTCCATGCCGTGGCTCAAGCAGTACCTAGTGAGCGGTGTCGCTGCTCACCAGGGCTGGGAAGCAGCGGTCAAAGTTACCGCTGATAAGCGCATCGGTGAAGCTTTTCTCTGTTATGCCTTCACGCCGTTGATTGAGGCTGGCGACGTCGATCAACTGCTCGAACTCTTCCGTGATGATCCCCTCGCCAATCAAGTACCAGAACTGATCCAGCTTCGTGTTCTCACGGAGGCCATCAGGAAAGCTGTCGGCATCCCGCCAGTCGCGGATCATTCCCGCTTTCTCGAGATCTTTGAAAGAATCAAAGCCATCGACCCAAGCATCTCTAAAACTGTCATGCGCGAACGCGATAACCTTCTCTACACACTCGGCCTATCCGCCGTTAGCCCTGACGCAGTCGCCCAGATTCGCAAGACCATCCGCACGCCATGGCTTCGCGCCGACCTGATGAAGCCAAAGGGGTAGACCTGCTCCACAGCCGTCCAGCAGAACCCCTTGGTGAGTACTAACTAACGCCGGTTAGCTAAACAACCTCAGGCGTTCGGTGAGTACCGTCTGAGCCTCCACGACGATGCGCCGGACTAACTCTCCGGCGTCGGGGATGTCGCGGATCAGTCCTTGCACTAAGCCGACAGACCAGATTCCAGCCTCGAGGTCGCCGTTTTCGAAGACCTTTCGTCCCCGGGCACCCGCCACCAAGGGCTGCACATCGGGGAACTGTCCACCAGCGGACAGGATCTCCACGACTTGATCGCTAATTGAATTTTTTGCCACCCGGGCGGTATTCCGCAAGCTGCGGAAGATCAAATTAGTATCGAGTTCGCTCGCCGCCACTATTCGTTCCTTGACGGTCTGCGAGATTGGCGATTCGGTGGTGCACATAAATCGAGTACCCATATTTACGCCGTCCGCACCGAGCGTTAACGCCGCAGCTAAGCCACGCCCGTCCGCAAAACCGCCGGAGGCGATAAACGGAATGCTCAAGGCGTCCGCAGCGGCGGGAATCAGCACCAAGCCCGGCACATCGTCCTCACCCGGGTGCCCGGCGCATTCGAAGCCGTCAATCGATACCGCAGTGACGCCGAGTTTCTCGGCGCGGAGCGCGTGCCGGACGCTGGTGCACTTGTGGATCACCTTGATACCAGCAGCCGCAAAAGTCGGCATATGGGGCTCCGGGCTGGAGCCGGCGGTCTCCACGATTTTCACCCCGGAATCCACGATCACTTGGCGATACTCATCGTAGGGTGGTGGGCTGATCGAGGGCAGGATAGTGAGGTTGACGCCGAACGGCTTGTCGGTGAGAGTCCGGGCGCGAGCTATTTCTGCGGCCAGATCGGCGGGTGTCGGCTGGGTCAGAGCGGTGATCATGCCGAGGCCGCCGGCTTCCGAGACGGCCGCGGCCAGCTCGGCTCGGCCCACCCACATCATGCCGCCCTGCACCACTGGATACTCGATGCCGAGAGCCTCGGTGAAGCGATTACGCAGTCGAGGTTTAGTTAGTGGCTCCATGCTTCGCTCCTATTCGTAGATTTCGCCTGATTGGGCTCGGGCCACTAGTGACGCCGGAGGTTCGAACCGTTCGCCGTAACTGACTGCCAGCTCCCGTGCCCGGTCAACGAAGCCGGTCAAACCACCCTGGTACTGATTGACATATTGCAGCACGCCGCCGGTCCAGACCGGGAAGCCGATGCCGTAGATCGAGCCGATATTGGCGTCTTGAACGCTGGTGAGTACGCCGTTGTCCAGGCAGTCGATGGCGTCCAAAGCTTCCGCGAACAGCATCCGCTCTTGCAGGTCCTTGAGCGGCAGTTCCCGTTTTCCCGAACCATACTTGTCCCGAAGACCTGGCCAGAGCGCCGTTCGCCGACCATTTTCGTCGTAGTCGTAGAAGCCCTTGCCCTCGCGACGTCCGATCCGACCGGCGTCGTCCACCATCCAGTCGATCACCGCTTCGGAAGGGTGCTCGACCCAGCTCTTGCCTTCGGCTTCTTCAGCCTGACGGGTTTCTACTCGGATCTTTTGGGTCAGCGAAAGCGTGAGTTCATCGAGGAGCTGTAGGGCACCGGCGGGGTAGCCGGCCTGCAAGGCGGCCTGCTCAATGCTCGCCGGCTCCACTCCTTCACCCACCGCAGCGACGGCCTCAGCGATGAACTTACCGATCACCCGGGAGGTGAAGAAACCGCGGGAGTCATTGACCACGATCGGGGTTTTACGAATTTGCAGCACATAGTCGAAAACTTTTGCCAGTACTTCGTCGCTAGTTTTCTCACCACGGACGATTTCCACCAGTGGCATCTTGTCGACGGGGGAGAAGAAGTGAATGCCGATGAAGTCGCTCTGTCGCTTGACCCCCTCGGCGAGGGTGCTGATGGGCAGCGTGGAGGTGTTTGAGCCGAGCACGGCATCGGGTTGCACCACGTCCTGAATTTCCTGGAAGACGCCCTGTTTCACCGGTACCGATTCGAACACCGCTTCAATCACGAAGTCGACTCCGGCGAAGGCCGAGGCCTCGGCGGCCGGAGTGATCCGGGCTAGCAGTGCCGCTGACTTTTCGGCAGTGGTTTTGCCACCCGCCAACGCCTTTTCCTCGAGCGCCTGAGCGTAGCCTTTGCCCTTCTCAGCGGCTTCAAGGCTGACGTCTTTGAGTACCACCTCAATGCCTGCTTTAGCCGAAACGTAGGCAATTGCGGCACCCATCATGCCAGCGCCCAACACGCCGAGTTTTTGCACCGTGTGTTTCGGGAAACCCTGGGGGCGGCTGCCGCCGGAATTAATGTGTTGCAGATCGAAGAACAGCGCCTTGATCATGTTTTTGGCGACTTGGTCAATGGTCAGGCTAACCAGGTAGCGAGTCTCCACTAATAGCGCCGTATCGATGTCGACGTAGGCGCCTTCCACCGCTGCGGCCAGCGCGGCCCGTGGTGCCGGTAGCGGTGCGCCCTTGAGCTGCTTGCGTAAGGTCGAAGAAAACGCGGGTAGCGCCGAGGCGAGTGCCGGACTGGTCGGTGCACCGCCGGGGATCTTGAAGCCTTTCAAGTCCCAGGGTTGGGCGGCATCGGGGTGGGCCGAAATCCAGGCCCGCGCTGCGGGTTCTAGTGCCTCGACGTCGTCCACTATCTCGTCCACCAGGCCGAGCTCCAAGGCTTGGCTGGGGCTGAATCGGGTGGCCGGCAGAATCACTTCGGTGAGCGCTTTCTGTAAGCCGAGCATCCGCACCGTGCGGGTGATTCCGCCGCCGCCCGGTAGCAAGCCGAGGCTGACCTCGGGCAGCCCGATCTGGCTGCCGCGCACGTCAGCGGCAATTCGGTGATGCGCGGAGAGCGCGACCTCGTAGCCGCCGCCCAGGGCGGTGCCGTTGAGCGCTGCGACCACTGGCCGACCAAGCGTCTCCAGGCGTCGGAAATCCTGTTTGACCTCATTGACGTATTGGGTCTGTTCGGTGACGTGCTCAGGGTCGGCGGCGCGCAGCCGATTCAGATCTCCGCCAGCGAAGAAGCTCTTCTTGGCCGAGGCCAGGATTACTCCGGTGACGGAATCGAGCTCTGCTTCTAAACGGTTCACCGCCTCGTGGAGACCCTGCTTATAGGCGTCATTCATGGTGTTCACCGCGCTGTCGGGATCATCAAAGGTAATCGTCACGATGCCGTCCTCGGCACGTGAATAACGGACTGCTGATTCAGTCATGCTTGCCTCCAAGAAGGTCAAAGTAGTGGGTGGGCGTCAGAGACGTTCGATGATGGTGGCGATGCCCATTCCGGCACCGACGCAGAGGGTAGCCAGGCCGCGCTTGAGATCGCGACGCTCCAACTCGTCAAGCAAGGTGCCGAGGATCATCCCGCCGGTAGCGCCAAGCGGATGGCCGAGTGCGATAGCACCGCCGTTGACATTGACTTTCTCATCCGGAATGTTGAGGTCTTTCTGCCATTTCATCACCACGGCGGCGAAGGCCTCGTTAAGTTCGAAGAGGTCGATGTCTGCCACTTCTAAACCGGCTCTCTTAAGAGCTTTTTGAGTGGCAGGAGTGGGGCCGGTGAGCATAATGGTCGGTTCTGAACCGGTTACCGCGGTCGAGACAATCCGGGCCCGTGGGGTCAGGCCGAACCGCTCACCGATCTCGGCGCTACCTATCACCAGCAGCGAGGCGCCATCGACGATGCCGGAAGAGTTGCCTGGGCCATGGACGTGATTGATTCGCTCAAGCTGATGGTATTTCTGCAGAGCAACCGCGTCGAAACCGGCCTGTTCGCCGAGTTTTGCGAAGGAGGCCGGCAGCTTGCCGAGGCTCTCCACGCTAGAGCCGGGGCGGCGATGCTCGTCGGTATCCAAGAGCGTGACGCCGTTGAAATCTTTAACCGGTACAATCGAGCGCTCAAACCGCCCTTCTTGCCAAGCCTGCTCGGCTCGGGCCTGGGAGCGCGCGGCAAAGGCGTCGACGTCTTCGCGGCTAAAGCCCTCCAGGGTGGCAATTAAGTCTGCACCGATGCCCTGTGGCACAAAATAGGCATCATAGGCGGTCGTCGGGTCCTGGGCGTAGGGGCCACCGTCCGAGCCAATCGGCACCCTGGACATCGATTCGACGCCACCCGCTAAGACCAAATCCTCGAAGCCGGAGGCGACTTTCTGGGCGGCTAGGTTGACCGCTTCCAAGCCCGAGGCGCAGAAGCGGTTGATCTGCACACCTGCCACCGTCTCCGGCAGTTCGGCGACCAAGGCTGCGGTGCGGGCAATGTCGCCGCCCTGCTCGCCAACCGGGGAGACCACGCCGAGAACAATATCGTCGATGGCTTGCGGGTCGAGCCCAGGATTGCGAGCTTCTAGTGCCTTGATCAGCCCAACTACCAGGTCAACCGGCTTGGTGCCGTGCAGCGCACCGCCTTTATTCTTACCTCGAGGGGTGCGAACGGCGTCGTAAATGTATGCCTCTGGCATGGTCTGCCTTCCTATTTTTCGCAACTGCTAGATATTTACAGGCCGAGATCCCGGCCGACAATTTCTTTCATGATCTCCGTGGTGCCGCCATAGATAGTGGTAATTCTGGCATCCAGATAGTCCTGCGCGATCCGGTATTCGAGCATGTAGCCGTAACCACCGTGCAGCTGTAAACAACGATTCACGGTATTGACGAGTTGCTCGGTGGTCCACCATTTGGCCGCGGCGGCATCGACGGCGCTGAGCTTTCCCGCGGTGTGCTGAGTAATGCATTCGTCGATATAGGCGCGGCTGGCCTGAACTGCGGTGTGCATCTCCACCAGTTCGAAGCGAGTGTTCTGGAAGGAGCCGATGGACTTACCAAAGGCCTGGCGTTCCTTCACATAGGTAATTGTTCGTTCCAAGATGCCCTCGCTGGCGGCCACCCCGGCAGCGGCGATCGATAGGCGTTCCTGTGGCAGATTCTTCATCAGACCGAGGAAGCCGGCACCTTCAGCGCCGAGCAAATTAGCTGCCGGAACCCGGACGTTATCGAAAATGAGTTCGCTGGTGTCTTGGGCGTGCAGGCCGATCTTTTCTAGGTTCTTACCGCGGAAAAACCCCTCGCTGCTCCCTTCGATCACCAACAGGCTGAGGCCCTTGTGCGGATCATCTGAGGTACGTACTGCGGTCACCACTAAATCCGCGTTCTGGCCGTTGGAGATGAAGATTTTTGAGCCATTGACGATGTAGTCATCGCCGTCGCGCACAGCTTTTGTCCGGATTCCGGCCAGGTCGCTGCCGGTGCCGGGTTCGGTCATTGCGACGGCGGTGATCAGCTCGCCACGAGCGATCCCGGGCAGCCATCTGGACTTCTGCTCGTCATTGGTGAGATCGAGGAAATATGGAATCACAATGTCGTTCGAGAGCGCTATCCCCGCCATCCCATCCGAGACCGGGTGCCTGGCCAGTTCCTCACCCATCACGGCGTTAAAGCGGAAGTCATCCGAACCGCCACCGCCGAACTCCTCCGGAATGCTGAAGCCCAGAATTCCGGCCTCGGCCGCTGCGGTGAATAGCCAGCGGTCCACCTTCCCCTCTTGCTGCCAACGCTCGACGTTGGGGCGCGCATACTCTTCAACGAAGGCGCGGACTATTTCGCGGAACTGCTCGTGTTCTTCCTGGTAGAGCTTCCGTGACAACACCATTTATCTCTCCCGATCTTCATTGACCTCTTGGGCTCGAACTGTTCGCTCACTTGCTGTAAGTTAATTAACATTCACATTAGTACCAATACCGTTCGTGGGACAACAGCTGGCCTGGATGAATCTAGATTGATGGCTTTTTAGTTCCGCTGTGCGGCGCCGAAGAGTCTGGGCGTCGGAGCGGTTGGCGGACTGCGGGTGTAGCTTTTTTGACATACCATTCAGTGAAGTCCTAGCGAGTTTGCTTGTCCATCACAATGAGAGAAGTGCGGCATGAAGATCGTTGTCTTAGCCAAAGAAGTCCCAGACACTTACGGCCAACGTACCCTCAATCTAGAAACCGGCTTGGCCGAGCGAGATTCCAGCGACAAAGTCATGGACGAGGTCAGCGAGCGAGCACTGGAAGTGGCAATTAGCTATGCCGCCGAACATCCCGGCACCGAGGTGGTGCTGCTCGGGGCGGGGCCGGAATCGGCGGCCGTGACGTTGCGCAAAGGCTTAGCCGCTGGTGCCGATAGCGCGGTACACGTGCTTGACGCTGGACTGCTGGGTGCAGATACCGTGCTGACCGCGCAGGTTTTGGCGGCAGCGGTAGCCCGTGGCCACTACGACCTGGTGATCGCGGGGAATAGCAGTACCGATGGCGGAGCGGGCGTGGTGCACGCGATGATCGCCGAAATCCTTGAGCTACCACAGCTGACTAATCTGAACTCGGTGGCGATCACCGACGCCGAGGTGAGCGGAGAGCGCGCCATCGACGGCGGCACGGTGCAGGCCTCGGCGAGCTTGCCAGCGGTGATCTCGGTGACCGAGCAATTGCCGGACCTCCGGTTCGCGAATTTCAAGGGAATTATGGCGGCCAAGAAGAAACCGCTGGAGACCTTGACCCTCGAAGAGCTAGCCGTTGAGCCGAACGATCCAGAGGCTGCCCGCTCCATTATGATCGCGGCCGGTGAGCGACCAGCCCGGAGCAGCGGCACCGTGATTATTGACGAGGGAGATGCTGGCGAGCAGCTTGCCGCCTTCCTGGTACAGAACCGATTGGCCTAAGGAGAATGACAATGACGACTTATCCTGACGACGCAATCTTGGTGCTGGTAGAGACCAATCATCTGGGTGAGGTGCACCCGAGCACCGCCGGATTGCTCGGTGCGGCAGCGCAAATAGGCACCCCGGTGGCGCTGCTGCTAGCAGGTCCAGGTTACGGCCAAGCCGCCGCGGAGAAGGCAGCCAGTTTGGGCGCAAGGCAGGTCTTGCAATACGAAGACGAAAGCTATTTCAAACAGATCACTGTTCCCGGTCTTGACGCGCTGAGCAGCGCGGCTGAGCTGGTTAAACCGCAGGCGATTTTGATATCTCATACCGTCGATGGTCGGGAAATTGCCGGTAGGTACGCGGTCCGGAGCCGTTCGGCGCTCGCCGTCGACGCGGTCGGAGTTTCCCGTGATGCTGAGGGTGTGGTGGCCCATCACTCGGTGTATGGCGGTTCGTACAATGTCGATAGCGCGGCGACTTTTGGCGCGCCGATTATTACCGTGCGAGCCGGAGCGGTAGAGGAGCGAGCTGAAGCCCAGCCGCTAGAGCTCGAGGTTCTTGAGGTGACGGGGTCGGGTAAGCCGGTGGCGATAATTTCGGCGGTGAATGATGCGCCCGCTACTTCGAGCCGCCCGGAACTGCGCGGTGCTGCTAAGGTCGTCGCCGGTGGCCGCGGTTTAGGTTCAGTAGAGCAGTTCGTCTTAGTCGATCAATTGGCCGATGCGCTGGGTGCCGCGGTCGGAGCTTCCCGGGCAGCGGTCGACGCCGGTTTTGTGCCGCAGAGCAGCCAGATCGGGCAGACCGGTGTTTCGGTCTCCCCTCAGCTTTATATTGCGTTGGGAATCTCCGGCGCGATTCAGCACCGGGCCGGAATGCAGACCGCCAAAACGATTGTGGCGATCAATAAGGATAAAGAGGCACCGATCTTTGAGATAGCCGATTTCGGTGTGGTGGGCGACGTGTTCACCGTGGTGCCGCAACTTATCTCGGCCCTCGAGCAGCGGAAAGGCTGAGTGATGGCTGAAGCCCAGCCGATCCGACGCGGCTTGCCGCGTGAGCCTGGTGGTGAGCCATGGCCGCCCGCTGGCGTCCGCCCATTTGCCAACGGGCAAGCTTTGGCAGAACCTGCGACGCCGGTGATCTCTAGTGCCGAAAGCGCCACTTCGGATGCCTCACCGACGGCCGCGGTTGGACTCTTAGTTCCCGAGGCCTCGGCTGCTAGCGCCGCATCGACCGAGGCTCACGCCACAGCCGAGCTTCAGCAGCCGGAACAACCGGCAACGGCAACCTTCCAAACTCTGCGCCGTGGTCTGCCCCGAGTGCCTGGCGGTGAGCCCTGGCCACCCGCTCCGGTGGGGCAGCCAAGTTCGCCCACTGTTGCCAAGGTGGCAATAGCCCCTTCAACCGTTAGCCAGCCAGAGTCCGAAGACGCCGTGACGGCGCGGCGAACTGAGGTACAAGCTGCGACAGTGTCGATCAGCATTGATCAGGCAGAGTCGGATCAATTGGCGGCGGTGGCCGCGGAGCAGTCCTCAGCCGTCGAAGATCAACCACTTGACGGGGTGGCATTGCGCCGCGGCCTGCCACGATCGCCGGGCGGAGAGCCCTGGCCCGCTGCCGCACTGGCACCACAACGGGTTCAGCCGAGTGGCGCTGCTGAGCCGAAAGCAGCGGCATTAGCAGCAGAAGCTGCGCCGCTGCTTGCCGATCAGCAAACGGAGCAGGAACCTTCGGTTCCGGTCGTCTCCGCAGCGGCGGCCCCGCTCGTCCCGCCGCTGCTGGTGGAGGCTCAACCAGCCACTTCGGAGCAAGAACCTGAACTAGCGGTGGCACGGAAACCCCGGCTCAGCTCCAAAACCACTAAGCTGCTTTGGTGGGCGGTAGCTCTGGTGTTAATTGCTGGCGGAATCGTCCTGCTGGCACGTGGTTTGCGTGGTTTCGATTTTGGTCGTCATTTCATTGCCAGCTACCACGGGCAGAGTGCCTTGCCCTCGGACGCCCCTGTTGGTCTACCCCTCTGGTTGCAGTGGCAGCATTTCCTCAATGTCTTCCTGATGGTACTGATCATTCGCAGCGGCTGGCAGGTGCGCACGCAAGAACGCGCGCCGCTGTCGTGGACGAGTAGGTGGCCTAAGGGTGGCGGCAAGAAAATCAGCCTGACGCTCTGGTTCCATCAAGCCCTTGACCTGCTCTGGCTGGTGAATGGCGTGATCTTCGTGGTGCTGCTGTTCAGCACCGGCCAGTGGATGCGGGTGGTGCCGACCAGCTGGGATGTTTTCCCGAACGCACTTTCGGCCGCTTGGCAGTATGCCTCGCTTAGCTGGCCGACCGAAAACGGCTGGGTTAACTACAACGCCTTGCAGTTATTGGCTTACTTCACCACAATTTTCATTGCCGCTCCGCTGGCCGCCTTGAGCGGGTTCAGGATGTCGGGGCTGTGGCCAAAGAAGGCCAAGCGGCTGAGTAAGGCCTACCCGATCGGGCTGGCCCGAGCAGTGCATTTCCCGGTGATGCTCTACTTCGTGGTCTTCATCATCGTGCACGTCACCCTGGTGCTGGCGACCGGTGCGCTGCGGAACCTGAACCATATGTATGGTAATCAGGATGCGGTGAACTGGTTCGGTTTTGTCATCTTCGCCTGCTCACTCTTACTGATTGCGGGAGCCTGGTTTGCTGCGCGTCCGTTGATTTTGGCGCCAATCGCGAAGCTTTTCGGCAAGGTCGGCCGTTGATTATGAGGGAGGCGTAATGAGCGCGGCGGAAATTCGAGATAGCCCTCGCAGCTCGGAAGAGCTCACTGCATTGCTGCTTCGTACCCGGGCGCTCGTCAACGAGGTAGTGCTACCGATGGAAGACGCTTTTGGCGGCGATATCGAGGCGGCTGGCGGCGACCAGGCCCGCCGAAGTCTGCAGGCGGCAGCCCGTGAAGCCGGGGTGTTTGCTCCGCATGCGCCGGTCGAATTTGGTGGACTCGGCTTGGACATGCGTTCGCGCTCCAAAATTTTCCAAGCCTCCGGATATTCACTTTTCGGGCCGCTGGCGATGAATATTCAAGCCCCAGACGAAGGCAATGTGCACTTGCTGGACCGGCTCGCCAGCGACGCCCAGCGCGAACAATATTTGGCACCGCTGGCAAGTGGGCAGGTTCGCTCCTCCTTCGCCATGACAGAACCTCACCCCGGCGCCGGGGCGGATCCGCGAGCGCTCAGCACCCGAGCCGAGAGAGTGCCTGGTGGCTGGCGGATCAATGGCTCGAAGACCTTCATTACCGGAGCCACTGGAGCCGCCTTTTTTATCATTATGGCGCGCACCGCCGGGGCGCCGGGCGACGCCGGTGGTGCCACCATGTTCCTCAGCCCCGCGGATGCGGTAGGTATTACCGTGGGCAGGCACCTGCCGACCATCGATAATTCGATGCTTGGCGGCCACTGTGAGGTGAAGTTCGAGAATCTCTTCATTCCCGACGAGCAAGTCTTAGGTGAGGTCGACGCCGGAATGGCAGGGATTCAGGTGCGGCTGGGTCCAGCCCGGGTCACCCACGCGATGCGCTGGCTTGGCGCGGTGCTGCGCGCTCATGACGTAGCCGTCGCCTCAGTGGCCGAGCGGCGGCTCTTTGGTCAGCGGCTCGGCGATCTGGGCCTGGCCCAGCAACTAATCGCCGACAATGAACTTGATATTGCGGCTAGTCAGGGGCTGATTGAGCAGGCCTGCCAGGATCTCGACGCCGGCCTAGATGCCGGGATTAGCACCGCTTCCGCCAAGGTGTGGGTCTCCGAGGCGGTCGGTAGGATCGCCGATCGTGCCATGCAACTGTGCGGCGGCAGGGGTATGTCGCAAGACTTGCCACTGGCCCGGATTTGGACCGAAGTCCGCGCCTTCCGGATCTACGACGGACCTAGTGAAACCCACCGATGGTCGGTGGCGAAACGGGTGCTACGCGCAAATCTCAATGGCAGCACGCCGAGCGAACGCTTCCTCGGCCCAGCTCAGTAAAGGAAAAACCGATGCACGCATTGATCACCGGAGCCAGCCGCGGCATTGGTCGTGGCATCGCTGAACACCTAGCTAGCCAAGGCTGGCATTTATTAATCAGCGGCAGGAACCTCGAGAGCCTCGAGGAGGCGCGCCAAGCGCTACTTTCTTTGGGCGCGGCCCAGGTGCTTACGGTGCCGGCCGAAATGGCGAGTGATCAAGATCTGCAAGCCATACTGGATGCCCAGTCTGCCTGGAGTTCACGGCTAGATGCGCTTATTCTTTCGGCCGGTGTCGGGACTGCCGGAACGGTCGCGGAGTATCCCTCGCACCGTTACGATAAGACCTTTGCCGTGGACGTACGGGCTCCCTTCAAACTCATTCAAGGTACCCTGCCGGCGCTTCGGGCCGCCGCCGCGGCCAGGCCAGAGATCGGGGCCAAGGTTATCGCGCTGGCCTCGATAGCAGGTGTGCACGCGGAGCCAGGTCTAGCCGCTTATGGTGCCGCCAAGGCGGCCCTGATCTCCCTGATCGCCGGGTTGAATGCCGAGGAGTCAGCTTCGGGTGTGTCCGGCACTGCGCTCTCACCCGGCTACGTTGACACCGAAATGAGTGCTTGGACCCGACAGACCATTCCGCAGCAAAGCATGATCCCGGTCTCCGATCTGGTGGAAATTGTCGCTGCTTTGCTTCGGATGAGTCCGCGGACAGTGCTTTCAAATATTGTGCTCAACCGAGCGGGGGAGCACGGCGGCCGCGCCTAGACCAGGCTGCGATAAGCTCGGCTGCTCGGCTACGACCTTGTTGGTGCGGCTAGAGTTCCAATTCGAGAGTCTGCCTAGCGGCCTCCAGCAAACGAGGCACTCCGCTGGCCAGGCCCGGCGCAAAGCTGGTGTCCTCTGGCCGTTCGCCCCGTAACCATCGCGAATAGATTGCTTCGCAAAAAACCGCCCCTTTCCACAGTGCCAGGGCTTGGTACCAAGGCAGGTTGTCGATGGATCGGCCGGTTTCTGCTTGATAGAGCTTGGCGAGTTGCGAGCGATTCGGAAACCCAGGGTTCGCCGTCACCGGTGTGAGGTCCAGTGGGGTGGCTTGCTCACCGGGCGCCGAGTAGGTTGCCAGGAAGTACCCTAGATCAGCGAGCGGATCGCCCAGCGTCGACATCTCCCAGTCCAGCACACAGTTCACCCGAGCAGGGCAGTGCGGGGCGTAAAGCAAGTTTCCGATCCGGTAATCGCCGTGCACTAAGGCAGCGTCCGAGGACTCAGGAAGGTGACCGGCGAGCCAATCACTCAAGCGGTCAAAGAGTGGCAGCTCACGCTGAGTGTTTCCCGGCCAGAGCGCGCTAAACCTCTTCACTTGACGGCTCAAATAGCCTTCCGACTTACCTAACTGCGCTAACGGCCCGGCGCTAACATCGGCGCGGTGAAGCTGAGCGAGGGTGAGCACCGCGGATTCGGAAATCGCGCGATGTTCCAACGGGTCGTGGAACTGTTCCGGAAGTTCATCGGTGATGACCAGTCCGTCGACGAACTCCATCAGGTAGAACGGTACACCCAGCAAGTCCAGATCCTCGCAGATATCGAGGATCTTAGCTACCGGTAAGCCCGCTGCTGCCGCCGCTTGCTGGATTCGTGCCTCTCGAACCATGTCGTGAGCGGACGGCGGTAGCGGTGGGCGCGGTCCGCGCCGCAGCACTAAAACCAGCCCATCACGTTCGATCAGGAAGGTGATATTGGATTGACCATCACCTATTCTGCGCCAGCGCAACGGCCCGGAACCAAAGCCACGGGCATCTAGGTACTTCTCAATCGGCTCAATGACCAGCAGCGCTGGCCGGGGCAGCGTCAGTGCCTCAGCGCGGTTGCTGACCACGCCAACTTCAGCTCTCGCTCCACTGATGAGAGACTGGTCATTTTTTGGCTGCTGCTCGCCTTTCTGAGCCCTCTGCTGAGCCAAGGCGGTCCCTAGGCCGTCAACGATTGAGCGTCGCCCTGGCGCAGGGCGAGTTTATTGACCTTGCCCGCAGCATTGCGCGGCAAGGCATCAAGTATCACCAGATCTTTGGGTTGCTTAAATCTCGCCAGCTTGTCACTGAGCCAGTCCTGCAACTCTGCCACCGAAATGTCCTCACCCGGATGCAAGGCGAGAGCAGCTACCGGCACCTCGCCCCAACGTTCATCGGCCCGGCCGTAAATAGCCACCTCAATAATTTTCGGATGCCCAAAAAGTACGTTCTCAACCTCAGCGCAATAGATGTTTTCGCCGCCGGAAATGATCATGTCCTTTTTCCGGTCAACCACCCAGACGAAACCCTCGGGGTCCTGGCGTACCAGGTCTCCGGAGTGAAACCAGCCGCCCTCAAGCGCCTCGGCGGTGGCTTCCGGCTTGCGCCAATAGCCAGACATTAAGTTCGGCCCACGGTAGAGGATCTCGCCGATTTCCCCGGGTGCAACATCGTTCATCGCGGCGTCTACGATCCGGTACTGCAAAGTGGGGACTGGCTTGCCCACCGAGCCTAGTTTGCGCAGCGAATCCGCGCCCTTGAGTACGCAGGTAATCGGGGAGAGCTCGGTCTGCCCGAAAACCGCAACATTGGTAGCCTGCGGAAAGGAATCAGCCATCGCTCTGAGCAAGCTGTCCGAGGCCGGAGCCGCGCCCCAGCTAATGATCCGCAACTTCAGATTCCGGTCTTTGACCGAGGGCTCAGCGCAAATTGCTTGCCATTGCTGCGGCACATTGAAAACAATGGTGGCATTCTCCCGCTCCCAGGCATCAAGTAATTCGCTGGGGTTGAAAGCGCCGAGTGGGTGAATCACGGTGGGTATGCCGATGATGAAGTTCGCTGCGATCGAGCCGAGACCGGCGATATGAAAGAGCGGGGCGGTGAGGAAGGAAATGTCGCTTTCATCGAAGACGTCATTGGCGCGAATGCAGGTCACCGCTTGGGAATACATATTGATGTGATTGAGCATGGCACCCTTGGGTTTACCGGTAGTGCCTGAGGTGTACATGATCAGGCAGGTGCTGTCCTCGGGGACGTCAGGGGCCTGGAATCCTGCCGTATCCTCTGCCGCGAGGTCAGCAAAAGCTTCCTGTCCGGTGCCAGCCGGGCCAATCACCACGATTCTTTGCGGACGGTCAGTGAACTGCGCGAGGGTGCCGATCAGCGGAACCAGCGGTTCGTCCACAATCAGCACGTCGGCGTCGGCGTCGTCCACTATATAGGCGATCTCCGGCGGAGACAGTCGAATATTGATCGGCACCGCAATTGCGCCAAGCCGGTTGATTGCGAACACCGCTTCGATGGCTTCGGGACGATTGAGCGTCAGCAGCAAAACTCGGTCACCGAATTTCACACCACGACGTTGCAGGGCCGCCGCAAAGGCATCCATCCGCTGCGCGGCCTGAGACCAATTGGTGGTCTCACCGAGATATTTAAAAGCGGTCTCTGCGGGTTTCATAATGGCATGTCCCAGCACCTGGTTCATCCAATGATTTCGTCGCATCGTGGCGGGTATCATCCCCCCAGCGTCCAATGACATCGAGCCACCTCTCCTACATCTTTGTACGATTTCCCAGCCGCTCCGTGGCGGCTGTGGCTTTCATTTAGTATTCCACCAAGCTAGCCCAATGTCAGCAATTTGTTAACGATGATTCACTTTTTTTGAGCTCGTTACGAACGGTGTTTTCCCGCGGTCTCTGCTGTGGGCTTTGCTCCGAGCCTGCCGCTGCGTCAGCTGCCGGAGGGGATAGGGTGTCAGGGTGAGTGATCTTCGAGATGCCGTAGTTGAGGGGCCGCTGTCGCCGCCGGCTCGTAAACGACCTCGGAATCGGAAGCAAACCATCGAGGCGGTGGCCGCCGAAGCGTTTGCGCAGTCCGGCTATCACAATGTCAGCATGCAGGACCTGGCTGACGTACTCGACATTTCCGCACCAGCGCTCTATCGTCATGTACCCAATAAATACGCGCTTTTCGTCAGAGTGGTTTTCGGCATGGTGGCAAGGCTCTTTGAAGCCACCGAAGAATCGGCGAAGCTGCCGCATAATTCTCGTCAAGAAGCTGAACAGGCGCTCGGCGCGCTGATCGACGACTTCATCTCGGTGATAGTTGAGTTGCGCGCCAGGGCTGGGATTTATCGCTGGGAGGGGCGATACCTGCAAGAGGCGGATCGGGCTAGACTCGGCAGCGATTTTGCCGCGTTGAGATCTCGCTTGCAGATTCCCTTGGCGAATTATCGGGCTGACCTCGACGAGGTTGATCGAGGGCTGATGGCCGGTGCAGTGATGGCGGTGATCTCCAGTGTCACAGTGCATCACACCGTGGTCGCGGCCCGTAAGCTACGCGAATTGCTGGCTGCTGCTTGCTGGCGCATCCTCGACGGCGATCTGCCGGCGGCGGGCACTGAGCCAGCCGAGCGAAGTGTGCTTCCGGTGGCGAAGAAGCGCCGGGAGCAGTTGATGACTCAGGCCATCGCGCTATTCCATGCCCAGGGTTATCACGAGACCACGATTGAGGATTTAGCGCTCGCCGTGCGGCTGACTCCTTCCGGGGTTTACCGACACTTTGAAAGCAAGGCAGACATTCTGCGTCAGGCTTGTTCTAGGGCGGCGGCAGAGCTTGAACAAGCGGCGACGCGCGCCGTGAACTCATCGGCCGATCCCGGCCATGCGCTCGCCGCTCTTTGCGATGACTATGTGCGCTACTCTTTCGCGAACTATCAGCTGGCCGCCGTCTATTTTGCCGAGGTCGGCAATCTGAGCGAGACGGTGCAGCGAGGTCTACGCACCATGCAAAGACAGCATTTGAGTGTCTGGGTAGAGCTGCTGCAAGGGGCTCGACCGGAGCTAACCGCTAAGGAAGCGATGATTTTGGTGCATGCCGCGCTGAGCGTGGTGCAGGATATCGGCACCTTATTGCACCACCGCACGAATGCTGCGACTCAGCGCCGACTGACTAAACTCCTGCTGCTGACGCTTGGTGTAACCGGCTAGTTTCTTGGCTTTCCCCGACCATGCAGTAGCGGGATGAGTCGGGAAACCAGGTTCATATCCCGCTCGCTGCGATCCATGGTCAGTAAGTTCAAAGCGGCTTTGCGGTTTTGCCGAGCAATCGACTTAGCCACGCTGAATTCCAGTAATCCATTGGCCCCGTGAATCCGGCCGAAGCCGGAACCGCCGACCCCGCCAAAGGGCAAAGCGGGAATGCTGGCGAAGCCGAGCACCGAATTCACCGTGACAGCCCCGGCCCGCAGTTGTTCGGCAATCGCCAAGCCGAGACGTTTGTCACGAGTGAACACGGCGGCCCCGAGGCCGTATGCGGTGGCGTTAGCCCGAGCTATTGCATCATCAATGCTCTCGACCCGATTGATCACCACGGTGGGGCCGAAGGTTTCCTGCTGGATGGAAAGTGATTCTTCCGGCACGTCGGTCAGCACGATGGGTGTCACTCGGCGTCCGCTGATCGATTCAGGACCGCCCCAGGCGGCTCTTCCGCCACGTTCCAGGGCATCGGCAACGTGTGCGCTGACCACTTCGGCCTGACTGCCCAGGGTCAGTGGACCATAAGCGGCGCCGTCGCCTTCGAAAGAGAGTTTAGCCACCCCCGCAACGACCAGTTCCAGCAGCTTGCGATGAACCTGAGCTTCAACGTAGACACGTTCCACCCCGACGCAGGTTTGTCCGGCGTTACCCATTGCGCCGAAGACGATGAAATCTGCCGCTGCCTGCAGATCGGCATCGGCTGCGACGATCAGCGCATCCTTACCGCCACACTCGGCGACCAGCGGGGTGAGTGATTCGGCACAAGCGGCCATAATCTTCTTTGCGGTGGCGGTGGAACCAGTGAAAGCCACCTTATCCACCTCGGATCTCACCAGCACATCTCCGGTACGCCGATCACCAGTGACTACCTGAAATACCGGTTCTGGGCATACCTGCTGCCACTTTTCGGCGAGTAAGGTGGCTACTCCGGGGGTCAGTTCGCTCGGTTTGAAAACCACCGCGTTACCGGCGGCGAGCGCATAGGAAATCGACCCCATCGGAGTGTAGAGCGGGTAGTTCCAGGGGCCGATCACGCCTACCACGCCAAAAGGCTGATATCCCAGCGAGGCACTCTGGTTGTAGTTCATCAGCCCGGCCGGCATCCGGCGTCGACGTAAGGTCTTCTTCGCGTTCTTGGCGGCCCAGTCCAGATGCCCCAGGGTGAGCATCACCTCCAGCAGGGCATCCCCGGCTGGTTTGCCGGTCTCGGCAGCAATGGAGCTCGCAATGGTTTCGGCATCGCGCGCGATTTCTGCTTTCCAAGCCAGCAATAATCGTTTCCGGGCGGCGAAGTCCTGGGCTGCCCACCAGCTGGCAGCCTGCCGTGCCGAGCTCACCGTGGCAGTGACGGCTTCCTGATCGAGTATCGGATAACTGGCGACGAGGCTGCCGTCCCGAGGGTTGAGAATCACTAAATCCGCGTCGTCTTTAGTGCCGCTGAGACCGGTCATGGGACTACTCCTAAGCGTCTTCGCTTGCCAGATAAGTTAATTGGGATTCACAATAGACCCAGCTGACTCCACTGACAACCCTTCGCAGAAAGGTCATCTCATGAGCAACGGAACAGGAACGACTTTTGAGCAATTATTGGCTCGCGGTGAAATGGCCTCTGCAGAGCTGGATGCCTTGTGGGCCAGCCTGCCAACCGTGCGCGTCGACGAAATTCTCGGTCGCTGGAAGGGTGGCGATTTCGGTCCCGGGCACCCGACGCACGAGCTTCTGAAAGCCTCGAAATGGTATGGAAAAACCTTCAATTCGGCCGAAGATGCCAAGCCTTTGATCAGATATGACGAGGATGGCAGGCTGTTTTCTGACACCGAAACCGCTCACGGCGAGGCGAGTTTATGGGAGGTCGAGTTTCGCGGTGAGGTCACCGCCACCATGGTCTACGATGGTTGGCCGGTGCTCGACCATTTCAAACGAATTGATCAACGTACCCTACTCGGCGTGATGAATGGCAAGTCGAACAGGGTGCTTTTCGAAGGCAAGCTGTACTACTTTTTCCTTGAGCTAGTTGGGGACGCCTCGTGATGAAAGTGACCGCGGCGGTTTCCCCTTCGTCGACCGCTCCGTTTGTGATTGAGGAGGTCGATCTCGACGAGCCCCGGCCGGAGGAGGTGCTGGTCAAACTGGTGGCCACCGGTATCTGTCACACTGACCTGCATGCCAAAGCTTGGAGTTCCGGTCCCATTGTGCTGGGTCATGAGGGTGCCGGAATTGTGATCGCGGTGGGAGCCGCGGTGAGTGGGCTAATGCCGGGCGACTCGGTGGTGCTGACCTTTGGCCACTGCGGTCAGTGTGGCGAATGCCGTCGCGGTGCACCTGCTTATTGCCGGCATGGAGCTGAGCTCAATAATGCTTTCGGCGGTCCCGGACTGCGCACTGATGGTTCGGCCACCCTGCGCAAGAGCGGCGAGGTCTTGGCTGGTTCGTTTTTTGGCCAGTCCAGTTTTGCCAGTCATTCTGTGGTGCATCAGAACAATGCGATAAAGGTTCCGGACGGTTTAGACCTTGCCGTGCTGGCAGCGTTGGGCTGTGGTTTTCAGACCGGAGCGGGTGCAGTGCTGAATGTGCTGCAACCTCTGCCCGAGTCTACGCTGGTCATCTTTGGCGTTGGCGGGGTTGGTTTTGCTGCACTGCTGGCGGCGCGATCCGCCGGATTGCTGAACATTATTGCGGTTGACCCGTCGGCTGAAAGACGTGAATTGGCTCTTTTGCTCGGTGCGAGCGCTGCGATCGACCCGCTCGCTGAAGACGCTGTTTCGAAGATTCGCGAACTGAGTGACGGAGGCGCTAGTCATGCGCTGGACACGACCGGTGTTCCACAGGTGCTCAGCTCGGCGCTGAGTTCCTTGCGACGACGGGGGAAGCTCGTAATGGTTGGCATTCCGCAGGGGCCGCTCTCCGTCGACGCAATGGACCTGCTCGCCCACGGAAAGACAATAAGTGGTTCCCTGGAGGGGGATTCCGACCCGAAGGTGTTTATCCCCGAATTGGTGGGGCGTCATCAGCGCGGTGGTTTCAGCATTGACCAATTGGTGACCAGGTATCAGTACCAGGAGATCAATCAGGCGGTCGCCGCGCAGAAACGCGGCGGAAGTGTGATCAAGCCGGTCCTGCTCTGGTGACTCGCTAGTTTATTTGCAGCATTGGCACCAGGAATCGCTCGGCAACCTCCCGGAGTTCCTGCTCGCCATCAAGATCCAAGGTGAGGTGCGGTAGCAGTAGAAACGAGGCGGTCAGTCGCACCATCATCTCGGCGACCAAGTCGACGTTGAGCTCACCGGAAACATTTCCGGCCCGCTGTTCGCGGCGTAGCTGACCAGCGACGAATTGGCAGACCGCGGCATAGGTTTGGCCGCCATCGCCAATCAGCGAAGGAAGCACCGAACCTGGCTCGGCGCTCAGTTGTCCGCCAATCAGTCGATTGCTACGGATGGCTCGCACCGAGCTGACGAAGGCAATCACCACGCGCTCGGCCACCGAATCGGCGCCAGCCACCTCAAGCAAGAATTGTTCAAAGTAGCGCCGGAATTCCCGGCGTACCACGCGCTCGATCATCACGTCTTTGTTCGCGAACCGTCGGTAGACGGTAATTCGGGAGACTCCTGCGCGCCGGGCAATGCCTTCCATGGTGGTGCGCTGAATGCCGATCGTGCAGAACTCTTCTAGTGCGGCGTCAAGCACTCGAGTGGTGGTTTCGTCCGCCTCATCGGCTCGCTCGACCAGATCCGCCCAGGCTCGTTCGAAGAGGGTTCCGGGCGCAGCTAGCGCGTCTCGGTCCGGGAGAAGTGAACTCACCATCGCCTCCATTGCGCTCGCGGAAAGGTAGTTTATCATCGGCAATCCTTGCGCCTCGGTGTGACGCATGCTACCTTCCTGATACAAAGTTACATTATTTGTATCATCGTTTCATGTAGATTTTATTCTATCCGAGTGTTTTCACTCCTGGAGGAGATGGGTTGCAATGGAGGAACTCAATAGGCGCAATTTACTGCGTGCTGGCGGAGCTGCTGGAACGGTGGGAGCCCTGAGCCTCGCCACCGCCGCCAATGCCTGGTCGTGGTCGCCCACCGGTTCAGTGGTTGGCTCCGGGACCGGGGCAGATCCGCGATGGGTCTGGGATGACGAAGCCGACCCGGTGGTGGCCGGGCTAATTTCTCGTGGTGAGACCGCCAAGGTCAATGCGTTACTGGCGACCTGGAAGAAGAACAATCAGCCGTTGCCGGATGGACTGCCTAAAGACTTGCACGATTTCATTGAAAAGGCCCGCCAGCTGCCGTCTTGGTATGACCAGGCCAAGATCGATGACGGCTTCAAGCTCACCCATGACCGCGGCCAGTACATCATCCTGTTATACATTCTGGCCAGCGGCATGATCAGTACCGCGATTCCACGGGAGGCCAGGTCGGTCTACTGGTCTAAAGGTGGGGCCGATCTGAAGGATCGGATTGCCAAGACCACCAAGCTCGGCTACTGGATCCAACAACCGAATAACTACAAGCCCGATGGCGAAATGATCGTTACCACGGTGAAAACCCGTTTGGTGCATGCTGCGGTGCGACACTTGCTGCCGCAATCGCCGATGTGGAAGGCGGGCGCGAGCGAACAGATTCCGATTAGCCAGGCCGATATTCTGGTGACCTGGCACAGTCTGCCGACCAATGTGATGCAGAAGCTCGCGGCCTGGAAGATCAAGATTCCGGCCAGCCAGTCGGCCGGCTTCCTGCATACCTGGCAGGTCACGGCGCATATGCTCGGCGTCAAGGACGAATACATTCCGGCCACCTGGGACCAGGCCAATGCGCAGTCGAAGCAGGTGCTTGACCCGATCTTGGCGGCCACCCCGGAGGGCATTAAGCTGGCGGATGAGCTGGTCCGGCTGGGCGCGGAGCTTGATGGCAGCATCATCACCCGGCCCTTCCTGAACGCGATGACTCGTTACACCTTGGGTGACAAGATCTGCGACATGATGAAGATCCCGCGTGACTTCGTCTGGGATTCCTTTGTGAAGGCGGCATTCCCGGCCTATCTCGCCTTCCGCGAAGCGGCTCTGCCGTTGCCGTTGGCACCGCAGGGATATTACCTCTTCGACACGCTGACTCGGGAGGCGATTAACCTGTTCCTCGGCGAAGGGAAGCCGATCATCATTGATATCCCGGATATCAACCGGCCGTCCTAGCTGGTTGAGGAGACGCTGCTGGGCCAGCCAAGACCGGCAGCCCAGTAGCGTCTCATTATTCGCTCAACTTTTCTAGCTGAGTTTCTAACCCTAGTTCTAGCGAGTTGCCTATTTTCTTGCCGCCGTTGATGTTTTTCATCACTGTTTTTAGCTCCGGGGAGAATGCGAAAGTAGTGTCACCGTCGACGGTCACCCACCATTTGCCGCAGCGCGACTTGGCTTTCTGCTCGGTGCCGTTCGGCCACCAAGCCGCCTTCAGAGTGGCGCCGTCGGTGACGAAATCAGCGGCTTTGACATTGCTATCGGTATCATCAGCGGGTGTGGGTTTTTGACCTGCGGGCAGGGCCTGGCAGCTCGCTGGCAGTTTGACGTTTTTCATCGAAATGATTCGCTCTGAGCCGGTGGTGCGCAATACCTCCTTAATATCGGTGGCTCCGTCCGGAATCCAGCTGGGCAGCACACCTGCGCCGTCCTTCGCGGTAGCGAAGGTCTTGGTTTCTTGTTTATCGTTTTCATTGCCATTGACCCCGGCATTGCAGGCGCTCAATAGCAAGATGCTGCTGGCGGCGAGGGCGATTACTGCTGCTGTTCTCTTCATACTTCAAGGCTATTTTTGTCCTGTCGTCGAAGCATCGGAGCTAGGAATGAATCCTGCTGATGCCAGGGGCTGAGATTTTCTGTTGCCTCCTCAGTCCGTAGCCTGGTTGGGTCACGGAACTGGCTTTTCCCTGTTCCGCCGGGCGAGGTGATGATGCCAGACTTAGGCTATGAGCGTAGAGCGGGCACGACTGAGTGAATCTCAGCAGATGAACGATCCCTGGCGGCGTTGGGGGCCTTATCTCTCGGCGCGGCAGTGGGGCACAGTGCGTGAAGATTACTCTGCGGACGGCAACGCCTGGGGCTATTTGCCCTTTGATCAGGCGCATCAGCGGGCCTATCGCTGGGGTGAGGATGGCTTGGCCGGCCTGTCCGACGATCAGGGCATCTTGAATCTTTCGGTGGCGTTGTGGAACGGTCAGGATGATCGACTCAAGGAACGGCTCTTCGGGCTGACCAATGAGCAGGGTAACCACGGCGAGGATGTTAAGGAATATTGGTGGCCGCTGGATGCCACCCCGACGCATTCCTGGGCGCAATGGCTTTACCGCTACCCGCAAGCGGCTTTTCCTTATCAAGAGCTCCTGAGCGCCAATGCGCAGCGCGATCGTCAGCAACCGGAATACGAGCTCTCCGACACCGGGATACTCGCCGAGAACCGGTTTTTCGATGTCGTGGTGAGCCATGCCAAGGCTTCCCCAGACGATATTTGCCTCACCGTAACCGCCACTAATCACGGACCGGTGGCTGCACCGCTAGATATTCTGCCGCAGCTTTGGTTCCGGAACACCTGGGCCTGGCAGCAAGGTGCCCAGCCGCCACAGTTACGCAGAGTGGATGCACCCGAACTGGAGCAGGCTAACCTGCGTGCGGTGCGCGCCGAACATCGATTGCTGGGTCGCTATTTCCTGGCGGCAGAAGGCGCGCCGGAGGTACTGGTCTGCGATAACGAGACTGATGCCCGGGCTCTCTTCGGCTCGGAGAACCGCTCGGCGTATCCCAAGGACGGGGTCAACCGAGCCGTTGTGCACGCGGATTACACCGCTTTGAACCCGGCCGGAACCGGTACCAAAGCGGCCTTTCACTACCATTTCGACGCGGTAGCACCTGGTGCGAGTGTCACCATTAAGTTGCGGCTAACTAATGACGAGTTGGCCGATGCACCCTTTGGGGCAAACTTTGACAGTGTCGTCGCCGATCGACGCCGGGAATCCGATGAGTTTTATGCTGAGGTGATCCCGGACCAGGCTGCACCCGCAGACGCCCTGACCGCGCGCCGCGCTTTTGCCGGTCTGCTGTGGGGCAAGCAGCTCTATCGCTTCAATGTGGCCCGTTGGCTGGACGGCGATTCCGATCAGCCCACCCCGCCGACCTCACGCCGGAGTATTCGTAATGCGGCCTGGCGAAACCTCGACTTGGCGGATGTCATCTCGATGCCCGACGAATGGGAGTACCCCTGGTTCGCCTCCTGGGACCTGGCCTTTCACACCGTGCCGCTGGCGCATATTGATCCCGACTTCGCCAAGGCACAGTTGATTCTGCTCTGCCGGGAATGGGCGATGCATCCCAATGGGCAGCTTCCCGCTTATGAATGGGAGTTCAGCGACGTCAATCCGCCGGTACATGCTTGGGCGGTCTGGCAGGTCTATCAAATTTCTGGGGCGGAAGACCTCAACTTTCTGCGCCGGGTTTTCGCCAAGTTACTGCTGAATTTTTCCTGGTGGGTGAACCGCAAAGACGCCGATGGTTCCAACCTCTTTGAAGGCGGTTTTCTCGGGATGGACAATATTTCGGTTTTCGACCGTTCCAAGGATGTGCCCGCCGGCTTCAGGCTGGAGCAATCTGATGCCACCAGCTGGATGGCCTTTTACTGCCTTGGCATGCTGCGAATCTCGCTGGAGTTGGCACGCACAGAGCCCGGCTGGCAAGATATGGCGACTAAGTTCCTAGAACATTTCCTGGCTCTGGCAGAAGCGATGGACAGCTTCGGTTCCGGCGGCGTGCAACTCTGGGATGAGGCGGACGGGTTTTTCTACGATGTTCTGGTCGCTAACGACGGTGAGCTGCGCGAGCCGGTACGGGTGCGCTCGATGGTCGGACTGCTGCCAATGATTGCGGTGGCGATAGCGCCAGACTGGGTGGAGCAAGAACTTCCTGAGTTTTCAGCCCGAGTGCGCTGGGTGCAGCGGCATCGGCCCGAATTAGCAGAGGCATTGATCAGCAGTTACGAACAGGACTCTGGGGCGCCGCGGCGAAGTCTTTCAGTATTGAACGCCGCACGTTTGGAGCGCTTACTGGGTAGGCTATTGGATGAGGAAGAGTTCCTTTCACCCCATGGCATCCGTTCGCTTTCTGCCGCTTACCGGGAAGGCGGAACGGTGCGGCTCGCGGAACGGGAGTTGAGCATTCGCTACCTCCCCGGCGAGTCTGATTCCGGCCTATTCGGTGGCAATTCTAACTGGCGCGGCCCGGTTTGGTTCCCGGTCAATCTGCTGCTGATCGATGCATTGGATGATCACGCAAGGGGAGTGGGCTCGGCGCTGCATCCCGAGGGAAAGCGACTCTCCGAGGTGGCTGAGGATTTGCGGCAGAGACTAATTTCCTTGTTCCGGCCGGATTCCCGGGGTCGCCGGCCAGGGCAGCCTCGGGATTTTGGCGACGGTGCGTTGTGGGACCACCCCACCTTTAGCGAATACTTCGACGGCGATAGTGGCATTGGCTTAGGAGCTTCGCACCAAACCGGTTGGACAGCCGTGGTGGCGCACTTAATCTGTCGACGGAGGCCTTAGGCTCGGCGGCGCCGCTCCCAGATCATCGCGTGCGTGATCAGAGTGCCCAGGATGCTTAGCACTGCAAAGATCGCGAAGGCGATGGCATAGGGCCCCAGGAGGCTCAGCCAGCTAATTCGAGGACTGGGCGTCAGGTTGCCACTAAGTTCGTCGGCCAGATAACTGGGTATTGAATTTTGGATGAATCCCACAAAGCTCAGAATGGACAGTAAGACGAGTAGACCGTTGAAAACCCAGAGCGCTATCAGCCAAGGGTTAACCGAGGCTGATTTTGCGAGTTCCTCTTCAATCTCGGCAGCGGCCACTCGGGCCCCGTGTTCATCCAGTTCATGAATCTGAATTGACTCAGTATTTTCCGACATGCTTCTCAGCATAGATGCGTATTATGAATAAATGTCTCCAAACACTCAGCGAGCTCTGATCACCGGCGCGACTGCAGGACTGGGTGCAGAATTCGCCCAGCAGCTCGCCGCCAAGCACTATCAACTGGTTTTAGTCGCCCGGAATACTGAGCGGCTAGAGGCCAAAGCGGTGCGGTTACGCCAGGACTTTGGCGTTGAAGTTGAAGTTATTTCTGCTGATTTGCAGGATCAGCGAGGGATCGACTTGGTGGTGAAACGACTCGAGCGAACAGTGCAGCCAGTGACCACGCTGGTCAATAATGCCGGTTTCGGGCTGACCAAGTCTTTTGAAGAGAACACCGTGCAGGAAGAATCCGACCATTTACAGTTATTGGTCACCACCCCGATGCTGCTGATGCATGCTGCCATCCCCGGTATGCTGGCCCGTGGTGAAGGGAAAATCATTAACGTTGCCAGTGTTGCCGGATTTATCCCGCGGGCCAGCTATGGTGCCTGTAAAGCCTGGCTGATCAGCTTTAGTCGCTGGGCCAATGTGCATTACAGCGCTCGCGGAGTAGGGGTGACGGCTGTTTGCCCGGGCTTCGTGCACACCGAGTTCCACCAGCGGATGAATGCATCCACTTCCGGAATCCCGAATTGGATGTGGTTGAATCCGGATCGGGTGGTCCGCGAGGGGTTGGCCGACGCGGCCGCAGGAAAATCGGTCAGTGTGCCGTCCAAGCGATATAAAGCGCTGACATTCTTTAGCAAGTTTAGTTCTGATAAGTTGGGTGCTTTCGCGGGTAAACGCGGTCGCTGAAAGCAGTAGCTGAGTTTTATTAGCTTCACTTATCGAAATAGGTGGCGATTCTGGCAGGAACTACAATTGTTACTGAGAGTGCTCTAGGCGGATTCAATCTAAACTCGCGGGAAATTTTCTGATTTCATCAATTGTCGATAGAATCGTCTCCGTTCAAATAACTATTATTTCTATCGAAGGAACCCGTGAAGTCTGTTTTGAGAAAGAGCGCCCTAACGTTACTTCTGGTGGGGCCTTTGGCATTGACCGCCTGCGCCCCAGTCTCTTCCGGTGGTGCGCCTTCGACGGCGGCCACGGGCCAGTCGAGCGCCGCTGAAAGCTCCGGTTCGGCAAGTGCTTCGGCCGAAGCCGGGTCTGGCCCGGTAGCGAATCCGAAGTCGGAATTGTTGATCCAAACGACAAAGAGCACCCAGGCCAGAAAAGGCTACGACAAGGTGTCCCCAGCCTGCCAAGCCACCGCTATTCGCTTTGTGCTCTCCTCGATGGGCATGATGGCGCCCATGCTGGAAGCTAGTAAGCCGGGTAGCTTGCAAAAGTTCAAGGACGCTTTCGCTGAAGTGCAGGGCACCACTCCGAAGGAGTTCGATGGTGCTTTCAGCAAGCTGGAAGCACCGGTCTCTCAGGGGAATGCTAGCCCTGATGCAGCAGCCATGGAAAAAGACGGACAGCCGATCGTCAACTATTTGGAGACTACCTGCAAGGACCTGGGAACAGCCGCGGGCTAATCAGCTGCTGAACTAGTTCCCAACAACGAGAGGGTTGCGCCAACGATGTATGCGTTGGTGCAGCCCTCTCGCCGTATTATGTGTTGTCGCCGTTCGCCGTTCGCCGTTCGCTGGCCGTTGCTCGCTCCGACTATCCGTGTATGATCGCAGTATGTACACATTGATTTATGGCTAAACCTGGCCGAGAACTTATCTGTGCGCGAATCATTTTCGCCGTTTCTCATCACAGCAGTCCATCATCAACTGTGGCTCGTTGAGGCCCGCCTCCGAGTACTCTCTTTTCTCGCATTCTTTGAGCGAGCCGCTTTAACTTCAAAGGAGCAAACATGCGCCCCAGCGAACCCCAGAGCAATCCAACAGTACGATTTTCACCCTCTGTCGAAGCAAAACTGAGTGATGCCGCGAAGGAGTCACTGGCTCGTAAGCGGACTCAGGCCGCGCCCGGTGCGCAGTCCATCGTGCACGGGCACAAGCCGACTCAGGCCAGTGGTAGGCAAGGAAACCGCGAGCGAAAAGTGCGTTGGTAAACCACTAGCTAGTTCAAAGTTCATTCTCGACTCAGCCTTGTGGCCCGGCAACTGCGAGGTTACCGGGCCACAAGGCTGCTGGGCTGAGCGAGGTCGCACCACCAGGGGCGGATCAAGCCGACCTCAGATACCGACTTTAGGCCCTGACAGTGGGTATTCCTTCCGGCGGGGTTGCCGGTTCGTAAGTTTCATCGAAAGGCATCTCGTTGAGGTCCAGATTCGGATTGTCATCCTGACCAGCAACCAGTTCGATGGCTTCCTGCTCGGTGTCCACGCTGGGCATTGAGCCCGGCAGTGGGCGCCCCGCCGACTCTCGCAAGAAGAAGATCGCGACCGCGCCAATAATCGAGGTGGCGATTAAGTAATAGGCCGGGGTCATATCGGTGTGCAGCAGCTCCATCAGCCCCTGAATAATAAACGGCGTGGTGCCACCAAAGATCGCGACCGCGAAGTTGTAGGCGATGCCCATGCCGCCATAGCGGCTGGGGGTGGGGAATAGCGCCGGAAGTGCTGACGCCAGGTTGGCCACGTAAAAGGTGACCGGGAAAGCGATCAAGGCCAAGCCGGCCAGCGTCGACCAGATCTCTCCGATGCCGATCAGCATGAAAGCCGGGAAAGCAAACAAGATGGTGCTGCCTGCGCCGATCCAGAGCACCGGTCGGCGTCCAATGCGGTCCGAGAGCCGTCCGGTCAATGGAATACAAATAGCCATAATCACCAAAACCGGCAGCGTCAGCAGAGTGCCGTGCACTGGATCGTAGCCCTTGCTTTCGGTCAGGTAGGTGGGCATATAAGAGGTGAGCGCATAGCCGGCAGTATTGGCGGCGGCGACCAGCAGGATGGCGACGATCATTTGGCGCCAGTAGGCCATCACAATGCCAAGCGGGCCCTTGGCAGCGACTTCGTCATTGGCCTGAGCCTCCTTGGAGGAGGATTCCTGCGCGTCGAGAGTGGCCTGGAACTGAGGGGATTCCTCGATTTTGAGCCGGAAGTAGATGGCGATCGCGCCGAGCGGGCCAGCAATCAAGAACGGGATTCGCCAGCCCCACTCCTGCATGGTTGAGGCGCCGAGGGTGAGTTGCATGACTGAAACCATGGCAGCACCGATGGCGAAGCCGAGGTAGCTGCCCATGTCCAGGAAGCTGGCGAAGAAGCCACGGCGCTTATCCGGCGCGTATTCGCTCACGAAGGTGGTGGCACCGGCGTACTCGCCGCCGGTGGAGAAGCCTTGGATCAGCTTCATCAGCACCAGCAGCACCGGCGCCCACCAGCCGATGGTGGCATAACCTGGCAACAGACCAATCGCAAAGGTCGAAGCGGCCATCATGATCAACGTGGTGGCCAGCACCTTCTGGCGGCCAATCTTGTCGCCCAGGTAGCCAAAGACCACGCCGCCCAGCGGCCGAGCCACGAAGGTCACCGCGAAGACGCCAAAGCTGAACAACACCTGTACGTTATCGGCTGCGTCGGAGAGGAAGACCGCACCCATGGTAGCGACCAAGTAGCCGTAGACGCCGACGTCGTACCATTCCATCGTGTTGCCGACCACGGTGCCGCCGAGCGCCCGCTTGAGCATTGGCTGGTTAACGACATTGATATCGCTCTTGCTGAGCCGACGTTTTTTGAGTCGCTCGGGGCGCTTGGCTTTGACGGGTTTTACGCTTGACTTCGCTTCCGTCTTCACCGGGTTACTGTTGCTGTCTATGGGCATTTGGGTCTCTCTAATAAGGGTCTTCGAGGAGGTCATTTGCTTGCGACTTCGACCTGCCCAGCCGTGGGCAGGCCTTCTAGTTTACGGAAATTTGGCCTGAAATGTCGGGAAAATATGTGTTGATGGTGGTCGATGAGCGGCCGATAGGCGGGTGCATCCCAGTGCTCAGGCGGAGGATTGATCGTTACCTTATCGTTACATTTTTGCCGGAACTCAGGGGCGAAAATGACTCTTTTTCCACTCGAGTAACTAGTCGCCCGAGGTAATTAGTTGGGCACAAATCGGTTCGTTTTGAGACCCTCAAAGCATCCCCTTTAAGGGTGAGGATCAGATCCCGATTTCGGTCAAAATTGCCAATCGTTCACGCACCAGTCGGCGAGCGGTGATGGCGTCCGGCGCGGCCACCGCGAGAGCAGCAAGATCTACTGCTTCTTTTGAGTCGATACTTGCTAACGCAGCGGCGACCGCGGGTAGCGCATGGGCGGTCATCGAGAGGCTGCTCACGCCCAAGCCGACGAGGACTACGGCGAGAGCCGGATCTGCCGCCGCCTCGCCGCAAACCCCCAACTCGCTGGAGTCGATCGCGGCGGCTTGGCAGCTGAGTTGAATGAGAGCGAGCACCGCCGGTTGCCAGCTGTCATTCAAACTCGCCAGAGCGCCCAACTGACGATCGGCGGCCATCGTGTACTGGGTCAGATCGTTGGTGCCGAGACTGGCGAAATCTACTTCGCCGAGGATCTGCGCCGCGCTGAGAGCCGCCGAAGGTACCTCGATCATCACCCCCGAAGTGGCTAATCCTGCAGCTCGGCAGAGCGCGGTGAATTCGCCAGCCTCTGCTGCGGTGGAGATCATCGGTGCCATCACCCAGACGCTAACCGCAATGTCTTGCGCGGCGAGCGCGATGGCCTGCAACTGACGTGTCAAGATGGCCCGATACTGGCTCACCATTCGGTAGCCCCTGATGCCCAGAGCGGGGTTCGGCTCCGCCGAGTGCGCTAGGAAAGGTAAGGGTTTGTCCGCACCGGCATCGAGGGTGCGAACCACAACTTTTGGCCGGCTAATGGGGTCTGCAAAGGCGCTGAAGACAGCACGATAAGCCCGTACCTGTTCCTCGACAGTCGGCTCTGTATCCCGCTCTAAGAACAGGAATTCGGTTCGAAACAAGCCGATCCCCTCGGCGTGAGCGGTTCGGGCAGCCAGGGCATCGGCGGCGCTGCCGACATTGGCTAGTAGCGGAATGCGCCTTCCATCGGCGAGCCGGCCCTCGCCGTCGAAGGTCAGATTGGCGACTTTGCTAGCCCAGGCCGCGGCCAGCTCACCGTGCTGGTGGCTAGGGTCGGTGTCTAGGACGCCGGTACCGCCGTCTAAGTAGACCTGATGACCGTCAGCAATGCTGGTGACGCCAGCTGCCGCCACAATCGCGGGCAGGCCGAGCGAACGAGCAATGATCGCGGTGTGTGACTGCGGACCTCCAGAGGCGGTGACGAGGGCCAGTACCCTGCTCGGGTCCAGGGTAGCGGTGTCTGCCGGGGCTAGGTCGTCGGCAATCAAAATGAACGGCTCGGAACTGACTGGGATGCCTGGTGCGGGCTCGCCGCGCAGCTCCGAAACCAAACGGTCGCGCACATCGAAGACATCTCGTGCGCGCTCGGCCATCGCTCCACCGAGATTCTGCAAGGTATTGGCGATACCTTCCGCCGCCTGCCAGGTGGCAACCTCCGCACTCAGCCCGTTATCGATAAGTTTCTTGGCCGTTTTCAAGAGCATCGGATCCGCCGCCATCAGTGCGGTGGCTTCAATCACAGCTTTGGCATCGCCGGAGAGTTGGGCGGCCCGCTGCCGGAGGGCGTTTTGCACCGCATCGGCCGCCGTGTGCAAGGCTGCTATTGCTTGTTCGGCCGGGATGCTGCTGGCTCGGGTCTGACCTGCTACGGGCGCAACGACGGCGGGAAGCATCTGTTTTACCGGTCCGAGGACGCGGCCAGCGGAGACCCCCACCCCTTTGAAAATCCCCATCGCATCCCCTTCCGGCTGAAGCGGTTTCCCGCCGACGCAGTTTCAAGCTGATACTGCGCTCTGACCTCATGCTCTTTCGCCAGCGTACCGAATGTTTGCCTTTTAATTTCTTCTTCAGCCTGTAGGGGTTCTTTGGGCGGTTTGGATTCGCCGATGCCAGCCCTGCAGCAGCACATCAAGCCCGGGTGCATCAATGAGTTCGAAATCCACCCCGCTGCTGAGCACCGCAAAAGCCGCCCACTCCAGGGAATCGGCGGAGATCCTCAATTCGCAACGATGATCGCTAATGGGCAGAATTTCCGCCCACTGCCCCAAAAGGTCCTTAATCGGTTCAGCCGCTGAATGTAGCAAGATCCGGTGTGGTCGAGCCCCGGAAGCTAGCGTTTGTAGGCTGCCGCGCAAATACTCTGCCGCATCGCTGGCCGGCAATTCACGTGGCCTAAACCGTTGCCCGGTGTTTTCTGGGTTGCCCATTCGATCTAGACGGAAGCTCCGCCAGTCGTGCCGGGCCATGTCGTAGGCCACTAAATACCAGCGTTGTCGCAGCGAAACTAGGCGGTGTGGCTCCACCAGGCGTTGTTGGCTGCTACCGGACGCGTCGAGGTAGCTGAATTCCAGCCGTTCCTGATCGCGGCAGCTTTGGGCAACCGTGGTGAGCAGGCTGGCGGCCACAATAGGCCCGTTAGCGGCAGCCGGAATGGTGGCTGCACGAAGGGCTTCCACTCGGTGCCGAAGTTTATTCGGCATCACTTGGATGACCTTGGCCAAGGCCCTTACCGAGGCTTCCTCGATGCCGCTGACCGAGCCTTGAGAGGCTAGCCGCAAGCCAATGGCTAGAGCGACAGCCTCCTCGTCGTCAACCACCAGGGGCGGCAGCGAAGCGCCGGCGGCGAGTTGATAGCCCCCGGTTGAGCCCCGGCTTGCCTCTACCGGGTAGCCCAACTCGCGTAGCCGATCCACATCGCGCCGTAGTGTGCGGAGCGAGATCTCAAGTTTGTCCGCCAAGTCTTGTCCAGCCCAGAAACGATGGTGCTGCAACAAAGAGAGCAGCCGCAGGGTCCGGGAGCTGGTGTTCGCCATCTCTTTAGTATGCCGAAGTATGCCGAATTTTAGGCCAGAATCTGTCCTGAAGGTGTCCAACGCGCCTAAAGCGCCGGCTCCTCCTTGGTGGACAACGTGATCACTGCCTCTTCGATATACCCAACGTTCTCTAACTCCCGCTCTAATTGACGTAGCTTCAGCGCCACGTCATCTTCATTGCGATTTCCCTGCAAATCCACGGCAGCCACCAGATACAACTTGCTTGGGCCGACGAATTCCAAATGGATATAGGTCACTCTGTCGATCTCGGGGCGTTTGAGTAATAATTCGACGGCGAGTTCTTCGGCTTCCCGGGATGCCGATTGGCCGACCAGGAAACGACGGTTCCGATCGATCAACACCACCGCGATAACGCCAAGGAGCACTCCAACGGCGATTGAGCCAATAGCATCCGGAATCGGGGAGCCGGTGATTTGATGCAGCAAGATACCGAGAAAGGCGAGCAGCAGACCGATTAAGGCGGCGGCATCCTCGGCAAAAACCGCTCGCAGCGTCGGGTTCGAGCTATTAGCAACATGCTCCAGGGTGGGGATCTGCATCAGCCTGGCGGTCTTTCTCGCCTGCCGGTAGGCCTGGGTGAAGGAGATACCCTCGAGTATGAAGGACACCGCGAGCACCAGGTAGGCGATGAGGAAGTCTCCGGCGGGCTCGGGGTTAAAGAGCTCCTGCACCCCGTGCATGATCGACACCACCGCGCCAGCAGTGAACAGGCCGAAGGCAGCGAACATCGACCAGATATAGGCCTCGCGACCATACCCCATTGGATGCCGGACATCCCGTGGGCGCTGAGATCGCCGATCAGCGACCAGCAAGAAGACCTCATTACCGGCGTCCGCCCAGGAGTGCGCCGCCTCGGCCACCATCGAGGCCGAACCGGTGAAGGCAGCAGCGAACGACTTGGCCACCGCAATCAATAAATTAGCGGCAAAAGCCAGCACAACCGTGAAGGTGCTTTCGGAGCCCTGCTCAGCGGTTTCACCATGCTGTTTCATGGCCGCGCTAAGCGCTATTTTTCGAGATTCGTCAGCCATGGCTAAACCATACCTCCATCCCGTTGCCCGTCTTGTTGAATTGATTGCAACGGCTACCATGAAGGGATGCTGCAAGCGCTCTGGTCTAAACCCGAAGCCGAACGAACTGGTAAACCGCTGCTTTTGATGCTGCATGGCTATGGTGCCGATGAACAGTACATGGCACAGCATTTCGATGCGATGCCTGCCGGTTTTAATTGCGCTGCGCTGCGCGGCGGCTTTGAGATGGATCAGAGCTATGGCTGGTTCCTGCTCGACTACTTCCTGAATAACGATTTTGCCCAGGTGGTTTCCGCCGCGAATGAGGTATTTGCCTGGCTAGATTCAGAAAACGCTAAATATCGCTTTAGCAGCGTTAGCCTGATCGGCCATTCGCAGGGCATGGCGATGGCAAGCACTCTGCTCCGACTGCGTCGGGACGCTTTTCAAGCGGTCGTCGGTCTCTCTGGTTTCGTGCTGGACAACCAGTTATTGGCCGCGATGGAGCCGTTGAGTCGCAAGGTTCCATTCTTCTGGGCGCGGGACGAAGCAGATTTGGTGATCAACCCGGACGCGGTGGAATTCACCAAGGATTGGCTCGACCAAAATTCCTTACTCCAGGAAGAGCTCTACCCCGGAATGGGGCATTCAATCGGAGCCGCTGAACTGATCGATGCAAGTTCTTTCCTCACTGTCCACGTTCCAGGGGCATTCCAGCCCACCAGCTAACGGCTCAGCCGCCGGGTAATCAGCCTTCGGCGAAGTGTTGCCGTCAACGGCCAGAACGATAAGCGGGTCACCTAAGCTTGAAGAATGGCAAAGTCAACCTCAGGGCAAAAACCTCACCGCTCAGTGCGGATAGCGGCCGACGCTGTTTTCACCTCCGAGGGAATGCCTAAGCCCGCAGTCCAGCAAGCGTTGAGCAGAGCGGTAGAAAGTCAGCGGCCATTGGTGCGCGCCAATCTGCGTAGGATGCGGCGCCGATTCCCGCATGCCTCGCCCGCTGAGCTAGCCCTCAAACTAGATCGCGATTTCGTCAATACGGTGACTGGATCCGGTGCTGCCATTGGCGCTACCGCCGTCATTCCGGGCATCGGCACCCTCGCTTCACTGGGTATCTCGGCGGGTGCAACGGTGATGTTTCTAGAGGCCTCGGCGCTTTACGCGCTCTCCATCGCCGAGTTGCACGGAGTCCATCTTGACGACCCGGAGCGCGCCCAGACAGCCGTGATGGCGATCATGCTCGGCGAGGAAGGCACCTCGTTGATGCAGTCTTTCGCTGGTCATGCGCTGGGCCGAGGCAGTACACCGCTAAATAATTGGGGCGTTGTGCTAGGTAAAAATGTGCCCAGCACGGCGGTGAAAACCATTGGGCTTCGGATCCAGAAAATGTTTATTAAGCGCCTCATGCTCAGCCATGGCGGCGCGATGATCGGGCGGCTCGTTCCTTTTGGTGTCGGCGCGGTGATCGGTGGGGCCGGTAACCTGCTGATGGGGCGCTCGATAGTGAAGGCAACTAAGATCGCCTTTGGCGCACCGCCCTTGGTCTTTCGCGGCGAGCTTGCCTTGCCGGTGCCAGCGGTGCCTTCTCGGGCGATTGAATGGCGGCGGCCGCTCACCGCGATCAAGGCGCTTCCGGCTAAGCTGCCTGGCACGAAGAAGGCGCATCGTGACTGAACTCGTGGTTGATCTGAACAGTGATCTGGGCGAGTCCTTTGGCTCCTGGACAATGGGCGACGACGAAGCCCTGCTTTCACTGGTCAGTAGCGCAAATGTGGCCTGTGGTTTTCATGCCGGCGACCCGCAAACCATGCTGCGCACCGTCAGGATCGCGCAGCAACGTGGGGTGAGCCTGGGCGCTCACCCGGCCTATCGTGATCTGGTGGGTTTTGGCCGGAGACTCCTTGATGTGAGTGCTGAGGAGCTGCACGCGGATGTGCTCTATCAGGTGGCTGCGCTCGACGGTGTGGCACGCAGCGCGGGTGCCACGCTGAGTTACGTGAAACCCCATGGAGCACTTTATAACCGGATCGTCAGCGACCCGGTGCAAGCGGCGGCAGTGGCCCGGGCCGTGCATGAATTACCCGGCAATCTTGCCATCCTAGGGCTGCCAGGTTCGGCGATCGAGACCGCTTGCGGCGAACTCGGGGTGAGCTTTTACCGGGAGGCTTTTGTCGATCGGGGCTACCTCGCCGACGGTTCACTGGTACCGCGGACAGCTCCCGGTGCGGTGCTGCATGAGGTGGAAATGATCGCCGAGCGGGCGGTGCGGATGGTGCGGGAAGGTGTGGTTCAGGCGGTCGACGGCAGCCTGGTCGAGCTGCGACCGGATTCGCTCTGCGTGCATGGCGACACCCCGGGCGCGGTGGCAATGGCTTCCGCAGTACGAACCGCCCTGACCGCCGAGGGGGTGCGGATTGAACGCTTTGCCTAAAACCCCCGGTGCGCTGGAGCCGATCGGCGCAACTGGCTCAGGGCGGGCCAATGCGGCGACCCTGCTGCCCTGTGGAGACAGCGGGATTCTGGCAGAATTGGAAACCCTCGACCAGGTCCTGGCGTTATTTAGGGCGCTGTCTGAACCCCCCGCCGGGGTCCTGGACGTGGTCCCCGCTGCTCGTACGATCCTGGTCACCTTCGACCCGGAGCGACTTGAACTTACTGCGGTACAAAATTGGTTGCGCTCCGCCGAACCGGTGGAGGCAGCGCTCGCCGATGGCCCCCTAGTTCCCATTGAAGTGAGCTATACCGGCCCCGATCTTGCCGAGGTCGCGCAGTACCTGAACCTCACAGTCGAGCAAGTTGTCGAGCTGCACACCAGCTCGGAGTGGACCGCAGCGTTTACCGGGTTCGCCCCAGGGTTTGCCTATTTAGTCACCTCCCACGAGAAGCTTCGGGTGCCCCGGAGGAATACCCCGCGCACCTCAATTCCGGCCGGTTCGGTTGCTTTGGGCGGTGAGTTTAGTGCGATCTATCCGACCAGCTCACCCGCTGGCTGGCAACTCATCGGTCACACCGCGGCGGTACTTTGGGACGCGTCGAAGTCGGAAGCCGCGGGTAGTCCGGCGCTGATTACCCCGGGCGCTCGGGTGCGGTTCAGGGCAGTATGACGGCGCGGGTGGTCTCGACCGGGCCATTGGCCTTAGTGCAGGATTTGGGTCGACCCGGGGCAGCCGCGCTGGGCCTAGGCCCGGGCGGCGCACTTGATCGGGCAGCTTTGGTAGCCGCCAACGCTTTGGTAGCGAACCCGGCGTCGTCCGCAGGGCTGGAGATCGTCTTCGGTGGCTTCGCATTGGAATTCAACGAACCAGCTGTTTTCGCGGTAACCGGTGCGGTGGGTGAAGTGCTGATCGATGGTGTGCCGAGGCCGCAACGCACCGCCCACTCGGTCGCTGCCGGTACCCGCTTGACGATTGCTGCCGCCTCAGCCGGTCTGCGCTATTACCTGGCCATTGCGGGCGGAATCGAAGCTCCCACGCTGCTCGGCTCACGTTCGCGTGACATCTTGGCCGCGATGGGGCCTGAGCCGCTGCAAGCCGGTCAGCTCTTGTCGTTCGGCTCAGATCACCAAGAGTCGGCAAGACCTGAGGTTTTCCGGGACCCGCCGAGGCCCGATAGACGGCTCTCGCTGCGAGTGACGCCGGGGCCTCGAAGGGATTGGTTTGTCGATGGGGCCTGGTCTCAACTGCTGAGCCAGGAGTGGGCCATCTCGGCCGACAGCAATCGGATTGGTGCGCGCTTACTGGGCCGTCCCCTCGAATTTTCCCGCTCCGGCCAGCTGCCTAGTGAGGGAATGGTGACCGGCGCATTGCAGGTGCCGCCCTCCGGCTTGCCCACCATTTTTCTAGCGGATCATCCGGTGACCGGCGGTTATCCGGTGATCGCGGTGGTCCGGAAGGCTGATATTGATCTGCTTGGCCAAGCCCAACCCGGCCAGACACTTAGATTTCTAGCCTCTTGAAGGTGCCGTTAGCCGAAGGCTAGGGTAGCCACGGTATAAATCAGCACGCCGGCTAGCGCGCCCACCACAGTGCCATTGATTCTGATGTACTGCAGATCCCGGCCAACCTGCAGTTCAATCTTTCGCGACGCCTCTTGAGCATCCCAGCGCTCCACGGTATCGGTAATAATCGAAGCGATATCGTGCCGGTAATTGCGCACTGCGTAGGCAGCGACTTCGGTAATCCAGCCGTTGATTTTGCTGGCCAGTTCTTCGTCGCTGGACAGCCGGTGGCCGAAATCGCGCAGTACCGAAACAAACTTCATCCTTAGCGCCGAATTCGGGTCATCGACCGCTTCCAACAGAGCACGTTTCAACGTTTGCCAGGTCTGGCCCGCTAACTCTCGCACTCTGGGCGAATCAAGTAGCTGCGCTTTGACCTCTTCGGCACGCTGGATCATCGCCGGATCGTGCTGCAGATCATCGGCCAGCTTGAGCAAGTACTCGTCCAAGGCCTGCCGCACTTGGTGGTCCTGGTCAGCTTGTATTGCTAGCACGAACTTATGCACCTCGGCGTAGATCCGATCGCCGACCAGATCATCGACAAAACTCGGAATCCAGGAAGGGGAACGATCGGAGACAATACGCGAAATAGTGGCGGGGTTGCTCTGCACCCAGTCAACCGCTCGATCAACTAGCAGATCAACTAGATTGCGGTGATGCCCGGCGGAGAACACCTGGTTGGCCAGCCGACCAATCGGCGGGCCCCATGGCGGTGCCAGCAAATACTGCCGCACCATTGATTCGATCACCTCGCGGACGTCGTCGTCCTTGAGAACTTCCATAATGCCCTTGATTGCCGCAGCGCCCTCGGTAGCTAAGCGATTGGCGGACTCTTCGCGGGCCAACCAGCTGCCCACCCGTCCAGCAACGTCGAGGGTGCCGAGCTTTTCGCGAACCACATCTTCGGAGAGGAAATTACTTTCCACGAACTCGCCGAGGCTAGCCCCGATCGCATCCTTGCGGGTTGGGATGATCGCAGTATGGGGAATGGGTAAGCCGAGCGGGTGCCGGAACAGCGCAGTGACCGCGAACCAGTCGGCCAGCGCGCCGACCATAGCTCCCTCTGAGGCGGCACGTACGTAGGCCAGCCAAGGGTATTGGCCTTGCAACCAGAAGGAAAATCCAAAGATCACCGCCGCGAGGATGAGCAGCGATAAGGCAAGGGTTTTCATCCGGCGAAGTGCGGCCCGTTTTTGCTGGTCCAGTTCTGACTCCATGAGGCAAGCCTACTGAGCCTGCTTTCATAGCAGTAACCGTGGGGAATACCCTTGAGCTATGACCCTGATCTACGCCCACCGTGGTGCCAGCGCCCAGTATGCCGAACACACTCGTGCCGCCTATTTGCAGGCAATCGCCGACGGGGCCGACGGGATGGAATGTGACGTTCACCTGACCGCCGACCACCAGGTGGTGCTGCTCCACGACTCAACAGTGGACCGCACCTCCAACGGCAGCGGAGCGGTGGCCGAGATGACTCTCGCGGAACTCAGGGAACTGGATTTCAGTTCCTGGAAAGGCGTCGACGTACCGGATGAGTACGGGGCCAATTCGCAGCAGTTCCTCACCCTGGGTGAGCTTCTCGACTTATTATTAGCCGCCGGTCGACCGATTGGGCTGACCATTGAGTTCAAGCACCCCAACCCCTTTGGCGACCGCCTGGAAGAGGAAACCCTCAAACTGCTATTGGCACGCGGCTGGCTGCCGCAGAGCTCGAAGTTGGGTTCTTTGAACATCTCTTTTATGAGTTTCGATCCGGACGCGATGAAATACCTGGCGAGCACGGTGCCCGCAGCGCAGCTGTGTCAACTGGTCGCTGAGATCGACGTCGAACAGCTCAGCAAGGAACTTGGCCTCGGCGCTGTGGCGGCTGTTGCCGCTGCAACTGCCCTGCGGCTTGCGCTCGCCGAGGGGCTTCGGCTTTTGGATAGCGGCGAGGCCGGCATCGCCGGACCAGGAATCGACTATCTTCGCGCCCAGCCCGACCAGACGCGGCGTTGGCTTGAGGCCGGTCGGATCTTCCGGGTTTGGACGGTTGACGAGGCGGCGGATGTGAGATTCTGTCTGGATTTCGGTGTGCAGGAAATCACCACGAATCGTCCGGCCGAGGTGCGCGCTCTGCTCTGACTGAGCTCAGTTGGCGGCTTCGCCACCGAGCCTTCTCGAGAACGGCAGCAAAATCGCTATCCTCGAGAAGGCGAAACTCTCGAAAAATAAGTGATTGAGCGCTCAAGCCATGATTAGGTGTGTGAATGGCATCGCGGATCGAAGACTACGCCCTCCTCTCAGATATGCACACTGGTCCTCTTGTGGCGCGCACCGGCAGCATCGATTGGCTGTGTTTTCCGCGCTTTGACTCGCCGTCGATTTTCGCCGCCTTGCTGGGCACAGAAGACGACGGCCATTGGTTGCTGGCACCAACGGCCGATAAAGCGGAGGTAATCAGCCGACGGTATCAGGACAGCACCTTCGTGTTGGAAACCGATTGGCGCACCGAAACCGGCAGTGTTCGGGTCACCGACTTTATGCCGGTAGGTGATCGCCGAGCCTCGATTGTGCGCCGGGTGCATGGTCTGGAAGGTACCGTGGCGATGCGTCAGCTGCTCCGAATGCGTTTCGACTATGCCCGGGTATTGCCTTGGGTTTCCCGGGCCAAGGACACCGGCGGCGCCACCGTGCTGCTCGCCATTGCGGGTCCGGATGCGCTGGCGTTGCGCGGGCCGCATATTCCGCACTCCACCGATCATCGGCACTACGGTGAATTCACCGTTGCAGCGGGCGAAACTCTCGATTTCGAGTTGCTTTGGTATCCTTCGCATCGAGCTATTCCTGCCGCGCTCGACGTCGATAAGGCGCTGCAACAAACCGCCGACTACTGGCGGCAATGGGCGGCGGACTGCTCGCAGGACGGCAAGTACGCCGAACAGGTGAAGCGCTCACTACTGGTGTTGCGGGCGCTCAGTCATGAGGATACCGGCGGTATTGTGGCCGCTCCGACCACCTCGCTGCCCGAAGATTTTGGCGGCGGAAGGAACTGGGACTACCGATTCTGCTGGCTGCGCGACGCCGCACTGACGTTGGAGGCAATGCTGACCCACGGCTACGCGCAGGAGGCATTGACCTGGCGGAACTGGTTATTACGAGCCGTGGCGGGAGACCCCGAGGACCTGCAGATCATGTACGGCCTGGCCGGTGAACGTGAGTTGCGCGAAGAAGAACTGCCGCATCTACCAGGGTATGAAAACTCTGCTCCGGTGCGGATCGGCAATGGTGCGGTGCACCAATATCAGGCTGATGTGGTCGGCGAGGTGATGGTCGCCTTGGAGCGGCTGCGCAAAATTGGCGGTGCCGAGGACCATTTTTCCTGGCCTCTGCAACGGGCCCTTTTGGGTTTTGCCGAACGGCATCTTGAGCAAAAGGACCAAGGTTTATGGGAAATGCGTGGTGAGCCACAGTACTTCACGCATTCCAGGGTGATGATGTGGGCGGCTTTCGACTCCGGGGTCCGAGCGGTGCGAGAGCACGGTTTGGCAGGACCAGCCGAGCAGTGGGAGCAAATACGCGATCAATTGCGGGCGGAGATACTCAGCCAAGGTTTCAATCGTGAACTGAACTCTTTTACCCAAAGCTATGGCGGCACCACCACCGATGCTTCTCTTTTGGTGTTACCGCAGGTCGGCTTCATTTCCTACCAGGACGAGAAGATGCTGGGTACGGTAGCGCGAATTGAGCAGGAGTTGCTCGATCCGCACGGTTTACTGCTGCGGTACCGGACGGAAACTGGCTTGGACGGCCTGGAACCTGGGGAGCATCCGTTCTTAGCCTGTTCGTTCTGGCTGGTCGGCCAGTACGCGCGAAGCGGGCGGCTGGCTGAGGCTGAGGCTTTGATGGATCGTCTGGTTGGTTTCGCCAACGAACTCGGCCTGCTCAGCGAGGAATATTCAGTGGAGCAGGGCCGGATGGTGGGTAACTATCCACAGGCCTTCTCGCACCTCGCCCTGGTCGGTGCCGCCGATGCCTTGGAAAGTGCGACTCAGACCGTCCGGACTTGAGCCTCGGGCCCCCAAATATCCGGGTGTCGCGTCATCGCCGGTTCCCGGTGCAGAGCTCGATGCTGTACCGGGATGAAGATGGCATCCCCCAATAGCTCAGCGAATCGTTTCCAGGCTGGAGTGCCAGCCGGCGTAGTTTCTACCGCGCCGATCAACATGCCAATAATTGACTGGACATCTTCTAAGCCAAGATCGGACCGCACGGTGCCTTGGGCTTGGGCACGACGGGTGAGTTCAAAAAGGGCATCAATAACCGGAATCGCCATGCTGGCGAGCGTGTCCTGTCTACTGTGGATGGCGATCATCATGTTCGACTCACGGCTGGCGATGCCCAGCAAACCGTAACTGACATAGATCAACCCGCGGGTAGGGTTGCTGTCTTCGAGGGCCCTTCGGATCAGCGGTCTGATCCGAATCTCAACCTGTCGGGTGAGCACCGCGCGGATCAAATCGTCTTTATCGGAAAAATTCCGGAACAGGGTGGCGACGCCGACCCCTGCTTCGCGAGCAATGCTCTGCAGGGACGCGTCCGGGCCGAAGCGGCGATAACAGGATTGCGCAGCTGAAATCAACGAATCAATATTTCTCGTCGCGTCCGCTCTGCGGGGCCGCTCCATTGAAGCCTCCGACATGGGCTCAGCATAGCAAGGTGGGGCTGGAATCTAGGCTTGGCCGGGCGGGATGTCTTTTGGCAACGGATCGTGCCAGGATGAAGGCATGTTGGTAGCTTTTTCTGTCTCCCCTAATTCTTCAGGTCCGGATGGGTCGGTGCATGAAGCCGTGGCGGCTGCGATCAAGGTGGTGAGGGAATCGGGACTGCCCAACCAGACCGATTCGATGTTCACCACGATCGAAGGCGAGTGGGACGAGGTTTTCGACGTGGTGAAGCGTGCCACCGAGGCCGTTGGTGCTTTCGGCTCAAGGGTTTCGCTGGTCCTGAAGGCAGACATTCGCCCTGGCTACACCGGTGAATTAACCGCCAAGGTGGAACGTCTAGAGAAGGCGCTGCTCGAGGAATAAGCTGAGGAGATGGTTGAGCATAAGAGCCACCCGGAGTGGCTGACGGTCGAGCACTACCTGAGCGATACCCTGCTGAAGCCCGACGCTGCTCTAGAACAAGCGGTAGCCGACGCTGCGGCGGCCGGGATGCCGGCCATCGAGGTAGCGCCGACGGCGGGTAAATTCCTGATGCTGCTGGCGCGGATTTCCGGCGCTCGTCGGGTCCTGGAAATCGGTACCCTGGCAGGCTACTCCAGTATCTGGTTGGCTCGCGGCCTGCCGGAGGACGGCACGGTGTTGAGCTGTGAGTTTGTAGCCAAGCACGCTGAGGTGGCCCGTCGAAATATTGACCGGGCGGGTGTCGGCGAGAAGGTGGAGATTCGGCTGGGGCCAGCGCTAGATACCCTTGCTAGCTTGACCGGCCAATTCGATCTCATCTTTATCGATGCCGATAAGGGAAATAACGTCAATTACCTGAGTCGGGCACTCGAATTGAGCCATTCAGGGACAGTGATTGTCGTCGATAATGTGATCTGGGAAGGACTTTTCTTAGATCCTGAGGCGCAGGGAGATGAACTAGCGATCCGTCAGACTTTGGAATTTCTAGGCTCCAGTGAGCAGTTGGAAGCCACCGCGATACAAACCGCGAGTTCCAAAGGTTGGGATGGCTTCGCGGTAGCTGTGGTGAAATGATCGGGCGTCCATGAAGCCTGCTGAACCAAAGCCAGTTGCCGGTGAATACCCCATCGATACCGGCCTTGCGGAACTAGAAGCGGAACCTGGGAACTCCAGTGGTTGGTTGTTGAAAATCAATGGCATGCAGTCCTCGCATATTGATCTAGCCGACGCCTCCCGGCTTGAATTCGAGTACATGCGTTGGCTGGTGAAGCTGATCGAAGATCGCTGGAGCACCAGCGAAAAGTTGAGAGTGCTGCATCTGGGTGGTGGAGCGTGCTCGGTAGCCCGCTACTTGGTGGATCAGTACCCGAATTCTCGGAATACCGTGGTGGAGATTGACGGTAAGCTTGCCGGCTACGTGCGGGAATGGTTCGGACTGCCGAAGGCGCCGTTGCTGAAGATTAGGGTCGGGGAAGCGCGTGAAGTATTGAGTGCACTCAGTGAAAACAGCCGCGACGTGGTGATTCGCGATGTCTTCTCCGGAAGGTTCACCCCGGCTCCACTGCTGACCGAGGAATTCGTAACACAAGCCAAACGGGTGCTGAGTCCGCAGGGCGTCTATTTGCTCAATTGTGGGGATGCTCCGGCGCTTGCCAATGCACGTCGCGAAGCCGCCACCCTAGCCGCCAACTTCAGACACACCGCGCTAATAGCGGATCCACCAATGCTCAAGGGCAGGCGCTTCGGCAATATCGTGATGGCCGGTAGTGATGCACCGCTGGCCACTGGTGGCGGGCTGCCCCGGGCACTCTTGGCCGGTGCGATGCCTGCCACTCTGTGGGACGATCAGCAATTTCGAGGCTTCGCTCGCAGCCACCAACCTTTCACCGATAACTAGTAGTAGCTTTCTGGCCGCCGGGCGCTAATGTCCGGTCAACCTATTGAGAGGAATCGAAGATGACGATTTTGCCTTTGTCAGGCCGTAGCGCCCTGGTCACCGGTGGTGCGGGAGGCATTGGTGCCGCCGTGGTCCGTGAACTCGCTAGCCTAGGCGCAAAGGTAACCATCGCTGACCTGACCGCCACCGAGGATTTAGCTGCCGAGGTCAAGGGTGATAGCTGGCAGCTCGATCTTAGTGACACCGCGGCCTTGGAAGAGCTCTCTTTGGATTTCGACATTCTGGTCAATAACGCCGGGATCCAGCGAGTGGCGCCCCTTGAGGAATATGACCCCGCGGTATTCCGCAAGATTCACACCTTGATGTTGGAGGTCCCGTTTCTATTGATCCGCTCCGTTCTGCCGCAGATGTATGGCAAAGGCTGGGGGCGGATCATTAACATTTCCTCTGTCCATGGTCTACGAGCTTCGGCTTTCAAAAGCGCCTACGTTTCGGCCAAACATGGCCTGGAAGGGTTATCGAAGGTGACCGCTCTGGAGGGTGGTCCACACGGGGTGACCAGTAATTGCGTCAATCCTGGCTATGTTCGGACGCCCTTGGTGGAATCGCAGATAGCCGACCAGGCGGTAGCTCATGGCATCCCGGAAGACGAAGTGTTGGCCAAGGTAATGCTGACCGAAAGTGCTATTAAGCGTTTAGTGGAGCCGCAGGAAGTTGCTTCCTTGGTGGCTTGGCTTGCCGGCCCCAAAGCCGGGATGGTGACCGGGGCTAGCTACACAATGGATGGCGGCTGGTCGGCTAAGTAGCTGTGCCGATCCGATCCGTTGATCATCTGAGTTTTCCGGCGGCCAGCGCCCCTGAGCAGAAGGTCTGTGCTGACAGTCTGTCTCAAGGGCGCTGAGGCCAGTTTTACTCTGACTTTGCCACTGTATTCCGTCGGGTGGTCGCCAACAGCAGTGCGCCCAGCAGCAACATCAGCAGAGCTAACGCCGCCATGGTGGCCCCGGAGAACCCGGTATTGGCTAGCGCGCCAGCGGCCGAAACGACTGCTGCCGCTTGGCCGGTAACAGCTGTGTTCGGCCCGGGTTGGCTCGCCGGGTTGGCAGGACCTGCGGGAGTAGCCGGGGTTCCAGGTGTAGCAGGGGTGACCGGGGTAACGGGTGTTACCGGGGTGACCGGGGTAACGGGCGTCACCGGAGTGACCGGCGTCACCGGGGTAACGGGCGTCACCGGAGTGACCGGCGTCACCGGAACATTCACCGTCGGGTTGGTAGTTTCTGAATTTCCGATCACGCTAATCGCGTTTCCAGCCACGGTAAGCGGGATGATCGGATTCAGGCCAACCTGGTTGCCGCCGAGGAGCGAGCCAAGACCGTTAGTGGTCTGGCCACCCACCGGATTATTGCCCACAGCGCCGCCGATACCGTTGTTGGTGGTAGCACCGGTGACGGTGGAGTTGCCGACCCCGCTGATCGCGTTGCCAGCAATGGCTGCCGGCACGACTGGGTTGGCGCCGACTTGGTTGCCGCCTACTAAGGAACCGATACCACTGGTGTTTTGCCCAGCGATAGGAGCACCACCGGTGGCCGGTGCGATGCCATTATTGGTTTTCGAGCCGGTGACGGTGGAGTTACCGACCCCGCTAATGGCGTTGCCAGCAATGGCTGCCGGCACGAAGCCGTTAGCGCCGACCTGGTTGCCTCCTCCCAAGGAGGTCGTCCCGTTGGTGTTCTGCTGGCCCACGACGGCACCTCCCGTTGTAGGAGCAGCAGTGTTGATGCCGTTATTGGTGGTGGAGCCGGTGACGGTGGAGTTGCCGACGCCACTGATGGCGTTGCCAGCAATGGTTGCTGGTACGAAGCCGTTAGCGCCGACTTGGTTGCCGCCAAGGAGTGAGCCGAGACCGCTGGTGCTTTGGTTGCCCATCGGAGTGGCTGAGCCAACAGGGCCGCCGGATGCTTGTCCGATGCCGTTGTTCGTGGTGGAACCAGTTGCGGTGGAGTTACCGACGCCACTGATCGCGTTACCGGCAATGGCCATTGGTACGACCGGGTTGGCCATTACCTGGTTACCGCCGACGAGAGAACCGATGCCGGTGGTGTTTTGCTGCCCCACCACGGCGCCGCTATTGGCTGGAGCGGTGGCTGGAGCAGCTGCAGTGCCGATGCCATTATTGGTTTTCGAACCGGTGACGGTGGAGTTACCGACGCCGCTAATGGCATTACCGGAGATGGTTGCTGGCACGAGACCGTTGGCGCCGACTTGGTTGCCGCCAAGGACAGAGCCGAGACCGCTGGTGCTTTGGTTGCCCATCGGGACTGCCGTACCAACAGGGCCGCCGGATGCTTGCCCAATACCGTTGTTGGTGGTGGAACCGGTAGCCGTCGAATTACCCACCACGCTGATCGCGTTACCGGAGATGGAGAGCGGTGCGACCAGATTGACCAGGCCCTGGTTACCGCCGCCTAGTGAGGTGGTGCCATTGGTGTTCTGCTGACCCACCACGGCGCCCCCCGTTGCTGGAGGAGCAGTTGTGCCGATGCCGTTATCGGTGGTGGAACCGGTGACGGTGGAGTTACCCACCCCGCTAATCGCGTTACCAGAAATGGTGATCGGCGCCGTCGCATTGACGAGCGCTTGATTGCCCGCCACCGCGCCTAACACCCCGCTAGTGCCCTGGGTACTCAGTGGCTTCGCGGTTCCAATCCCATTATTGGTAGTGGAGTTGGTCGCGTGTGATGTGCCAACCAGACTAATCGCATTGCCCGAGATGGACACCGGAAGGTTGAGATTAACGGCTGCTTGATTGCCGGCAGCCGTCCCTCCGGCACCGCTACTTGATTGGTTCGAAAGCCCGCCTAACAAAGACGAGGCTGTGGGGCTGGCCGCTGGCACGGCTTGAGCGCCCCCGGTGTTCGGCTGTTCGGCAGCCTGAGCTGCGGCAGCCCCGAGGACCATAATGCCCCCGGTGAAGAGGGTTCCCCAAAGAACCCTTCGAATATTGCTGTGCATGATAAAGCTCCTGACTTGCATCAAAAATGAATAGTGAATGAAACGATGTGTCCACCTAACGGCGGAGTGTTGTCATTCAGTCAGGAGATGAACCAGGATCATCTGATAATGATTCTGGGCTGAAGGAACTGACCAATGTGGCCGGTTCTGAAAGTTCATGAAGTGAGGCTAGGAAGCTGTTGGACACCGTGGCAGCAAGGCTATTCGAAGTGCCACTTGAACCGTTCAAATTGATCGGAATCGGGCACGTTTGGCCGGGCGCAGTTGGCACGGGATGGCTCGGATTCGCCTGACCAGCAGGGGCGATCGGCTCGGCGGGCGGCGCGTTCTGTTGTGCTCCGTAGGGCAGCCCGGCAAACCATATCGACGAAAGCGTTGCGGAATTCTCCACCGCTGACTTTGCGGGAGCAGCAACTGTCGTCGCTCCTAGTGCTGCAGTTGCTTTGTTGTCCGCTACTTTCGTGGTCGACAGGTTGCCGGGCAGGCCAGCCGAGTTATCGGTTGATCCAGGGCCCATACCGGGAAGGACTCCCGGCGGAGTTACCGCCGGTGGGGTGGCGTCGACCGGTTTCGTTGAGTCCGGCAATACCACCCCAGTGACCGGTAAAGCGGTGTTCACGGTCGGCAAGAGGTCATCAATCACACCATTGATGACGCCGGAAACCGGGGGCAATGCTGCTCCGGCGACGGGGAGTTTGCTTAGCGGCGGCAGCACCTCGTTAACCAGCTGGTGAACGCTAAAAACCAGGGGCGCGCTGAGGCCTTGAACGGTGTTTTTCACCGACGAAGTGATCGGCTCAAGGGGCTTGAGGGCCGGCGCCAGCGGCGGTTCAATCAGCTGATTGACAACAGTAGTCACCGGAGTGATCGGAGCGATCACTGTGGTCGGCTTACTCAAAGCACTGAGAGTTTGCTGCACTAGCGGGGTTTTGAGGGCCGTCGTCACGACCTTCGTTGGAGCGACGACTTCGGTAACCGAGCTAACCACCGCTGGCGTCTGCTTGGTTACCGATTGCACCGGCTCGATGAGATTCTTCACCGTATGACCGACTTTACCGAGCAGCGAGTTAGCAGCGGAAGCATTTGAGGTCGCACTAGACGAGGAAGAGGAAGCCGTTGTGCCGACATCGGAGGCGGCCTGAGCCGTTTGCGCCCCGAGCACGCCGAGCAGGAAAGTTGCTGAGCCAGCTACTCCGAGCAAAGCGGCAAATCGCACTGCTCTGCGGAAATTTACGCCATCACTTCGGGGCGTGCTCGGCTCGTCCTGACCACGCAGTTCCAGCTGGGAAGTCTCCACAGTGCGATTCACCTCCTCCCTCTAGAGATAGCTCGACTTCTTTCAGAGTAGGACTCTGAAATAGGGCCGTCTAGGGGAGTGGCGATTTGTAACCGACTGGCTTATCCAACTGGCTACATTTAGCATGCTCGCAAACACGTCGAGATAATACAAATTTGTTTTATCTCTATTTTACTTTTGTGCTAATTCTGCGTTATTCGACGGAATTGATCAGTGAATATTCAGAACTTGCTGCAATGCTCCGATGCCGAAGAAGATGAGGAACGCCGCGGCCACCACCCAGAGCAGTGGATGAATCTCCCGGGCTCGCCCCTGGAAGCTTCGGATCACCACATAGGAGATGAAACCAGCTCCCAGTCCGTTGGCAATCGAGTAGGTGAAGGGCATCAGAATAAAGGTCAGGAATGCTGGAATGGCGATTCCCCAGTCGGCCCAATCAATCTTTCCGACCTGAGAGACCATCATGAAGCCCACCACGACTAGGGCCGGGGCCACCGCTTCGAAGGGAACCAATGAGATTAGCGGGGTGAAGAACATTGCGATGAGGAACAAGAAGCCGGTCACTATCGAGGCAATGCCGGTTCGTGCTCCTTCACCGATGCCAGCCCCCGACTCAACGTAAATCTGATTGGAAGAAACCGAGGCGCCGCCGCCGGCCACCGCACCAATCGCATCGACCAGCAGTACCCGATTGACGTCCGGAATGTTCCCTTTCTTGTCCACAGTGCCGGCTTCGTTGGCCAAGCCGACCATGGTTCCCATCGCATCGAAGAAGATGCTGAGCAGGATCGAGAAGGCCAGCAAGGTGGCTGCGACGCCGCCAAGGTGGACGAAGGAGCCGAAGATATTAACTTGGCCAATCAGTGAAAGATCAGGGAGCGAGAAGTCCTTCAAGGCGGGCACCACAAGAGACCAGCCGAGCGGATTGCTAGTCTTACCATCGAAGCTCGGACCGATCTTGAAAATGAGTTCCAACAGATTGGCCAGCACCGTGGAGGCGATGACGCCAATCAAAATCGCGCCGCGCACCTTCCTGATCACCAACACGATGGTGAGCAGTAGCCCGACCACAAAGACCAGCGTTGGCCAGCCAATCAGTTTTCCATCAAAACCCAGCCCGACCGGCACCGTGGTACCAGCCACGTCTGGAATGCGCCGCACAAAGCCGGCGTTCACCAGGCCGATGAGCGCGATAAAGAGGCCGATGCCGACTACTATCGCCGTTTTGAGCCCTTCCGGAACTGCCTTGAAGACGGCCGTGCGGAAACCGGTGAGAACCAGGATCAGCATGGTCACACCGGAGATCATGATCAAGCCCATCATATCGGCCCAGCTCAGACCGGGGTGTGAGGCCACAGTCACCGCGACGAAGGCATTCACGCCAAGCCCGGTGGCGAGCGCGAAGGGGTGCCTTGCCCAAGCGCCCATCAGAATCGTCAGCACGCCGGCGACCAGTGCTGTCACGGCTGCTACCCGATTCGGGCCGAGTGAACCGCCGGTCGAGTCGGCGCCACCCAGGATGAGCGGGTTGAGCACCACGATGTAACTCATCGCGAAGAAGGTGGCGAGACCGCCACGAATCTCGCGGGACAGCGTGGAACCGCGCTCCGAAACTTTAAAGTAGCGATCAAGGGCAACAGGTAAACGGGCCATGCCAGAATCCTAGCGCCAACCGCTCTACTGTCCTTAGTGATGACGCCCTCAGATGACGTAGCGTAGGTGTATGCCTCAACTTTCGTTAGCTCAGCCCCGCAATTCCTTCGGACGGTTCGCCCTCGGCCTTCTGGTGTCCCTGGGGGTTTTGTTCAGCTTGCTGCTTTCTGCTCCGGCAGCTAGCGCCCACGACTCGGTTGAGAGCACGAGTCCGGCCAATGGAGCGAAGATCGCCAGCATGCCTGAACAAGTGTCCTTGACCTTGAATAACACTCCGGCAGCCATTGGCTCCAAGATCGAAGTGAAGGATGCTAGCGGCACCAATTGGGCCAGTGGCGAGGTGTCAGTGCTCGATAAGGTGGCAAGCGAGCAACTGAAACCGGGTGCCCCGGCCGGTCAGTACACAGTTAATTGGCGCCTAGTCTCCTCAGATGGGCATCCCATCGATGGCAGCTTCAGCTTTACCGTCACCGGTGGCAGCACTGCGACTTCCGGGGCGACCCTTGGCTCTGCTGCTCCAGTGAGCTCTCCCGAACCCCAGAGTTCGACTGCCACCGGTGGCTTTCCCTGGCTGATCGTTATTGTTGCTGGGGTGGCCGTGCTAGTGCTGGTGGCGCTGTTCCTAGTGGTGCGGCGACTGCGAAAAGAACAGTAGCTTGGCGATCCCAGCCGAGGCTGAGATTGGCTCAGCCGAGCGCTGCTTGACTGGTCTCGCGCTGCAGACAGATTGCTTGGCTGACGTTCTTTGCCTGTAGCAGGATCTCGCGGGTGCTGGGAATGATGGCATCATTGACGCCCACCAGATAAATGCCCAGTGCCCGCACTGCGGTAATCACATCCCGTCCGATCGCGATGCCCAAGGAGGCCAGAAAACGCCTCAGCTGATTCTGCGCGCAATGAGTCAGCACGATGTTGTCTGCGGAAAGCGCGCCCTCAGAGGTCTCAATCGTCCAACGCTGCGTGCTCAGGGGGTTAATGCTCAGTTCTTTGGCCTTCGCCCGGGTTCTGATGTCCAGGCTGTGACTGGAGGCGTAGTGCCTGAGTACCCGGAGCACCTCGCCGCGTTCGGTTAAGCTGCCCGGCTCGCTAACCTGGTGTTTCGCATTTGCTGTTCCGGTGCCGAAGAGTTCGCAATGATCCACCACGATGGAATTCACGCCGCGCCGACTCAACTCAGTTGCCACCGCCAGGCCAGAAAGACCGGAGCCAATCACCACCGTGGTGGTGCGTTCGGTGCATGGTGCACCATCTAGCTGGGTCATCGTGCTGGGCCTCCTTGGCTGCCGGTGCGTGATGGCAACACGTTCGAGTGGTTACGCGGACCTGGAAAGCAGTACGCGATCCAGGTAATCGTTGGTGAAGACGCCCCCCGGGTCAACACTATTTCGAAGCCTACAGAACTTCTCCATGGCTGGGTAGAGCTCAGCCAATTCTGTTGACTGGAGAAAATGCCACTTGCCCCAATGCGGTCGGCCTTGGTGGGCGACGAAGATTTCCTGCGCGGCTTTGAAGAACTCGAAGGGGTCGGTCCGCCAGTATTGGTGCACCGCAATATAGCCGGTCTGCCGTCCGGAAGCGGTGGAGAGTGGGATATCGTCCGCAGCAGCGCAGCGCACCTCGATCGGGAAGGAGACATTGAATCTGCGTCGAGCGATCATCGCCTTGAGTTCTCGTAACACGGTGTCCAGCTCGCTGAAAGGCACAGCGAATTCCATCTCCCTGAATCGCACGCTGCGTTCGGTGGCGAAAACCTTATAAGACCGGTCGGTGTACTCACGGTTTCCAGTGAGTTTAGAAGCCATCCGATTGACCGTCGGGATGCTGCCGGGGAACACATTTGTGCCCCGGCAAATCGCGGCGAAGAGCTTGTTTGAAACCAGCACATCATCGAGCAAATGTTGGCTACGACTTAGCGGCCGAGCGCCTCGGCTCGGCCCGGTCCGCTGCCCCAGAGCGGTCCGGGTGTTCGACTTGGTCAGGGCAACTTCGGTGTGCGGGAACCAATAAAACTCGAAATGGTCGGCCTCAGCCATTCGTTTCGGGAGGGTTTCAAGGACCTGCTCCAGGGGCTCGGCGCGCTCCTGCGCATGCAGCTTGAAGCCGGGCACGCATTGCAGAGTGACTTGCACGATGATGCCCAGTGCGCCGAGGCCTACTCTGGCGGCTGAGAAGAGCTCAGGGTTGCGTGTTGCCGAGCACTCGAGGATCTCCCCGCTGCCGGTGACTAGGGTCAGACCCACCACCTGGGTGGCAATGCCGCCGAAGTTCAATCCGGTGCCGTGAGTTCCGGTCGAAATGGCGCCGGCAATGCTCTGTCGGTCAATATCTCCCATATTTGTCAGCGCCAAATCATAAGGTGCCAGCAGGGCCGGAATTCTGTGCAGCCGGGTACCCGCGGCAAAAGTAGCCCGGCCAGTGACCCGGTCCACCGAGTGCAGTCCGCTCAGGTTACCCAGCTCAAGCAGATAGCCGTCAGTCAACGCGATATCGGTGAAACTGTGCCCGGCTCCCACCGCCTTTATCCGGCCACCGCGCTCAGCGGCTTGACCGATCAGTGTAACGATCTCTTGCACCGTGCTGGGCCGATTGATTCGCTCAGGCGTGCAACGCTGATCGCCGGCCCAGTTGTGCCAATCCTGGGTGTTTCTCGAAACCAGAGTGCTCATAGAAAAACTTTCCCTTCACCGCGATAACTAGGCAGCTCGGCTACTACTTCCTCGCCGTCGATCACCAGCAAGCCGTCCAGGTGCTCACAGATCTCACCTGACTTGGCATGCCTGAACCAGACTTTATCTGCGATCCTCAGTCCGCTTGCGGCTGAGCCGCGTAGTGGGGTCTGCACCTCTCCGGCGCCTTCGGTGCCGATCATCGACAACCCCGGCGGGTATACCGGCAGCGGAACCCGGTCTGGCCCGGCCGGACCAGAGGCGATCCAGCCACCGCCCAACACCGTGATGATGTCAGGAGCTGGGCGGCGCACCACTTGCAGCGCAAAGCCAACCGCGGGATAGGGCTTAAAACGTGAGTAATGATCAAACAGGGTTGGCCCGAAGAGCCCGGAACCGGCCGCTATTTCAGTGACCGAGACGTCCGAGCTGGTCAGCTCAAGGCTGCCGGTGCCTCCACCGTTGACGAATTCCAGCTCGGCAACTTCTCGCACCGCTGAGACCACCTGGGCGCGGCGGCTCAGAATATCCTGCGCGGAGCTGCTCTGCAGACGCTGAATCAGGAGGGCCCGGGCCCTATTTGACGGGCTGTCCTGTAGGCCTGCGATCTGCGCCTCGTAGCTCATGATGCCGACTAATCGGTGTCCGCTCCGAGCGATCCGCTCGGCGAGTTGGACGGCTTGAGTCGGCTGCCGGATCGGAGAGCGACGAACGCCAATATGACCGAGCTGACGGCCGGCTAAACCCGGCCGCCAAGACGCATCCAGATCGATGCAAAGCCGGAGTTCAGTCGTGGAGCCCAGGATGCTGGCCATCCAGTCCAGCTGCTCGCCGGAGTCAACCATTAAGGTGATCCGACTGAGCGCCTGCGGATCCGCGGCAAGCTGCCGGAGCGCTGGCGCATCGGCGCTGGGGTAGGCGACCACAATGTCATCGAACTCTTCGGCAAGCCAGAGCGCTTCCGGCAGCGTGTAAGCCAGCACGCCCGCGAACCCCGGCTGCGCAAGCACGGCACGCAGCACTTCGCGGCTGCGAATGGATTTGCTGGCCACCCGGATAGGTTTGCCGTTAGCGCGGCGTAATAAAGCACCAGCATTAGCGGAAAGCGCCTGACGATCCAGCACACCGAGCGGCGCCGCTAAATGGCCGGTCGCTCGGTCGGCACGCGGCCAGAAATTAGCTTCCGGCTCAGACCGCCCGGTACCGCTTCTCTCAGCTTCAAGCGCCACTTGATCGAGTGTGAACATCTTCACACTCTCGCCACGCCGAGGCTTGCTGTCAAGCGTTCTTGACGTGCCCTGAGGAAGCGTGAATAGTGAAAAGTAAGTAGTCCGCTGAACCACACCGAAGGGACGCATCATGTCGGAGTCAAAGGAGACACCGGGAACTGAGCAGCTAGCAGCACCAACTGGCATTGTGGTGGGGGTTGATGGTTCAGACCACGGTAACTGTGCCCTGGTGTGGGCTGCCCGGGAGGCGCAGAGCCGGAAGCTGCCGCTACATTTAGTGACTGCCTATTCGGTTCCTATTTTCGCTGCCTCGGGCTTGGACGGCGGATTTGCCACCATCGATGACTCGGTCATCCGGCAGGGCGCTGAGGTAGTGCTGGAACAAGCTGTCGGCAGGCTGAGCGAGTACCCCGACCTCGACTTTGACGCCCGAGTGGAGGCCGGTGACGCCTCGGGCGTGCTGCTTGAGCTTTCCGAGACTGCTGAATTGTTGGTTTTCGGCTCCCGTGGCCGGGGTGGATTCGTGGGTCGTCTGCTTGGCTCGGTTTCCTCTGGACTGCCCGGACATGCCAAGTGCCCGACCGTGATGGTGCCGTTGAGCTGTGCGCCGCGACTGGGTGAGGGTACCAACCCAGCGGACGCGCCCCTAGTGGAGTCGTTGGTCACGGTCGGTGTTGATGGTTCCGAGCGTGCCCGGTACACGGTGTTGCGAGCGGCTGAGCATGCTGAGCAGGCAGGTTTAGCACTGCGCGTGGTCTGCGCGGTGCCGCCCTACTCTGGGGCGATGACCTGGTTGCCAGCGCCGCTGGATCGGCAAGGCATGCTTGAGGAGATCACCGAACAGATGCAGGCCGGGGCGGCCTGGTTGCGAAGCCATTTCCCCAAGCTCAAAATCGCCGCAGACGTGGTTGACGGACCGCCGATCGAGATACTGATCGAGGCGACTAAGCACTCGGAACTCGTGGTGCTCGGTAGTCGCGGGCACGGCGGCTTTGCCGGGATGATCTTGGGCTCCACCACAGATGCAGTTCTGCATCACGCGAAGGGGCCGGTGATGGTGGTTCCGGAGCGGGACGATCCGCGGCTTGCCGACCGGGCTAATTTCGGTCCGCTACTCGGTGAGGTCTAAGCGCGCACTCCGGCCGGCAGCGCAGTTAGCAGCCACCGAATCCCTGGACTATCGTGAGGTGTGGATAGTCGAGGAAGGTAGCCGATGATCGAGATTTTAGACTCCGCCCAATTGGCGACCGCCAGGAGGAGTGGTGCCCTGGTCGCTAATATCTTGCAGACCTTGAAAAATCGCACCGTGGTGGGTACAAATCTGCTCGATATCGATCGTTGGGCGCAGCAGATGATCGACTCCGCCGGCGCTCAGTCCTGCTATGTCGATTACGCTCCGTCCTTCGGTCGCGGTCCCTTCGGCCACTACATTTGCACAGCGGTTAACGACGCGGTGCTGCACGGCTTGCCCCATGATTACCACCTGGTCGACGGGGATCTACTGACCCTAGACTTGGCAGTCTCCCAAGACGGCATCGCGGCGGATTCGGCGATTAGTTTCATCGTCGGCGAGACGCAGGCAGAGCAGAGCGTGGCGTTGATTGAGATCACTCAACAGGCGCTTGAGGCGGGTATTGCGGCGGCGCAGCCGGGAGCCAGGATCGGCGACATTTCCTTTGCCATCGGCTCGGTGCTGAGCACAGCTGGCTACCCGGTTAATACCGAGTTCGGTGGTCATGGCATTGGTTCTACGATGCATCAGGACCCGCACGTGGCAAATACCGGTCGGCCCGGTCGTGGCTACCAACTTCGCCCCGGTCTGCTGCTTGCCCTGGAACCCTGGGTGATGCTCGACACCGCAAGGCTGGTGACCGACGCTGACGGTTGGACGCTACGCAGCGCCACCGGTTGCCGGACCGCGCACAGCGAGCACACCGTGGCGATCACCGAACAGGGACCAGAGATTCTGACCTTGCCGATTCTCGCCTAAGCTCTCGGACCTCAGCGCTTCGCGTCTCAGTAGCGAGCAGCGTAACCGTAGAGTGCCATTGTCGACATCCAGCTCAGCGGAGTGACAGCGATCCCGTCATTCGGGTTGAGTGCTTGAACCACCTGACCATTGCCAATGTAAATAGCCACGTGGCTGAAGAAGCCTGAGCCATTGTCATTGAAGGCGAGGATGTCGCCATACTGCATCTGGGAGAGTGGCACCCGGGTGGGCGCTTGCCAGAACTGGTCGGATCCGCCCCGAGGCAAGTTCACGCCGACCGAGCGGAAGGCGGCCCAGATCAGTCCCGAGCAGTCATAGCCGACCGGTCCGGTGCCACCCCAGACATAGGGGCCGCCGACCTTGGACATTGCGAAGGCGACCATGCCACTAATGTTCGTGCCGCTGGGCGGGTTGACTACTGGTGGCACAACTACTGGGGGTTTCGGCTTAGGCGGCACCACCACCGGGGGGGTCACCACGGGCGGGGTGACCACCGGAGGAGTCACCACTGGTGGCTGCACAACAGGCGGTGCTGGCGGGTCAACCGGTGCCGGATTATTGCTGCCCGGGTCGCTAGTGCCTGGGTTGCTGGTACCCGGGTTGCTGGGCGGGGTTGGGGCTGGCTGATTTTTGCTGGCAGCAATAATAGCGGCCAATCTAGCTGCCTCTTTTTGTTGCTCCAGCCCGGTGATTCGAGCGCTCTCCAGTGCCACCGTGGTGTTCTTCAAGGTGGCCAGCTGGCCAATCAGTACGCCACGCTGCTGCTGGTTCTTAGTCACCAGGGCGTTCTGCGCGCTGACCGCCGAGTCGGCGGCAGTCTTAGCGCTCGCCGCTACTTTGGCAGCGTCGTCAGCCGCTTGCTTTGCCTGTTTGGCGGCGTCTTCGAGCGAGCTCGCGGTGGCGGCCGCGGATTGCGCATTATTGAAAGTCTGGCTCCGATTGGTGCCGAGAATCGATAGGGTGGAGGCCTGGTAGATGACGTCCGAGGCGCTTCCGCCTCCGCTAGTGATCAGGGACTGCACGCTGGGGTTCAGGCCGCCGGTTTTGTACATGGTGCTGGCGAGCTGCCCGACTTGAGTCTTCGCTTTTGCCGAAATTTTCGCCGCTGCGGCCGCTTTTGCCTTCGCAGCGTCGGCGGCGGTTTGCCGGTCCTTCAGATTGACCAGCGCCGCTGAGTAGTCGTTATTGGTGCGCATCGAGTTCATCATGGAGGCTTGCAAGCTCTGAGTGGCAGTATCCAGCAGACTCTCGATCTTGGTGATCTGGGTGCTGGTGGCATCCTGATTCTTCTTGGCGTTAGCAATGTCCTGCTCGGACGGAATCTCAGGGCTAGCCGGTAATGCGGCGGGAGATTGCGCTAGTGGGGCGGCCAGGGCTGGCGCCGACGAGACGCCGGATACCAGAGCAGCACTTGCCACCACCGCCAAAGACGTGGTCAACCAGCGTTTCACATTCGCACTCATCTAAGCCTCATAACCGATTTATCGGTGAATGCAGGCAGCAGCATTCACACAGCAATCATGAGGTTACGTGGTCAAATGTCACTTTGGCAACACTGGTCACATCATTAACTTAAACAACACCGTTGTCATTTACCCCGAAGAGACACGGCGTGTCGCGAAAATTTTTTGCAGTTTCTTCAGCCCCAGCCAAGCTCGTGCAAGGTTTCGTCGTCGATGCCAAAGTGGTGAGCGACCTCGTAGATCACGGTGATCAGAATTTGCTCGACCACCTCCTCCCGACTGTGGCAGAGATCCAGAATGGCTTGTCGGTAGATGCTGATTTTGTCGGGTAGCGAGCCAATGCCAGACCACTCGGTTCGCTCGGTGAGCGGGACGCCCTGATAGAGACCGAGTAGCACTAGTCGTGGGTCCTCGTTAGGGCTGGGAAGATAGCGCTCCTCCACCACGATGGCGACGTTGTCTATTGAGGCGGCGAGGTCGGGCGGAATCTGCGCTACCGCGTCATCCACAGCGCGCTCAAATTCGGCGAGGGGCATTTCATAGCGGCCGAAGCGCGGCATGCCAGCTAGTGGGTTAGGCATCGCGGAGGCCCACTGTGTCGGTCTCCCAGAAAATCTCAGGGTAGATCAGGGTCCCGCTGAGCGATTCAGCGACCGGCGTGAGGTGTCGCACCATAAAGGCAGCATCAGGAATTCGCACCGAGGGCTTGCGGAAGCCAGCGGCGCCGCCCGGCACGAACCCTAGTCGTGGATAGAACCCGGGCTCTCCCTCTAAGAAGACCAGATCAAAGCCTCGCTCGGTGGCTTCTTGTAGCCCGGTCCGAACCAGCGTGGAGCCGATACCTCGGCCCTGGCTGCTTGGTTGGACGGCTAGCGGGCTCAGCACCAGAACATGATGCAAGCGTTCCGGTGCATCTAGGTAGCCGCGGCTAAAGCCAATATGTCCTAGCACCTCGCCCTCAGAGGTGCTGGCGATTAGTTCGAAGCCGCGGTCCGTTCGCCAGAGGCTGCGCATCTGCTGGACCAGGTTGGTCACGGTACTGCCGGAATCGGCGAAGGCTGCGTTGACCAGCTGATCGACTAAGCGGGTTTCAGCTGGGCGAGGTGCCCGGATCTGGTACTCCGGTGTGCTGCTATGCATGCCTCAAGCCTAGGGGACTCGCCCGGCCCGGATTCGACTGGCCTTTCGGCTTAGTCCAGTCGGTTTCGTGGTCTAATCCGGGTGATGGCGACCCCGAGCAGGGCGACGAATCCGCCGATGAAGCCCCAAGCGGTGGGGGTTTCGTTGAGTAAAACCCACGACATGAGCACCGTGATAGCGGGTACCAAGTAGGTTGATGCGGCTAGCTGACCGGCATTGAAGCGGGAGAGTGCGTAGGCCCAGCTGGTGAAAGCAATGGCGGTCGGGAAGATGCCGAGATAGACAACCCCGAGGGTGCTGCCGATTGGTGCTGAGTCAATTGCAGCAATCAGCTCGCCGGAAAATGGCAGACAGCAGATCGCCCCAATGCCGGTCCCCAGCCAGGTGGCGTGCACCGCGTTAATCGAGCGCAACACCGGTTTTTGGATAATCACACTGAGAGCCGCGAAAACCGCCGCTAGCAGGCATAGCGCAATGCCCAACAGGTCGACACTGCTTCGCTGCCCGGAGCCGAGGGCGATGAGAGCCACCCCAGCCAGCGAAACCACGCCTCCGATTACCAGCCAGCGAGGGAAGCCCTCGCGCAGGAAGATGCCAGCAAAGATGGCGATGAGGATCGGCGCGATATTGATCAGCAGGGCGCTGGTGCCGGCGTCCAAATGCTGTTCTGCGGTGTTCAGCGCGACGTTGTAGCCAGCGAACCACATCAACGAGTAAGCGAAAATTGCGAAGCCGGTGCGCCAGGTCAACCAGCCTTTGGGTAGTTTTTTCAAGGTCGGTATCGCAAAGAAGCTCAACACCAGAGTGCCGATAAGTAGCCGGCCGAGACTCAGTGCACCGGGCGAGTAGTTTGCCCCGATGATTCGGATCCCCACGAAGGCGGAGGCCCAAAGCAGTAAGGTGATCACCACCGCGAACAGTGCTAGGCCTTGGCTGGTCTGTTTTGCTGTTCGTTTCGCTGTCTGTTTCGCTGTCTGTTTCGCTGGCGGCAATGCTGGCTGCTCCAGCTCGAGCTCTGCATCTTTCACCAGATAAAGCTATGTCCTCTGAAGCCGGCAGGCTAGCGATTTCCGGACAGCCTATGTCCTGATTCACCGAGTCCTTTCGCTGGATCCTTTGAGCTGGCTGGAGGGTCGGTTTGGTGGAATCAACTGTTAGGCCCTATAGTTTTATAGGTCCACTTCGGGAGTGTTCGGGTCAAGCCGATCGCCAAAGAGGTGTCCGATGCCCCCATCGTCTAGCGGCCTAGGACACCGCCCTTTCACGGCGGCGGCACGGGTTCGAATCCCGTTGGGGGTACGCAAGAAAATAGCTGGTAAGCTGTAACTCTTGCAAAAATGCAAGGCCCTGTAGCGCAGTTGGTTAGCGCGCCGCCCTGTCACGGCGGAGGTCGCGGGTTCAAGTCCCGTCAGGGTCGCTAGGTTCCTTAAAAGGAATCCGGTGCGCTGTTGATTTTTAGGCACCAAGGCTCTGTAGCTCAGTTGGTAGAGCGTTCGACTGAAAATCGAAAGGTCACCGGATCGACGCCGGTCGGAGCCACCAGCAAACCCCCGGAATTCCTATGGATCCGGGGGTTTATTGTTTCTGTAGCGATGAGTAAGTTCCCGGCTCATCTCAGTCATCTCACTTTGATACAAAGTTGACACAACCTGGTGACTAAAGAAATATAAGTCTAAAATTTTGAAGAAACATTTAGATAAATTGGGGGAACAGAATGGCGCAGCGCGAAGTAATTGAGCATATCGACGACTTGACTGGGGAAGTCGTCGACGATGTGCGGACCGTCCGTTTTGGATTTGAAGGTCTTGACTATGAGATCGACCTTTCCGGAGCCAATGCCTCGGAGTTTATGAGAATTCTGGCACCCTATCTTAGGAAATCAAGAAGGGTCCGTAGGGCTCGTCAAGGCGCTTCAAACTCACTTCCGGCCAGCGAAGTTCCGGTTACCGTTAAGCGGAGCTGGCTCCTTGAAAATGGTTTCGCGGTGTCAAAGGCCGGCAGGATGAAGCTTGAGCACCATGAGGCTTATGCGAAGGCGCATTCCTAGCTTGCGAGGGCGAGCAAGCAAGTGCTCGCATTTACCTAGAGTGGTTTCTAAGAATTAAGCTGCTTAATTCTGGCGCTAGCAGATCTTCAGCTTTGTTTTTCCTGAAAGCAGGCTGAAGGTTTACCTCATGCTGACCCTTAAAATGATGAATTCCTAATATTTTTAGTTATCGCATTCATTCCTGGTGCTTAAATATGGTCACTAGTTACTTCAAAGTAGCTACTTCTTCTAAGGAGCGTCAGAGTGATTAAGCAAACTTCTATCTCAGCACTGAGCCTCGCGGTGGTGATATCCGCGACACTCATCGGGGCGGCACCGGCTTCAGCTCAGCAATGCTCATCGCAGACGGTTGGCAAAGCCGTTTTGGCTGGGTGTGCCAGCCAAAACGGAAACCAATTGTCGTTGAGCGAACCGTTCGAAATCTCAGGCATCAAGATCAACCCGGGCAGCGCTGCCATTAGCCTCGATCGCAACACTGGGAAAGTTCTTTCGGTAGCTCAGGATGCCACCGCGAGCTGGGGAGGCGCGCAGCTAAGCTCCTCGGTCAGTTCGCTTGATTTCGGTGCGAAAGATCAAACCGTAACCATTGCAGATTTCAAGCCGATTTTGGCGCAGGAGGATTTTTTCACTGATCTGTCTTCGCTCGCACCAAGCAAGCTGAATCTCCAGATTAACGCCGATACGTCCACCGTTACCGGTGCCTTCGACATGAACTACCTCAAGGAAAAGGTCAAGCAGAACCTCGGCGGGATTGCCTCGACGCTGATTGATCTGGTGCCGATCAATGCTGACTCCGGTGTTCGCCTTTCGGCTGCTGCCTCCAATAGCAGCAGCAGTGTCGGTAAGGTGCAGCCCGGAACATTTTCGCTGAAGTTCGACAGCACAAAAATTTCGCTGAGCGGTTCCGTCTTGGGCTTTGACCCTAGTAAATCGGTGCTGGCCCTGCTGCCCGTCGGTTCGGCGGAGTTGCGGAAGGTCAACGACTTCGGCGTCGAACAATGGAAACTCTCCGGATATCTCAATCCCAAGCTGTTGGCTGGGGCGGCAGCCTCTTCGGACGGCATTTATGCCGATCTTTACTGGGGGAATACCTTGCTGGCGGGTCCGCGCGGGGTCAATTTTGATGTTAAGAACATCCCGCTGCTGAGCACCCTTGGCCTGACTAGCTTGGCCGGCTTACCCTTTGATATCACCGATGTCGGTGCGGGTGTCAGGCTGGTCCCCTTCGGGCTTCGGGGCAAGCTCGGCGGAGTGCTCGGACCGACAGTTCCGGTATTAGGGCCGCTGGGTCTTCATGGCACCGCGGAAGTTGGTATTGGTTCGTTTACCGATTCAGAATGTCAGGCCGATTCCATTCTCAATGGATCTTTGCGCGGGGAGTTGGACTTTCAAGTCCCCACGCCCATTCTGAGCAATGCGGTGAAATTTGATGGAGTGGCTTGTCTGGGACTACAGCAGGCCAGTTATGGGCCGATCCAGGTCGTGACAACGGCGCAGGAGTCGGCAGCGGTGAAGCAGCAGTTGGGGCGTGTTCGGCTCATTGGTAAAGGTGACCTGACGGTTCTGGGGGCTTCGCTGGTGCAGGCCAAGATCGTCGGCGAAATTGAGTCGGATAAGTCCTTTGGCGTCAAGGCAACGGGCCAAGCGGCCTTACTGGGAGTTGGCGGCCAAGTCGAGGCTCGGCTCAACAACCTCGGTAGCAGCGGCGTGTGCGTCGCGCCGACACCGCTGATTGGTTTCTTGCCCTCTTTTGGCCTGGCTGAAGAGCCCGGGAACCTGAAACCGCACCTGATTAGCTGTGGCAAAGATTCGGTCTGGGCTAAGGCCCCTGCCCTGCCTTCGCAGCGTAGCGCAACGACTGCCCAGCGTTTCCAGGTTGCTGTTGGCCAATCCGGTAGCTTGGTGAAGATCACTGCGCTGCTAGCCAAGAAGGAAAATATTTCAGTAACGCTCGGCAGCGGCAAAAAGTATGCTGCCGCTCAGATGATTGCCGGAAACACGGTCGGTGCACCTACCCTGATTGCTATCCCAGGCGGTCATGAGTTTGCGGTACTGCTTCCCGCTAGTGCTGCTGGTTCAGCCGTGGTGAGTGTCTCCGGAGTCACCGCTTCCGGCGTTTCCGTCTCTCACACCTGAAGTGAGCCATCGTGAAAGCTCAGCTGGTCATCTTGAATTAAGGTTGAGCGGATGGTGAATAGGGCGAAATACAAGCAAAACACAGCCAAAGTGCTGACAAAATAAAGACAAAAGAGAAGTGGCAGGGTGGGCGCCCACCCTGCCACTTCTCTTGAGGCAGTCTTTAGAGAATGCCCAGGGACTTCAGCAGCGAAACAACAAAGTCAACGCTCAGACCAAGGGTGTGGGCGATGGCACCAATCACATCAGCGGTAGCCTGACCTGCTGCAGCAGCGAGTTGGGCGAGAACCTGGAAGATAGTGTGAAGCATATTCATTCCTAACCTTGAATTTATATGGGGGGGACTACCTACCCAGACCTTGGGGGCGGCCGGGGTCATTCAACTGTCGATTCACAAGACCATCAGGCCTTTCTGGCGGTCTTGTATATCGACGGCAAAACTCGAGTTTTCGATATGTTCCTGCCACGATTGGCAGTCCGGGCAAAGCAGGCCCGACTGACCTCCCGTTGGTCGGTTTCAGGAGAAACCGACCGTGCGGAAAGTTATTCCACATGGTAGAAAATATACCTATTACCCGAGCCACTTGCGGTGGCAGTTAAAAGCTACTTCAAGGTTTTTGAAAAGAGAATAGGGTTTTCGAAAGTTAATATTAAATCTGCGGAAAATTTCAATTACGTACTATTTCACTGAACTTTGAAACGCATAGTTTCGCTGCGGAGCCTGCTAGCTGAGGGAGCCTCAGACTGTTTCGCCTGGTCATAATGATCGTTTGCCGAGCACCTAGGTGGCGCCTATACGTTGATTAATCGCCGGTCTTAGCCTTGCGCCCTCGCTGTGCTCGCCAAGAAAACCCTTGGCGACACTGGCTAAGTGAGATAGAATTATCAGTACTCGAGTTGTTGGGGGATGTATAGCGGTTGGTGAGAGGTGGCCAGCTGCGCGATTTCCTCTGGAGGCTGGCTCGATGAGATTTAAAAAAATACCCCTCATTATTTCTACTCTGGCGTTGTCTGTAGCCTTCGGTATTTCCGTTGGCGCCGTTCCGGCTTTCGGTGCTAGCAGCGATCCTTGGTTGGCCAGGACTGCTGTCGCCTTTAATCTCGGTGGTTCCGTGCTGGGCAGTTATCCAGACGCAGCCGGGGCCAGCTACGACGGATCGGGCACCGTGGTGGTCGATATCGACGGGGCATTTCACCCGGAGAACCCGTACTTAAACATCATTGGCGAAGCCTGTTTTGGCCAACCGGTCGGCACCACACCTTGGCCCTCGCTCTGCAATACCAATAACTTCGTGCGTCGGCCACTGGCGCAAAATCCCTACACTGGCTACTATTTTTCTGCCTTAGCGGGAAGCTCTAAACCATCAAATTCCCCGGTGAGTAGCTGTATTGAGCCTGCTAGCCAGACGTTCTGCCATAACTTTCACGGTACCGCCACGGCCGGAACCATTAATGGTCGGCAGGCCACTCGTTGGGAAAGCGCAACCGAACTGTCCTATTCGGTTGGTGCGGCAAAAGGGGCTTCAGTCTTTGCGATTAAAGTTGGTGGCGGCACCGGCAGCAGCACCGGTTGGCCGATTGAATCGGTTATCGACGCGCTGAACTACGTCAATAATGGACTATTGACCAGGCAAGACATTGGATCAAAGATCGTTGCGGTGAACCTCTCCGTCGCCGGAACTTTCAGGCCAAGCGGGTCTAGCTGCACCGCCGATGCGGTCCGAATCAATGCAATAGCTGCCACTCTCAAAGCTAAGGGCGTGGCGGTCATCATGGCAGCCGGTAACGATGGCGGGGTGGGCATCGGAGGCTGGAGCTGCGGTTCTAACATCATTAGGGTTGGCGCCACCGGCCTCGCCACACCAACCGTGCTCACCTCGTATTCAAATGTTGACTGGAGTATCCAGCTTTATGCGCCGGTCGGTGAGGGAAACTACTTAGCCCATGACACCTTGCTGGTGCCTTATCAAAGTTCTGGCCTGACTCCGGCGGCTGGCACCTCATTCGCTTCTGCTGAGGTAGCCGGAGTCTTTGCTGTGCTCCGGCAGAAGTTCGGCAAGGCTCCCAGCGTAGATTCCTTGCTTCGCTTGCTGCAGAGTAGCGGCCGCGCCCTCACCGGGGCCGACTCGAACTATGCCTCGTTGAGCGCGAAAGTGGTAAACCTCCCCGCCGCGCTCAACCGCACGCCTTGACAGCTCGTTAGCCAGCTACTTCTCAGCGCTGGTCAGCTGCGATCGCCGGGAGCCGCGAACCGAGGCAATCGCGGTGCCGAAACCGATAAGCGCGACCGCGGCAATGCCGAATGACATTAGCCTGGCCGAATCAATCATCGACGGTGCGCCGAGACTGACCAGGATGCCTGCCAAAGCTGAGGCGACGGCATTCGCGATCAACTGTGTTGTGCTGATTCCCGCTGCCGCCTTCTGGCCCTCATCCTCGTCATCCGTGCTACTCATCGCGGCGACGCTGAAGTGCGGGAATGCCGAGCCGATGCCGGCTCCGGCGACAAAGAGGATGATCGCCCATAGCACCACCAGCCAAGGTCCGGCGCCGGCTTGTTGCAGCAAACCGTAGCTGGCTAAACCAGCGGCGAGTACCAGCGGGCCAGCTAACCGGACCACCCGTTTGGACGCATCAGTGCTGAGGTTGACGCTGAACAGCTGCGCGACAGTCCAGCCGACCGAAAGGGCGGCACCGAGGAAACCGGCGAGCAGTGGGATCATGCCACCGAGCTCTTGGCCGAAAAGTGGGATGAAGGATTCCGTCATTGCGCCGGCGCTCAGCGCTGCCAAGCTCAGGTAGATCCATTTCAGACTATTTCCCTTGAGATAACTCAGTTTGGGCAGCACGGTGGCCTTTGCCACCCTTTCCCGCCAGATGAAACCGGCCATCAGCAATACCCCAGCAACGATGCCAAGCACTGTCCAGATCCCCTTGGGCAGTACCGAGGTGACACTGAAGATAGCCGCGGCTAGGGTGAGCAAGACCAGCGAGAGCAGGGGCAGCGGCGGATGTTTGAGATGCGATTCGCTATTGTGTGGCAGTGCCTTGCGCGAGAGGAAGGCAAGCACCAGGGCAGCTGCCACTAGCAGTCCAAAGGCCCAACGCCAGAGGCCGAACTGGGCGAACAAGCCACCCAGGGCAGGGCCGATCAAATTGCCTACGCCCCACATGGCAGACACTAGACCGGCAGCCCTGGTCCATAGTCTGGCTGGTAGTGCGGTACGAATCACCGCGAAGCCGAGGCCGGTGAGCAGGCCACCGCCAATGCCTTGGATGATCCTGCCGACCAGGAACAACTCCATATTGGGGCTGAGGGCATTGATTAGCGCCCCGGCTCCGAAGATCAGGAAGGCAGTGAGATAGGCCCGTGACGGGCCTAATGAACTGAGCAGCCGGTTGACCAGCATTGAGGCGACCACGGAGGCGGTCAGAAATGAGGTTGCCACCCAGGCGTAGTACTCGGCGCCGCCGATCTCGCCAATGGCGGACGGCAGCAACGCCGCCGTGACGTAGACATTCATTGCATAAAGTGCGACACCACCGGCCAGCACGAGGGCTGCCGCCAGATGTGCTGGTCCGAGCAGATCACCCCAGCTGCCGGCAGCTGGGGTCTTCTTGGCAGAGCTCGGAGTGCTTGCGGCAGGCGGGTCTTGAGAGATTGTAGATTCGGTCATGACTGCAAATTTAGAATCTCAAGTTAACTTCAGGTCAAGAGGGTGTGACTGGGGCGACAAAAATCGCCTCTTGCTGTCTTGATTTCTCGTCTTAAGACGTCATATCGCCTGGTCGGAGCAGCAAAGTCATCCCGGCTCGGATTCATCCAACGGCTGCCGGATCACCGCAACGCCGGCATCAAGGTCGATCTCGATACCATGACCGGACTTATCCGGAGAGTCGACGGTGACTGGCAAAATCAACTGCCGAGCTTCTTCCTCCAACTGGTGGGCCCGCCCAGGATTGAAGATGGAGTCAATCGAGCCGAAGGCGCCACCGAGCCCATTACTCATTCCGGCTCCTTTCCTTCAGGCACTTCTCATCTCTTAGCCGCTCTAGTCCTAGTCTGCTGGACAGTGTTGCTTTAGAACAGGGGTCTTTTGAATTCGGCACCTCCATCCGCAAGGGCCTGTCGGGCAGTAGGCTTGGTAAAGAGACCAACTGATGGGGCGAAGCTGAGGAGGCATTCGTGAGCGATTCGCTGAAAGAAGGCGGCGGCAGCGCCGAGCGACAGTCCGCTGGTGCGGTGAACGGAGCAAGCGAGCTCTCGCAAGCTGGTGGCCGTACCGTCATTTCGGACGCCGCGGTGACCAAAGTCGCTGGAATCGCGGCGCGCGGCGTTAGCGGGGTGTACTCCTTGGGCTCCGGTTCGGCTCGCGCCATCGGCGCGATTCGAGACGTGGTGGGTGCCACCGACCTTTCGCAGGGTATTCGCGCCGAAGTCGGTACCTCCGAGGTCGCCGTGGATGTCTCCTTGGTTGCCGAATACGGGGTGCCCTTGCAAGCGCTCGCCAACCAGGTTCGCGAGGCGGTCTACCATGCTGTCCAGGAACTCGTTGGGCTGAAGGTGATCGAGGTCAACGTCGAGGTCAACGATGTGCATGTCGCCGACAGTGACTCGGCTAAGTCGCCGGGCGTTGCTAAGCCGCCAGTGAAGGCCACCGAGCGGCTTGCCGCAAGTTTTAAGGACCCAAACCCGCAAGATCGATCAGCAACTGGAGAGACGGTATGAATTACACCCTAGTTGGCATGGGCGTTGGGGCGTTCCTGGCCTTTATGGCCTTCGCTTTCGGGTTCTGGGCCTTTCTAATAGCTTTGATTTTTATTGCTATTGGCGCGATTCTTGGCCGTGCCATGGATGGAAAGCTCGATTTGCGGGGGGTTATTGACGCTCTTACCGGACGGCGCTCTTCATCATGACAGCGGGCTTGGTCAGTCCCGAGCTCGACAATTCGGTGAGCTACGCCGGTCACAATCGGATCAGCACCGCAGCGCTTAGCACCGTGACACAGGCTGCTGCGGCCGAGAGCTTTGGCGTTCAGATGAATGAGATCAGGGTTAGCTTCAGCGATGCAGCGGGTCGGCTGGCAATCTCACTCGCTACCCCGATTCTTATCTCACCTCTGGCCACACTGCTCCGCAATAGTACCGAGGCGCCGCCTTTTGAGGTGACCTCCAGCTCGGTGTGGAACCGCACTATCAAGGCGAAGCAACACGTTTTGGAAACAGTGGCGAGACTGACTGGTTCCGATGTGGCTCGGGTGGATATCAGAGTCACCGGGGTGCGATTTGACGGCACTGGCCAGGGACGGGGGAGAGTGCAATGAGTGTGGAGGATGCTGGCCCGCAGTCACCTTCCGAAACCCTAGCGGTGCCGGAAAGTACCTTGAGAATGGACCGGGTGGTCAAACGCGAATTACATTCCGCGCGTTCGATTCTCTCCGGTGTTGCGGCCTCCGTGATTATCGTTCTAGCGCTTTACGGGTTGTTGGAATGTGGGTTGCGGATTGTGAACCAGCCGGCTTGGCTGATCGACCCGCAAACCGCATTGAATCGCTTGGCACACCTTCCGGAAGGGATCAATCCGCTGCTGCTCGGCGTGATCGGCGGGGTTCTGCTGCTCGCCGGCTTAGTGTTCTTTCTCAGCGCTGTGTTGCCAGGTAAGCGAGCTCGGCACACGATGCCTGATTCTCGGCTTTTCGTGGTGGTTGAGGATGAGGTACTGGCTTCGGCTCTCGCTCGCCGTGCTCGCTTAGCAGCGGGGGTGACCCAAGAACAGGTGATGGTGGTTGTCGGTCAGCGCTCCGTGGTGGTGAATGTGCGACCCACTTCTGGCGTGCCATTGTCAGCCGAACAGATTCAAGCAGCAGTTGAGGCAGAGCTGGCAAAAATGCAGCTCTCGCCAATGCCGCAAGTCCGGGTCAACCTGGCCGCTTCGGGGGTGATCGGGGTTTGAATGAGACACCACGGGGGCTCAATCGGTTCTTACTCGGACTTTTTGGACTGATCCTGCTGGCGGCCGGCGGGCTGGCCGTCGCGCTCGCTGCCGTGCCGAGCTTTGCCCAATGGTGGCAAGGTTGGGCCGCGCCGCTGACCACTCAGCTTCAGGATCTCGCCGCGCAGACCGCACTGCCGGGCCAGGGCGGTAGCTTGCTCTGGATCGGTGTCGCTGTCGTCCTGGTGGTGTTGATTATCCTGATGATCGTCTGGGTAGCCAGTCAAGGCAAGGGCAGGACCAGCATTTTGGCCGCCGACGATGAGAGTGGTGAAGCCGAAGGCCTGGTCTCGATCAACGGCAGTGTGGCCGAACAATTGCTGCGCCAGGCTCTGGCTGAGCGGCCTGATCTGCTCGGCGCGACCATCGCCAGCTATGAAATCAAAGGTGAAGCCGGACTCAAGATCAGAGTGATGCCCAGGCAGGGTGTTGCGCCGCATCAATTGAGCGCTGAGATTTCAGCACTGGTCCAGGCGCTGGACCTCAGCCTTGGGCAGCGAACTCCGGTATTACTTAGCATCGCTTCGGGCACTCGGGTCAGATTTACTAGGGCTGAGCGGGTGCGTTAAGCGGAATCTATCTTTCGATAATTCGATGCCCCGGCCGCTGGGCGGCCGGGGCATCGAATTATTAAGTTAGCTTCTTAGCCAGAAATCCGGCTATTTGGCTCTGGCTAAGCAAGCCAAATGGTGCTGTTCGCGGCAAGTTTTTCGCCAAGCAGGGCCGAGCTCTCGCTGCGCAACCGAACCGCGTGATTCTCTAGTAATTCGGCCGGTAGAGCTACCGGCTGTTCGGAGAAGTTAGTCATTACCAGCACGCCATTGTTCTCGAAAGCCAGCACGCCAGCGGCCGGATCGTGCACAGCGGCCCAATTCAATGTGCCCGCTCCCAGCCGATATTCAGCGCGTAACTCCAGCGCTGAACGGTAGAGCTCAAGGGTCGAACCAGCGGTACCGTCTTGCTGGTCTGCCGCGTAACGAGCGAAGGCTTCTGGCTGAGGCAGCCAAGGCTCAGCGGGATCGGCATTGCCATGGCTAAAGCCGTAGTTCGCTTCATCGGCGTACCAGGGCAACGGTACCCGGCAGCCGTCACGGCCGGTCTCGGCACCTTTGGTGCGGGCGAACGCCGGATCTTGCCGGAAATCGGCGGCCAAGGTGGTGTGTTCGGGCAGTCCTAACTCATCGCCTTGGTAGATATAAGCAGAGCCTGGCAGCGCCAGCATCACCGCGGCTGCCGCCCTAGCTCGACGGAGGCCCAGGGCTTCATCCGGCTGTTCCTGTTCCGGGCTAATGCCTTTGGGGAAACTGGTGGGTACGCTCAAACCGTAACGACTGGTGTGTCGAACGGTGTCGTGATTGGACATCACCCAGGTACTCGGAGCGCCGACGCTTTCCACTGCGGCTAAGGAGCCGCTGATTGCGGTCGCCATTCGCTGAGCGTCCCAGCCCGCTAGCAGGAATTCGAAGTTGAAGGCCTGTTGCATTTCGTCCGGGCGGATATAACGTACCAAGCGCTCCACCGGTTCTACCCAGGCTTCGGCGACCAGCATCCGGTCACCGTCGTATTCCTTGAGCACCTTGTTCCAGGCGCGGTAGATCTCGTGCACGCCCTCTTGGTCGAAGAACGGCGAGGGCGGGTTCATATGACCTTCAGCAACAGCTTCGGCGTCCCCAGCATCTTCGGCATCCGCTTGTTCGCCCTCCACCATTGCTGCCGCACCAGCCCAATCAGGCAGGCCTTCAGCCTTCACCATGCCGTGCGCCACGTCGACGCGGAAGCCGTCGACGCCGCGATCCAACCAGAACCGCAGCACGGATTCCATTTCTGCCCAAACTTCGGGGTTCTCCCAATTGAGGTCCGGCTGTTTGGTGTCAAAGAGGTGCAAGTACCACTGGCCGGGGGTGCCGTCCGGCTCAATCAACCGGGTCCAGGCGTCGCCGCCAAAGATCGACTGCCAGTTATTCGGTGGCAATTCGCCGTTCTCGCCTTTGCCCTCGCGGAAGATGTAGCGCTCGCGGGCGGCCGAGCCGGGAGCTGCTTGACGGGCCTCGACAAACCACTTGTGTTCGTCCGAAGTATGGTTCGGCACCAGGTCGACGATGATTCGCAGTTGTAAGGCGTGAGCCGCGCGCAGCATCTCGTCGAAATCAGCCAGCGTGCCGAAGGAGGGGTCCACCTCGCGGTAATCGGAGACGTCATATCCGGCATCGGCCTGCGGCGAGCGGTAGAACGGCGAGAGCCAGACGGCGTCGACGCCTAGATCCTTCAGATAGTCCAGCCGGGAGGTGACGCCGCGCAGATCGCCCATCCCATCGCCGTTGCCGTCGGCGAAGGAGCGTGGGTAGACCTGGTAGATCACCGCGTCCCGCCACCAGTTCTGATCGAGGTCGCTAGCTGGGCTCTGCAATGTGGTCTGGCTCACGAATCGCCTTTCAGTAGATTTGCGTAAACGCTTGCACTTTCTTTGCACACGTTACTAGGATGAGCCACATCACTCAACCGGGTTTTCTCAGATTCTTAACAGCGTCTGCAAAGCTACGGTCCGATATCTCAATGAGGAGTATGAGTATGAAGTTAGCCAAAGTACTCGCCCCGGCGCTGACCGTGGGCGTGCTGGCGATCAGCCTCACCGCCTGCGGCGGTAGTTCTAGTTCGCCCAGTGGCGACGCTGGCGGACTGAGCGGAGATGCCGCCGCCAACCTTGACGGACGAGGCCCGATCACTTACATCCAGGGCAAGGACAACTCCAATGTTGCCCAGCCGATCGTGGATAAGTGGAATGCTGCGCACCCCGACCAGAAGGTAACGCTCAAGGAGCAAACCGATAACGCGGACCAGCAGCACGATGATCTGGTGCAGAATCTGCAGACCAAGAATGCCAGCTATGACGTGATGAGCGTCGATGTGATCTGGACTGCGGAGTTCGCCGCCAAGCAGTGGCTGCAGCCGTTGACCGGCAAGATGGAATTGAAGACCGACGGCTTCCTGCCAGCTACCGTGAAGGCCGCGACCTATAACAATACGCTCTACGTTGCCCCGCAGACCTCGGATGGCGGCATGCTTTACTATCGCAAGGACTTGGTGCCCACCCCGCCGAAGACCTGGGCCGAAATGATGAGCATGTGTGCCTCGGTGGCGAAGGCTAAGGGCATTGACTGCTATGCCGGTCAGTTCGCCCAGTATGAAGGTTTGACGGTGAATGCCTCGGAAGCGATTAACTCCACCGGCGGCCAGATCATTGGTGATGATGGCAAGGTCGCCATTGACTCTGATAAGGCAAAGGCTGGCTTGCAGAACCTGGTCACCGCCTATAAGAACGGCGATATCCCGAAGCAAGCCATCACCTATCAGGAAGAGCAAGGACGTCAGGCCTTCGAAGACGGTAAGCTGCTGTTCCTGCGCAACTGGCCCTATGTCTATAACCTGGCTTCCACCGATGCCACTTCAAAGGTGAAGACCAGTTTTGGTGTCGCTCCGCTGCCTGGCGCCGATGGCCCGGGTGCCTCCACCCTCGGTGGCCACAGCCTTGGCATTAGCGTCTACTCCAAGCACAAGGCCACCGCGCTGGACTTCTTGAAGTTCGTCACCAGCGAGGAGATTCAGAAGTTCTACGTCACTCAGGCTTCGGCGGCCCCGGTATTGGCTTCGGTCTACGACGATCCTGAACTGTCGAAGAAGCTGCCGTACCTTTCGGTGCTCAAGACCTCGATTGAGAACGCGGTACCGCGCCCGGTGACGCCGTTCTACCCCGCAGTTACCAAGGCAATTCAAGACAATTCCTATGCGGCCATCAAGGGCGAGAAAGCGGTTGATCAAGCGATTGCCGATATCAAGACTGCTATGCAGTCCGCTGGCGTGAAATAGCGCCACTTAGCTGGTTGGTGCGGCAGCCCTGGGGGGACCTGCCGCACCAACCAGCATCACCACTAACGTTGAGGCCTAGCCTGCACGCTGTCGTGCGGGATTGAAGGAGGGGGCATGTCCGTCGCTGCACATGACACCGATCCAGAGAATGAAGCGCTTGATACCAAGCGTCGAAGCAAGAAAAAAGACCCCTCCGCCCGCCCGGAAAAGCTACAAAATGGCTGGGCAGCTTGGCTACTAGCGCCCACCCTGATCTTGCTGGCGGTAGTGATTGGCTACCCGATTGTTTCCGCCGTGGTGATGTCCTTCAGCAAAGACGCTGGGCTGGACGCCAACGGCTTCTTCGCCCAGGGCGGCCCAGCAGGCTTTACCAACTACATTGCCTGGCTGTTCCAACAGTGTGCTGCGCCCGGTGGCGGCACAGCGGCCTGCGCGCCCGGACAATTGGGGGCCCAGTTCTGGTCGGCGACCGGCAACACCTTCTTCTTCACCGTTGTCACGGTGGCCCTGGAGACGGTGATTGGTTTCTGGATGGCAGTGATTATGGCCCGCACCTTCCGCGGTCGTGGTCTGGTCCGCGCCGCGATCCTGGTGCCCTGGGCTATCCCCACTGCGGTGACCGCTAAGCTGTTCTTCTTCATGTTCGCCTTCGATGGCGTGATCAATAAGATGCTCGGCACCCAGATTCTCTGGACTGGCTCCGAGTGGCCCGCGAAATGGGCGATCATCATCTCGGACACCTGGAAAACCACGCCGTTTATGGCCTTGCTCATTCTGGCCGGCCTGCAAATGATTCCGGCCGAAGTTTACGAAGCCGCCAAAGTCGACGGCGCGAACGCCTGGCAGCGCTTCCGGATGATCACTCTGCCGATGGTTAAACCCGCACTGATGGTGGCTATTTTGTTCCGCACCCTCGATGCCTTGCGGATGTACGATCTGCCAGCAATCTTGACCGGTGGCGCTAATAACACCGATACGCTGTCGATTCTGGTGGTGCAGCAAATCAGGCAGGGTTATAACTCAGCCTCGGCGCTTTCCACCATCACCTTCATCATTATCTTCCTGGTGGCCTTCATTTTCGTCAGATTCCTTGGCGCGAATGCGTTCCAATCCTCCACCGGCAAACGGAAGGGCGCGAAATGAGTACCCAGCCACTGCAAGCAGTTTCCGCTTCCGATGTCGCCTCAAAAGGTCCGGAGATCCCGCTGAACTCAAGATCCAGCAACCGTAATCGTTGGTCCCAGCTGAGGACCTACATTAGCGCTCTGGTCATTGTGCTCTGGTGCTTGGCGCCGTTCTACTGGATGATGGTGACCGCCTTCCGACCTTCGGATTCCACCTTCGAAATGTCCTTCTGGCCGAGCAAAGCCACCTGGGACAACTTCGTGACCGCCTTCGCCGAAGATCGCGGCAACCATTTCGCACTGAATCTGTTCAATAGCCTGCTGATCGGTGTGGTGGTGACCCTGATCGGCTTACTGGTCGGTGTCTTCGCGGCCTATGCCTTGGCTCGATTGAACTTCCGCTTTAAGTTCGTGATTCTGGGGATGATCTTGGGCGCTTCGATGTTCCCGGGCGTCGCGCTAATCACCCCGCTCTTCCAGCTTTTCACCGACTGGGGCTGGATCGGCACCTACCAGGCGCTCATTCTGCCTAATATCTCCTTCGTGTTGCCGCTCACCGTCTACACCCTGGTGTCGTTCTTCCGGGAAATGCCGTGGGAACTTGAAGAAGCTGCTCGGGTGGATGGTGCGACTCAGGGGCAGGCCTTCCGCAAGGTGATTATGCCGCTGGCTGCACCGGCGATTTTCACTACCGCGATCCTGGCGTTTATCGCTTCCTGGAATGAGTTTTTGATTGCCAGCCAGCTTTCCAACGACGCGACGAAGACTGTTACCGTGGCAATTGCTTCCTTCGCCGGGGCCCAGCCGCATCAGGAGCCGTACACCGCGGTGATGGCGGCGGGCACCATTGTCACCGTGCCGTTGGTGATTTTGGTGTTAATCTTCCAGCGCAAGATCGTTGCCGGTCTGACCGCGGGCGGGGTGAAATGAGTTCCCAGCAGTTGCGCCCAAGTAGCCGGGCGCCGCGCAGTCGAGCGGCCGAGCAGTTGGATATTGGCATTGGGTTCATCGGCTTCTGGGCGCTCATTCTGTTCATCACCGTCATCTGGCAAGAACTTAGCGGTGGCTCCGCGCTAGGCTGGGCTCTGGTATTGGCCACCGCCGTGCTGGTGTTGTTCGGTTTGTTGAGGCTTCGTGTCAGGGTGCAGCGCCGCGACGACCGGCAAGGCAGAGAATGAGGGCCGCTCACCGGTAATTATTAGCATCACGGGAACAGCGCACACAGGAGCTCATCATCGCAAGCAGTATTGAGGATGTCGCGGCAGCCGCCAACGTTTCCACCGCAACCGTTTCACGGGCTATTCGTGGTTTGCCGAGGGTGAGCCCGCAGACTCGGGCGCGGATTTTAGCGATTGCCACCGAGATGGGGTACGTCGCCTCCTCGGCTGCTTCCGGGCTGGCTACCGGGCGCACCAGGACCATTGGCGTGCTAGCACCCTATGTCAGTCGGTGGTTCTTTTCCCGCGCTATTGAGGGTGTTGACCTGGTGTTGCAGCAGAATCAATACAATCTGATGTTGATCAACCTTGGTGGCTACGGTGGTGGCCGAGAACGGCTTTTCGAGCACACCATGTTGCGCAAGCAGATTGATGCGCTGGTGGTACTTTGCCTCGCGTTATTGCCCTCTGAGCTTGAGCATCTGCACTTGACCGAAATTCCGCTGATTGCGGTGGGCGGCCCGGTGAAGGGCTTTCATCAGGTCTGTATTGATGATTATCAGGCGGCCAAACTAGCCACCCAGCATTTGATTGAGCTGGGTCACCAGCGCATTGCGCAGGTGCTGGGAGAGGATAAGAACGAGCTGAATTTTGAGGTACCTAAGCTGCGTGACAAAGCCTTTGAGGAGACCTTGGTGAATTCCGGTCTGCGCTTCCGCCCGGAGTGGGAAGTGGATGGCGAGTTCACTGTGGCAGGCGGGGTGAGCGCCGCGCGGAGACTTTTCGACGCGCCGGGGGAGCAGCCGACGGCGATCTTCTGCGCCTCCGACGAAATGGCGCTCGGAGTGATGATGGAAGCTCAGCGCCGCGGTATTCGGGTGCCGCAGGACCTTTCGGTGATTGGCATCGACAATCACGAGTTCTCCGCGGCAGCTGGGCTCACCACGGTGGCCCAGGACCCGGTAGAGCAGGGCCGCTTGGCCGCTGAGATGCTGCTCAATGAACTCGCGGGCAAGGCCGATGCGGTGCGCAGCGTGGCGGCCCCGTTCCAACTGGTGAAACGCGGTAGCACTGCCGCGCCCCTAGCTTAGGGTTCTTGCTGGCGATCAGTTTTTCAGTGTGCTAGCCGGGCAGCTGGCCACTCGAGCCGGGCAGTCGGGTCCGACAGGGGTTACCAGCTCGAGCGGAAACGCTAACTGGAAGCCAGCCGACGCCAAGCTGGGAAAAGACTGTCAATTCCGACTTGCGGTGAACTTTGCAACTGCGCGTCGCGTAGTCGTAGGTGTTATGCGGAGTCCATGAGACATCCTCAGCCTATTGACTAAAGGAGTACGCCCCATGGCGAAGGCAGCGAACAATAACAATGCGGCACAGATCGGACTGGTCCTGCTCAGGGTGGTGACCGGGCTGATATTCATCATGCACGGCTGGCAGAAGTTCAACGAAGGAATCCCGAATACGGTAGAAGGCTTCCGCTCGATGGGAGTTTTTGCCCCAGAACTCATAGGGCCGTTCATCGCGGGCCTCGAGCTATTCGGCGGAATTGCGCTGATCCTCGGCCTACTTAGTCGACCCATCTCGGTGCTGCTGGTAGCCAATATGATCGGCGCGGCTTTCCTGGTGCATGTCCCGCAAGGTTTCTTCGCCGCCACCGGTGGCTATGAATACGTGTTGGCGCTGGGCGCGATGGCAGGCACCTTAGCGCTCACCGGAGCTGGCAAATTCAGTCTCGACGCCGCAGTGTTCAGCCGCAATAAGCGACTGCGGGCGGTACTGGCTTAGCGGCGCTCGGTCCCCGGCATCAAAACGGGTCCGCGATAGCTCGAGGTGAAGGGCTATCGCGGACCTCCCGGAAGGGCCGCGGAGCTGGAGCCTTAGGAGGCGCGGGAGAGTTGTCGGATCGGAATCCAGCGCGAAGCCAGTCGTCGATAAGCGGCGGCCGCACCGGTCAGGTCTCCCTCGGCCAGACACTCCAGACCGAGACGGACATCGCTGGGGGATTCATCCGGATAGATCCGATCAGCGATCGCACCGTAGTCGAGTTCGACGGCGGCCTGCCCGCTCACTCCGGAAAGCCAAGCGGCCAGATCGCGCAGTTCCTCCAGCAAGTCCAGGTCGGGAGCGGAGTTTTCAAGGTTCTCAATTGCGTCCTGGAGCCGTTGCTGGGCGACCGGAACCGGAACCTGAACCCGCACCGTGATGACCCGACTGCGAGATTCCACCACTTCGGTACGGTCGGATTCCGTGATCATCACAAACCAGCCAAACGGGATCCCCCAGCCTGAGGATCGGGTCAGCATTAGCTGACCGGTGGCACCGTCGTGAACTTTCTGCTCGACGTCGTCGAAGAGCTCGGTGGAGAACACCGCGTTGGCCAGCCGCGCAGTGCTGCCGGCACGCAATTCGGCCAGCGCAGTCAACGACCTGGGCAGCACCTGATTGAGGTTGAACAGCACCGGATCCTGCTCAGACATCTGCAAGCTACGCACCCGCTCACTGCTCGCCCCGGGGAACGGCTCGGCTCGGATAATCCGGCGTAGCGAATCTCCGAGTTCCTGCAAGTCTGCGCGCATGCGTTCCGCTGGCGGTGGGGCATTGAATTGAATGAGCTGCTGCTCGGGCTCATGGAAGCTTTCCAGCGGCAGGTAAAGCCGCAGTGCCGAGAGATAGGGCAGGTTGCTGTGGCCTAGATACAGCTCGGCGGCCACTAGCTTAGCTCGACAATCACCGGGGCATGATCGGAAGCGCCCTTCCCCTTGCGTTCCTCGCGGTCGATCTGAGTGTCGGTAACCCGTGCCGCTAAGGCGGGGGATGCCATCACAAAGTCGATGCGCATGCCTTCCTTCTTGGGGAAGCGTAGCTGCTTATAGTCCCAGTAGGTGTAGACACCGGGGCCGGGGTGTTGCGGCCGAACCACATCGACAAAACCGGTCTCTTCGAAGGCTTGAAAAGCTGCGCGTTCCGGGGCACTGATGTGGGTCAGTCCTTCATCGAGGAAGTACTGCACGTCCCAAACATCTTCGTCCTTTGGGGCGATGTTCCAGTCACCCATCAGTGCGATCTGATTCTCCGGATTGCTGGCCAGCCAGCCCTTGGCCTCCTCGTTCAGCACTCGCAGCCACTCGAGTTTATAAGGCATGTGCGGGTCATCCAGGGCTCGACCGTTCGGCACGTAGAGGCTCCAGATTCGCACGCCGCCGCAGCTCGCGGCGATCGCCCTCGCCTCCTGCTCGGGATCGGTGCCGGGTTTGCCAAAGCTTGGCTGTCCCGGGAAGGTGCGTTCGACGTCGTCCAGGCCGACCTTGGAGGCAATCGCGACACCATTCCACTGGCTGAAACCGAAGTGAGCCACCTCGTAGCCGTTATTCTCAAACAGCTCCCAGGGAAAGTTTTCGTCCTTGCACTTGGTCTCCTGGATGGCTAGCACGTCGACGTCGGTGGTTCGCAGCCAGTCCTCAACTCGATCAGCCCGGGCCCGCAGAGAGTTCACATTCCAAGTCGCAATCTTCACTCTTCCAAGATACCCGTTCTGTCACTTTCTATTTGCTGGACTTTCGGTCCCTGGTCACTACGAGTAGCACGATGGCGCTCAGCGCGACCTGAATAGGCAGCAGCAAATCGGCGGCGGCCCCCGCGATCAGGCTAATAATCGTCGGTGCTAACACAATTGCGGCTAGGTCCGGTCCGGCCAGCAACTGTGCCGCTACTCCGGCCGGTAGCGCTCCGCTCGGAGTAGCAATTGCCGGTTGGCTCCAGTCAGCGGGTTTCTTAAAGGCACCACGCAGCGCGCCGCCAGCAAGTGCAGGGCCGGCTACAACGCCAGCGATAAAAAGGGTCAGCGAGCCTGCCCCGGTGAGCCAGAGCAGACCGAAGCTGAGCGCCGCCCAGCCGGTGAGCAGCGTAGCCGGAACCACGGCATGCAGCTTGCGAACCGTGCCTGGTGCGAGCGGCAATAGCTCGTCGAGGATCGGGTTGAGTGCATTGAGTTTCAGCGGATTCGACGCCGCGGCGGTGGCAAGTAAACCACACAGCAAGAGCAACACCACGATGGGCCAGGAACTGCTACCGCCGATAAAAGCTCTACCGACGGCGGGCAGCACGGCAAGTGCGGCTATCCAGACCAGCCTGCCGGGATGCCGCAAGTAACGCAGCGCATCAGCCCGGAGCAGCACCGCTGCGGGCTCTGAGGCCAGCACGAATTTTCGCCGACTGCGCCGCTCTCCGGTGCTTTCGGCACCGCCCAGCGAACTTGCTAGCGAGGCCGAGTCCATTGAGACGATGCTGTTTCGGACTAAGGACGCGCGCGCAGAGTGTTCGCGCAGCGATTTGGTCAGGATCCGAGGTAGTCCGAATAGAACCAGGACCAACAGTACGATAGCGACCGCTAGCAGCAGCGCGGGCCACAGCTGGCCAGCGCTCGCCAGCACCGGCCAGCTGCTAGGTAAAAACAGAAGCCAGCTTCCCAATACCGGTAAACCGAGGGTGGCGGCGAGGCCGAGAGCTGCCAAGACGGCTAGCAGGCCGAGTGCTAACTGACCGAGTAGCTTGCCGACTGACTGATTCTGGCCAAGTTGGGCCAGGCCGAAACCGAGCAGAAATAACCCGGCGGTGCTAGCCATGGTGAGTGCCATCGCGGCGATGCTCAGCTCAGGGGATTCCAGGATCGCCAACGCAGCTCCGGCGGCGGCGCCCACCGCCGTCATAATGCCTGCCGACCGCAGTACCGCCGGTCGGAGCAAGGCGCGCCGCGATACCGGTAGTGGTAGCAACCACTGGGTGTGCGGGGTGTCCAGATGCGCTGGTCCAAGCCGACTGACCAAAAGGGTGCTGCCAGCGAAGGCGGCGAGCAACACCACCGCCCAGGCAAGCTGCCCGGGGACCAGTGGATCGAGCTGGCGCACCAGCTGGTTGGCGCTGCCAGCATGATCCGAGAGGTAACTGCTGCGAATATTAGCTATCAAGGAGTAGGCCGCGACGAGCAGCACCACAATGCCGAAGACTGTGGTGTAGATTTCCCCGAACAGTGAGGAGAAACCCACTGTCTGGCGGCTCAGCGGGGCATTGCGAATATAACGGCGCAGTTCACCGGCGGAGAGCTCATCGTGCTGCTCAGCATTGTGGCTGAGTGGCGCCTCCGCGATTGGTTCGCTCATGCCGGCATCGCTTGAATCCGCTCGGCGGCTTGGCCGGCGCTGAGCTTTTCGACTTTATCGGCGATGTAGAGCGCTTTTCGTGCGGCGGTGGTCAGAAACTCTGGGTCGTGAGTCACCAGCAGCACCGTTTCGCCGGCAGCGGCGCACTGTGCGATGCGTTGGGCCAGGCTACGCCGCATCTGAGTATCCAGACGTTGTTCTGGCTCATCTAAAACGAGCAAACGGCGTGGCCGAACAAAGGCAGAGGCGAGTAATAGACGACGCCGTTGGCCGGAGGAAAGACTCGTCACCAGGGCATGGTCGTGCTCGGTCAGCTGGAAAAAATCCAGTTCGGCGTCGACTGCCGCGACCGGGTCACTGACCCCGTGCCCGGCGGCCACCATGGTGAGATGCTCGCCGACCGTGAGCTCAGGGAAGAATGCGTCGTCATCGAAGACCAGGGCCGCTAAACGTCGAAAGTCGGCACTGCGATCATCGATGACAGCCTTGTTCAGCAGCACTTTGCCGGCGAGTGGGCTCAGCTGGCCGACCACTGTGCGTAGCGCCGTGGATTTGCCAGCACCATTGGGGCCGACCAGGGCGAGCGCCTCCCCGGCGGCCTTGAAGGAGATCTCTCCGCAGACTTGTTTCTTGCCATAGCCAACTTTGAGGTCGGCGACATTGAGCGAGGCAACTGTTTGGGGCATGAAGCCCATCCTACGTTCCCTCGCCTCCTGGCTTGGCCCCGGCGATCGCTGGTTGTTCGGTGTCCTCGAGCAATGCTGCAATATTACGGATAAAGAGCACCAGCCAGCCAAAGATCAGCGCGGTTGCGACCAACTCCAAGCCGGTCAGATTGTAGTAAGCAAGCGGCCAGAATAAGAACACCGAGAGCGCCATGCCGGCCAGGATCACGTAGGAAGTGAGGAAGAAGCTGGCCGGAAAGTCGGGAATCCAGGAACGTAAGCAACTGACGATCACCAGGAACATCACGATCATGCCGATCGCCGAGGTGTTGTGAATCGGCATCGCGACGTCGACCGGCACTAGGCCGATCCCGGCGGTCAGGATACCGAGCAGCACCAACGCCCACTGCACGGTGGTCGCCTTGGTACCTGAGGAGCCTCGTAGTCGGCTCCAGCGCCGCAAGTCCTGGGTCATATAGGAAGCCAGCGTGGTAATCACCAGCCCAGAGACAATCAGTGTGGTGTTGAAAGCGTAGGCCGAAATCCCGCTGTCGCTAGCGCCCAGCACGCTGAAGTTAATCTCCCACCAGCCGGGATTATCGGTGGTGATCATCGCGGTGAGCGCCCCACTGACCAGGAATGCGGCCAGAATATTGGAGAGCGAATAGGTGGTAATCCGACTGCCTGAGAGGTAGACGGCGTAGCCGCTGGCCGCACAGCTAACGCCGACAAATAGACCGCCCGCCAGCGCGTCCAGAGTCAGTCCGGTGAAGGCATTTTGGAAAATATAGAACACTGCCTGGAAGACCATGAAAGCGATTGCGGCGTGCGCGAAAGCTAGGGCGGAGACATCCAAGATGCGTCGGGCTAGGGCTGTGCGGCGCAACCAACCAGCCTTCGGGCCGCGCAGCGAACGGAGATAGCTGACGCTGAATACCGTGACGCTGACCAGTGCGGCGCCAACGCTGGCCCACAGACCCACCGAACCATCGCCGGACAGCGCGGGACGGCGGCCCCAGAACGCCAGTAGCGGGATCAGCGTGAAGGTGATCATCGCGATCAGTGCGACCAAGGATGCCCGCGCCTCGATGCCGACGGCGCTTGATTCGGGGCGTTTGAAGAGAGTGAACTTTTCCATTATTGACTAAGTTAGTCGTCGCTTAGACGACTGTTCGCTGATTGGCCATAGTCGCCGAGCAGGCAGTTATTTCCACCAGTTATCGAGCAGTGAGACCGGTACGGTGCGCTTGTGTCGGGTGGTCAGGTAGCGTTTCTCGATTCGCTCGGCGACCTCCACCGCCACCTCACGGCCCTCCAGATAGTCGTCGATATCGTCGTAAGAGAGGCCCAGTTCATCCTCGTCCGTGCGGCCCGGTTTGCCGTCGAGTAGATCCGCGGTTGGTACCTTGGTGTAGATTCGTTCGGCGGCGCCAAGTTCCTTCAATAGCTGCCGGTTTTGGCGCTTATTTAGGGTGAAAAGCGGCAGAATATCGGCCCCGCCATCGCCGAACTTGGTGAAGAAACCGGTCACCGACTCGGCTCCGTGGTCGGTGCCGATCACCAGCAGATTGTGCTCGCCGGCCAGCGCATACTGTGCCACCATCCGGGCTCGGGCCTTGATATTACCCTTGCTGAAATCACTCAACTGCTCACCGGTGGTGGTTTCGTATTCCTGCTCAAGGCCGTCGACACCGGGTGCCACATTGAAGGTCCAGGAGCGGTCGGCCTTAATGAAGTCCAAAGCGGCCTGCGCGTCGTCTTCATCCTTTTGGGTGTTGTACGGCAGCCGCACTGCGGTAAAGCTGGCTTCCAGGCCTTCGGCGCGGAGCTTCTCAGCCGCAAGCTGGCCGAGCCGACCGGCTAAGGAGGAGTCCAAACCGCCGGAAATGCCCAGCACAAAACCCTTGGTGTGGCTGGCTTTGGCGTACTCAGCCAGAAAATCGACTCTTCGCCGAATCTCTGCCGCCGGGTCGATGGTGGGTTTGACGCCCAATTCCGCAATGATTTCAGCCTGTAGTTCGCGCATAAAAAAAGACTACTACCCCAAGGTTTCGGCGAGGTTTCCAGGCTTGTGGCTAGTGGCTCTGATTGCCTGCTCGGTTGTTGGCTTGCCGGAAAGGCCCGGGGCCAAGCGTGCCGTTCAGAGTGGGTTTGGGTTCACCGGACCGGTGGAGTCCCGAACGGTCAGATGGGTGGGCAGCACCCCTAAAGTTCGGCTGCTCCCGCGCTCGCCCGAGCCATAGTCAAATGGTCGCACCCGGCTGAGCAGCATGCTGATGGCCACCCGGCCCGCTTGTTCAATTGGCGCGGTGATCGTGGTCAGCGGCGGATTGCAGAAGTCGGCGCCGAAAATATCATCGCAGCCGATCACGCTGATATCCTCGGGCACGCGTATGCCGCGGCTGCTGAACCGTTGCAACATGCCGATCGCGATCAGATCGTTAAAGGCGACGCAAGCGGTGGCGCCGGAATGCAGGGCGGCATCAGCGGCAGCCGCTCCAGAGGTGGTCTTGGGGGCGAAGGGGCCCAATTTAGTGATCCTCATGCTGAGTCGGCTGGCTTGTTCTTCAAAGGCAATGAGCCGACGGGCATTTGACCAAGATCCCAGCGGTCCGGCGAGATAGGCGACATGCTGATGACCTAGTGAAAGCAGGTGTTCAAGGGCTTGACTGACAGATTGTGGGGTGTCGATGATCACGGTTGGCACCTCGGGGACGCCACGGTTAATTGTCACGATGGGCTTCTGTCGGGAGAGTTCAAGGATCTGTTCATCACTGAGTCGGGAGGCGGCCAGCACGACGCCGTCGCAGGATTGCCGAAGCTTAGTGAGCGCTTCCGCTTCCACCTCGGAGGATTCTTCGGTGTCAACCAAGAGCTGAGTGTAGCCAGCGGCCTTGAGCTGATGCTGGCTACCACGGATGATGTCGAAGTAAAACGGATTGGTCGCATCGGGGACTAGTACGGCAACGGCCCCGGTGCGGCCGGAACTGAGTGCTCTGGCTTGCGAGCTTGGCACATAGTTCAGCTCGGCAGCAACGCGTTCCACCAGTGCGCGGGTGCGTGCATTGACACGATCCGGATTGCTGAGCGCCCGTGAAACGGTCGAGGTTGCTACCCCGGCGGCCGCTGCCACATCACGGATGGTGGGAGCGGGCGATCGGCCCGGATCTGCGTTCATCAGTTCTCCCTGGAGTTACCAGCTCAGCCGTTTCATTGTCGACGGCGATGCTTCGTCGTGCACCATCTGAACACTTTTGGCAATTTATGGCAAACGGTTGCCAGCATTTGCCGAACCTTTTTAGACTCAAGCAATTCGGCACTGTGATCCGACTCACTCGCATTCCTTCGGTTTGGTGCCATGACGTCTCAATGAGGAGAAGAAATGAGATTGAAACTGTATCGCCGCGGGGTAACCCCGCAGAAGACCATGGCAACGCTGGCTTTGGTCGCAGTTTCCGCATTAGCGCTGAGCGCTTGCGGTGGGGGCACCAACTCCGATGGCTCGGTCAACGGTTCGGGGAAGACGCTCAATGTGCTGGTCAACGTAAACACCCTGTATCCGGAACAGCAGAAGCAGTGGATGAGCGATATGTCTACCAAATTCAAGGCTCAGACCGGGGCGGAACTGAAATACGAAACCTTCACCAGTGCCAATGATGAGCTGACTAAGATCCAGACTTCAGTGGTCTCCGGCCAAGGCCCAGATGTCTACAGCCTGGGCACCACTTTCACTCCGACTGCCTACGCCACCAAGGCTTTTGTCACGCTGAGCGCCGACGATTGGACCAAGGTCGGCGGCAAGGACCGCTTCAACCAGGCTGCGCTCGGCATCTCCGGACCGGATCAGGAACATCAGGCCGGAATTCCCTTTGTCAGCCGGCCCTTTGTGCTGGCCTACAACAAAGACCTGCTCAAGGCCGCTGGTTTTGATAAGCCTGCCGATAGCTGGGACGGCTTACTGGCACAGGCTAAGAAGCTAACCGGCGGCGGTAACTACGGTATGGCGATTGGCTATAAGGACAATTTCGATCCGTGGAAATTCATCTGGGCGATGTCGACTCAGGCCGGTAATCCGCTAGTCGATGGTTCTAAAGCCAAACTGGACGATGCCGCCGTGCAGAAGGCCTATCAAACGTATTTCGGCTGGCTGAGTAACGATAAGGTGGTTGACCCGGCCTCGGTTGGTTGGACGAACAGCCAGGCGCTCGCCGCCTTTTCGCAGGGCAAGACCGGCTTTATGCTGATGACCACCGCGAGCTCCATTGTCAGTCTGGACAAATCTGCGCTGGCCGGTAAATATGCCTACGCGCTGATGCCGACGATCCCGCCTGGTCAGAGCAGCAGCCCAGCAGGAGCCACCCCGGCGGCCAGCATCCTTTCCGGCGATAACCTCGTCGTCGCTGACTATTCGCAACAGAAGGACCTGGCTTTCGCCTATGTGAAGCTGGTGACCTCCAAGGAGGAGCAGCTCAACTACAACAAGATCTTCGGCGACCTGCCTGCAAATGCGGAAGCGCTCAAAAGCCTCACCGATGCCAAGCTCGCGCCGATCACCGACGCCGCGACGAAGTCCTTCGCCACTCCTTTTACCGGGGCTTGGGGAGATATTCAGCTCGCACTGACCAATGTTGTGGTGCAGTCAATTCCGGAGCTTTCACAGGCCGGTGTTACCGATGCAGCGCTTCAGCAGCGACTCAAAGAAGCCCAAGATAAGGCACAATCCTCGCTCGACAGGGCGGCGAAGGGTTAAGAGGGGTAAGAGGGGGTTAAGAAGGGGTAAATGGTGGCGAATCAAAGCCAACGGGCCGAAGCACGTCGTCGACGCGGCCCTAATGAGCGAAACAGACCGCTCTGGATGCTGATTCCCGGTGGCACCCTGATGATCGTTGTGATCTTGGTGCCGTTGCTGCTGGGCGTTTACATGTCCACGCTCAACTTGGATCAGTACACGTTGAGGAGATGGGTTTCGGCTCCGTTCATCGGGCTGGGGAATTTCATTGAGGCGCTCACCGCGACAGAGCTGCTGCGTTCGGTGTGGCTCAGCCTTTCCTACGCGCTAATCGCGATGATCGTCACCATCCCGCTCGGCGTGCTGGCCGCGATCGCTACCCAGAACAAGTTCCGCGGACGCGGCTTGGTGCGCTCGATCTTTCTGATCCCGTATATCCTGCCGTCCTTCGTGGTGGCCACGGTTTGGCGAACCATGTTCCAGCCGGGTGGCGTGATCGACCAGGGTTTGTCAGGAATTGGTATTCATGCCGGGCTGTGGCTAAATGGCCCAAACAGCTATTGGACCCTGGTCATCGTGCAGATCTGGACCTCCTGGCCCTTCGTCTACATGCTGGCGCTCTCCGGTCTGCAGGGCGTTGATCACGAGGTTCATGAGGCGGCCGCCCTGGATGGTGCACTCTGGTGGCGCAAACTGCGTTATGTCATCTTCCCTTATCTCAAGGGACCGCTCTCGTTGGCCTTCTTGGTGGGCATTCTGCATCACATTAATAACTTCACGCTGCCCTATGTGCTCTTCGGGCTGCCCGCGCCAGCGGATGTGAACGTCTTACCGATCCTGACCTATGTGACGAGTTTCCAGAGCTTCCGCTTCGGCCTGAGTGCCGCAATGGCCTTGGTCTCGCTGATACTGATCGCTATTCCCCTTTTCGTCTACCTGCGCGCGGTCAAGCTCGACGACGGCGAGCAAGGGCCTAAGCGCGGTCGGCAAGATCGCAAAACCAGGCGCTCCGCGCTGCCGGAGCCATCGAAAAATGAACGAGAGCGGGTGCTGGCATGAGCGCCGTCAGGCAGGCCCAGCTCCGGTCCGAGACCGTTGCTGGCAAACCGGGAAGAGTGCAGAATCGGCAGGCCGAGGTGACCCGGCTAATGCCACGCCCACTGCTGATCATCGTGATCGCGGTGCTCTCCGCGCTGGTGCTGATACCGGTGCTCTACATCTTCTTCGCCTCGATTAATTCGGATATCTCAGTGGCTCAGGGCGATTTCTTCCCCACTGAACTGAGCTGGCAGAACTACGCCAAGATCTGGACCAGCGTCGGGCTGGCAAATGGGCTGCTGAACTCGCTGGCGGTGGCTGGCTCCACCGCCATTGTCTCTGCTCTGCTTTCGGTGGCTACTGCCTATGTTTTGGTGCGTTTTGCCTTCCGAGGCCGGCTCACCATCCTGCGCGGCTTGCTCGGTTTGCAGAGCATTCCAGGAACACTCATGCTGCTACCGGTCTTTGTGCTGTTCTCATCCGCCGCCAGCTACTTGGGAGTGACAATTATTGGCACTCAATGGGGGCTTTTCCTGACCTACCTCACCTTCGCATTGCCGTTCTCCACCTGGGTGATGGTGACCTATTTACGCGGCCTGCCGCGTGAACTGGAGGAGGCCGCACGAATTGACGGGGCTGGCTCGCTGGGAGTGCTATTGCGGATCATCGTGCCGCTGAGCTGGCCCGGCATCGTGGTATCGGCAATCTTCGCCTTCTTACTGGGCTGGAATGATGTGTTGTTTGCCTCAGTGATGACCAGGCCGGAGAGCCAGACAGTCGCTGTCGCGCTGCAGATTTTCGGTTCGGCAACTGAGGGCGGTGCGGTGCCTTACTACGGCCAAATGATGGCCTCAGCACTGGTTTGCGCGGCTCCCGTGGTGATTCTTTACCTGATTTTCCAACGTTATCTAGTGGGCGGCCTGACCGCCGGAGGGGTGAAATAAATGGTCGAGTGGAAGCTCTCCGGCTTCGGCGATGAGATCGATGATGACCCGGTGGTGCAATGCGCCGTGCTGCAAGCCTTGGGGGCGAATCACCTTGAGCTGCGTAGCGCCTGGGGCGTCAACGTAGTTGATTTCTCAGCCAAGCAGCTTGAGCAGCTTGCCGAGTTATTGAAGAGCCGGGGAATGGCGGTCTCGGCAATCGCTTCACCGATCGGCAAGGTGTCGGTTGAGCTGCCGGTGCAGCATGAACTTGATCGGCTGGAGCGTGCCATTGCCGCAGCTCAGGCTTTCGATGCCCGCTACATTAGGATTTTTTCTTTCTACTACCAGGGCGAGGCCGAGTTGGTACGCGACGCTGTGATGGAGCGGATGGCAGCACTTGCCGACCGTGCGGCACAGGCCGGGGTGGTGTTGCTGCACGAGAATGAGAAAGACATTTTCGGTGATATTCCGGCCAGGGTGCTCGACATCGTGCAAACAGTGAATTCGCCGGCGCTCCGGCTGGCCTGGGATGCTGCAAATTTCGTTCAGGTCGGCGTGCGACCATTCAGCGAGGGCTATGCCCTGCTGCGCCCCTACCTGGAATATCTGCAAGTGAAGGATGCGCTCCTCAGCGATGCCTCGGTGGTCCCGGCAGGGCAGGGCGACGGCGAAGTGCAGCGCACCATCGAGGCGCTCCGTGATGATGGATATACCGGCTTTGCCTCCTTAGAACCACATCTGGCCGAGGCTTTCGCGCTGGGCGGCTTTTCCGGCCCGGCGGCGTTCGGGGTGGCCGCGCGAGCCTTCGCCAAGGTTTTGGATCACGCCGGGGTGGTGACGAAATGAGTCTGCCAGCGAACGGAAAGATTCGAGTGGCCTTGGTTGGTTGTGGCTCGATTGGCCGGACCCATACCGCGGTGATTCTGGAACAGCCCGAACTGGAACTCGCGGCGCTGATTGATCCGGTACCGGCGGCGCGTGAGGCGTTGTTGGAATTCATTGCCGGTCGTGCCAAACCCGAAGCTTATGACAGCATCGCGGCGGCCTTGGCCGCCGACCGGGAAGCGATCGATCTATTCGTCTTAGCAACCCCCAGCGGTCTGCACATCAGTGGGGCGCTCGAGGTGCTAAACGCCGGTAAGCACGTGGTGATCGAGAAACCGCTCGACGTCGATCTGACTCAGGCACAGCAGATTGAAGCCGCCGCTCGGCAGGCCGCGGATAAGGGCGTGCTGGCCACCGTGATCAGCCAGCACCGCTTCGACCCGGCCAGCCAGGCGGTCGCTCAAGCCGTCGAGCAGGGGGAGTTGGGACGCCTCACCTCGGCGATTGCCTCGGTGAGTTGGTGGCGCAGCCAAAGTTATTACGATTCCGGAGACTGGCGCGGTACCTGGGCGATGGACGGCGGCGGAGCGCTCATGAATCAAGGTGTGCACACGGTTGATTTGTTGCTTTGGTTCCTCGGCAAACCGGTTCAGGTGACCGGTCACACCGGCTTGCTGGCGCATCAAGATATTGAAGTCGAGGACACCGCTGCTGCGGTGATCAGCTTTGAGTCCGGGGCGCTCGCGGTGTTGCACGCCACCACTGCCGCCTATCCGGGGTTGAGCGCCGCGGTGCAGGTGATGGGTTCACACGGTTCAGCCCGTATCGACACCGACCAGCTGGCCTACTTCCATGCCACTGCCGAGCAGTCTGAGGACGCTCGGATGGGAGTGCAGGGCGACTGGAATCTCGCCGACGAGCGGATTGCAGGCTTCCCCGCCGAAGCCGCACAGGTTGCCGATCCGACCGTCTATCCGGTGGGTCACAGCAGGCAGTACCGCGACGTCATTAGGGCGATAACGCAAGGTGCTCCGCCCGCCGTGACGGTGAGTGATGCGGTCAATGCATTGGCGTGCGTGCGAGCCGTGTATCTCTCCGCGACCCTTGGCAAAACCATTAACTTCGACGATGTGCTGGCCGGGAAATATAACGATATCGAGGTACGAGTTTCATGAAATTTTCGGTCTTTACCGCGTCCACACCAGAGTGGTCCCCCGAAGAGGCGGTGAGCGCCTTGGCGGCGCAGGGTTGGGACGGTATCGAGTGGCGAGTCACCGATCAAGAAACCGCAGAAACGCCAGGGTTCTGGGCCGGCAACAAGGCGACTATTCCGCTCACCGGCCTTGAGGCGCAGGTGCCCAGGATCAAAGCTCTCACTGAGCAGGCGGGTCTCGGCATTTCCGGCGTCGGAGGTTATGCCAATTGCACCCAGCACGACGACGTCGAACGGCTGCTCGCTGCCACTGCTGCGCTGGGTGCGCCGCAAGTCCGCGTGGTAGTGCCCGCCCTCGGCACCGCGCCGTGGGGTGGCCAAGCAGCCAGCGGGCGAGGCTATCCGGAGCTATTTGCGCAGGCGCGGGAGCACTTTGCCTGGGTGGCCGAGCGGGCTGCCGCTCATGGCGTGAAGGCGCTCGTCGAGCTGCACCACCGCACCCTAGTCTCCTCGGCGTCGGCGGCACTCCGACTGCTCGATGGCCTCGACCCGGCCCACGTCGGGGTGATTCATGACCTCGGTAACTTACAGATCGAAGGCCACGAAGATCACCTAGCCGCTTTTCAAATGCTTGGCCCATACCTGGCGCACGTGCACGTTAAGAACGGCCGCTGGGCGAAGTCGGGCAATGATGAGCTTGGCGGCGCGATCTGGCAGCACGAATGGGCTCCGGTTGATCAGGGAATTTCCTCCGTGCCGGAGTACTTCAAGACCTTGCTGCAGTACGGTTACGACGGCTGGGTAGCCCTAGAAGACTTCTCCACTGAATTACCTTTGGCGCAGCGCACCGCACGGAACCATGATTTCATCCGGCAGGCTTGGCAGGCAGCACAGTGAGTAGCATCGCGCTCGATCCAGACCGGCTGTTCCCAGTCGATCCAGCGTTGCGGCAGCTTGCCCGCGAACTGCACCAGCTGGTCGCTGACTTACCGATTCTGTCCCCGCATGGGCATGTGCCAGCAGAACTGCTACTGAACAACCAACCCTTCGGCGATCCGGCCAGCCTGCTGATCAGCCCCGATCACTATGTCACCCGGCTAATGCATGCCTCCGGCATCGGTCTTGACGAACTAGGTGTAGCCGGAACCCAGGCGGAGCCTCGCGAGATTTGGCGCCGGTTTTGTGCGGCCTGGTCGATTTTCGACGGCACTGCCTCTGGTTACTGGCTGCGGTCCGAGTTGGTCAGCGTTTTCGGTCTCGACGAGGCGGAGTTAGCTCCGGAACGGGCCGACCATCTTTTCGATCAGCTCTCTGCCAAGCTGGCGACAGCAGAGTTCCGGCCCCGCGCGCTCTTTGATTCTTTCGGTATCGAAGTGCTCGCCACCACTGACGATCCGCTGGACTCTCTGGCTGATCATCAGGCCCTGGCCGCTGACCCTGGTTTTTCCGGCCGAGTACTGCCGACTTTCCGGCCAGATAGCTACCTCAATGCCTCTGCACCAGGCTTCGCGGAGCGGGTCGATCGGTTGATTTCGGAGGCGGGCGACGGCTTAGTGGGTTATGCCGGATACTTGCGGGCGCTGCAGAACCGGCGGGCCCACTTTATTGAGTCCGGTGCCGTCTCGGCAGATCACGGAGTGCGTACCCCAAGCACGCTCAGACTCGATCAGGCCGAAGCAGCGCGGCTTTTCGAAGCGGCTATCCGGGGCGGGCTCAGTCAACAGGATCGAGATGCTTTCGAAGCCCAGATGATCTACCAGATGGCTCGGATGTCGGTCGAAGACGGTCTAGTGATGACCCTGCACCCTGGCTCCTGGCGCGATCACCACCAGCCGACTTTCAATCGTTTCGGGGCAGATACCGGGCACGACATCCCCTTCCCGGTGAGCTACACCGAAGGGCTGCGTGCGCTGCTCAACGACTTCGGCACCAGTCCGGGATTCCATTTGGTGCTCTTCACCCTGGACGAAACCACTTTTTCCCGAGAATTGGCACCGCTCGCCGGCTTTTACCCTTCGGTTTTTCTCGGTGCGCCATGGTGGTTCCTCGACGCTCCCGACGCCATGCTGCGGTTCCGTTCGGCAGTCACCGAGACGGCTGGTTTTTCGCGCAGCGCCGGCTTCGTTGATGACACCAGGGCGTTCTGTTCCATTCCGGCGCGGCATGACGCCTCACGCCGGGTGGAAGCGGCGTTCCTCGCCCGTTTGGTCGCCGAGCGCCGGGTCACCGAAGAGCGGGCCGCGGAGATCATTGTCGATCTGGTGGACGCCGCACCTCGTCGAGTTTTCAAACTTGGTGCCTCGGCTGGAAAATCGCCGTCGTGAAACTTTCACGCCTCGCGCTGCAGCAGGCCGGAGCGGCGCCGCCACGCCCCCCGGCGCGGATTGTGCACCTGGGGGTGGGCGCCTTTCACCGGGCGCATCAAGCGTGGTTTACCCAGCACGCGGTCGACGGCGAGGACTGGGGGATTGCCGCGTTCAGCATGCGCTCGGCCGCGGTGAGTGATGCGCTCGCGGCGCAGGAGGGGCTTTACACCCTAGTAACTCGTGCTGAGCAGGACGAATTTGAATTGCTCTGGTCGATTGTCGAGGTGGGTAACGCGGCCTCTCAAGTCGGCAGACAACGAGTGCTTGACCTGGTGGCGAGCGCTGAAGTTGCTGTACTCACCTTGACCATCACCGAGGCCGGATACCTATCGGGCGGACCAGCGATGCGACTGCTGCTTGAAGCGTTACTGGCCAGAAAAGCAGCAGGAAGCGGTCCGCTCACCGTGCTACCGTGCGATAACCTCAGTTCCAATGGGGAGCGGTTGCGGCAAGCGCTGCTGGAGACCGTGCGGGAGCTCTCTTCATCCTCAGGGCAGCCAGCAACCGCGAGCCTGGCTGTCCTGGACGAAGCGCTTATCCTGAATAGCTCGGTGGATCGGATCACTCCGCGCAGCACCGATGCGGACCGGACCGTCGTCGAGCTTGCTACCGGCTGGCAGGATGCGGTGCCGGTGGTGACCGAGGAATACGCCAGCTGGGTGCTGCAGGTTGATAGCGTCGAGCGTTGTTTTCCCGGTGGGCACCCGCTCTGGCAACAAGCCGGAGTGCGCTTTGTGCAGGACGTCGAGCCCTGGGAACGTCGTAAGCTCTGGATGCTCAATGGTGCGCACAGTTACCTCGCGAACGCCGGGCAACTGCGCGGTTATCGAACCGTGGCGGAGGCGATCGCCGATCCAGAGTTGCTCGGCGCAGTACAGCAGTTTTGGGCCGAGGCAGCCCAGCATTTACCAGCTGAGCTGGAAGCCGCGGAGTACGCGGAAAGTCTGCTGGCGCGTTTCGGTAACCCGCGAATCGAGCACCTGCTGAGCCAGATCGCGCAGGATTCAGTGGTGAAACTGCAACAGCGCGTCCTTCCAGTTTGGCGGGCAGAGCGAGCGGCCGGGCGTTCTGGAGCTGCCTCGCACACTATTTTGCTCGCCTGGGTTGAAGCGGTTGTGGCGGGCTTTCGTAGCCCGGATACCGCTGATCCATTGATTGATGTGACGCTCAGTGGTCCGCAGCCAGCAGAACAGCTTATGAACTTGATCGACCAGGACGTTGCAGAGGAGTTACCGTGAAAATCATTGCCGCAGATGTTATTGTCACCAGCCCTAGCCGGAATTTCGTGACCCTGAAAATCACCACCGATGAGGGTCTCACAGGTTTAGGAGACGCTACCCTGAACGGTCGGGAACTTGCCGTCGCCAGCTATCTCACCGAGCACATCACACAATTACTTATCGACCGGGACCCGCACCGAATTGAGGACACTTGGCAGTTCCTTTACCGCAGCTCCTACTGGCGGCGCGGACCGGTCACCATGGCAGCGATTGCTGCAGTGGATATGGCGCTCTGGGATATTAAGGGCAAGGCCGCTGGTTTGCCGGTTTATCAACTGCTCGGCGGGGCTTCGCGGCTTGGTTTGCGAACTTACGGCCATGCCTCCGGGCGAGACCTGCCGGAACTTTTCGATTCGGTCCGAGAAAACCTCGAGGAGGGGCACACCTCGGTGCGAATTCAGACCTCGGTGCCCGGCCTTAAAGCGATCTACGGCATTGCCGCTCAGGAACAATCTTCCGGTGAGCGTTACGACTACGAACCGGCCGGGCGTGGTGTTTTCCCCGCGGAGGAAGACTGGGACACTCGGTCCTATTTGAACCATTTGCCCACAGTTTTTGAGGCGGTACGCAATGAATTCGGCCCGGACTTACCGCTGCTGCACGACGGACACCATCGGATGACGCCGATCCAGGCCGCCAAGCTTGGTAAATCACTTGAACCCTATGATTTGTTCTGGTTGGAGGATTGCACCCCAGCGGAAAACCAAGAGTCGTTGCGATTGGTTCGCCAGCACACCACGACCCCGCTCGCGATCGGAGAGATCTTCAATACGGTCTGGGATTTCCAGACCCTGATCCGGGAGCAGCTGATCGACTATGTACGGGCCGCCTCAACCCACTTCGGCGGCATTTCTCCGCTCAAGAAGGTGATGGACTACGCGGCGCAGTATCAGATCAAATCGGGCTTCCACGGGCCTACCGATATTTCGCCAGTGGGCTTTGCCGCGCAATGTCACGTTGGCCTGGCAATCCACAATTACGGTATTCAGGAGTACATGGCGCACTCGGCGGCCACCAACACCGTCTTCCGGCAGTCGTTGCGCTTTGAAGGTGGCTATCTCAGGCTTTCGGAAGCGCCCGGCCTCGGCGTCGAACTCGACGAGGAGGCGGCCGCCCACTATCCCTATCAGCAGGCCTACCTGCCCTACAACCGATTAGCCGACGGTACCGTCCACGATTGGTGATGCCGCAGCATTGATTTTATGTGATCGTTATGGTGTGATAGCAATCACATAAAGTCATTGGTGAAAGTTGGACGCTGTGGTCGCTTTTCCTGCCCTGAAATTTTCCAGAGCCGCTGCCTTAGGGCTAGCCGCCTTGCTTGGCTTGGGTGTGCTGCCCGCGCTGGCATCGCCAGCCAGTGCGGCACCGGCCGCAAATGCGGCCAGCGGTATTTCCGCGCAGGTGCCGGTGGACCCGAACGGTAAGCCGCTTGGCGCGATCTCCGGCTTCCAGCAGACTGGTGCCAGTGTCAGCCTGAAGCCAGCGAGCGGAGTGCTCAAGGTCAGCTTCCTGGACGCCAAGACGTTCCGGATTGAAGCGGATCCCTCCGGCACTCTCAGCGACCCTGCGAATACCTCGCAGAACGATCCCGCCCGATCGGCCAACCTGGTGGTCGGTGCAGCGCAATTCAGTGCCCCCACCGTGACCGTTGCAGACGGCAGCACCATCACCATCAGCACCAGCGCGGTCAAGCTCGAGGTGGAAAAGTCCACCGGCAAGTTCACCTTGCGCAAGGCCGATGGCACCCTGATCTGGAAAGAGACGGCGCCACTCAGTTTCGGAAATTCCTCGGCCACCCAGCATTTGGCGGCTAAAGCGGGGGAGCAGTTCCTCGGCGGCGGCATGCAGAACGGCCGCAGCGTGCACACCGGGCAGACCATTAATGTCAGCAAGGACTTCAACTGGGCCGATGGCGGCAATCCCAATGCTGTGCCGTACTACATGTCCAGCGGCGGCTACGGCGTCTTCCGCAACACCTTCGCACCCGGCAGCTACGACTTCGGCAGCGCCGGTGCCGGTAGCGACGAAACCAGCACGCACCAGGAAAAGCGCTTTGATGCCTACTACTTCGTCGGTGATTACAAGCAATCCCTTGATGGCTACACTAAGCTCACCGGCCGTCCGTTGATGCCGCCGATCTACGCCCTGGAATACGGCGACGCCGATTGCTACAACCGCTCCAATCCGGACTATTCATCGTCCGGCTACAACGATCCGAACGCGCCGAAACAGCATACCTTCGACGCGGTGAAGACCGCCGAGCAGTTCAAGAGTAATGACATGCCGGGCGCCTGGATGCTGGTCAATGACGGCTATGGCTGCGAATACACCAAGGACCCGAGCCCTTATGACCCGGCCAACCCGGGTCAAGGCCTGGGCGGCACGGTGCAGGCGATCAAAAAGAACGCCGATTTGCAGACCGGATTGTGGACGCAGCGCAGCCTCACCCAGCAGGCCACCGAAGTGGGGCAGGATGGCATCTCGCTGCGCAAGCTAGACGTCGCCTGGGTTGGCGAGGGCTATCGGATGGCGCTCACCGGCTGCGAAAGTGCACACGGCGGCATTGAGCAATATTCGGCCAATCGCGGCGTCGCCCTGATGGTAGAAGGCTGGGCAGGCTCGCAACGCTGCGGCATCCAATGGACGGGTGATCACACCGGCAGCCTGGATGCAATTCGTTGGCAGGTGCCGGCGTTGGCTGGCTCAGGAAATTCAGGCCTAGCCTTCACCACCGCCGACGTGGACGGCATTTTCGGTGGCTCACCCGAAAGTTACGTTCGGGACCTGCAATGGAAAGCCTTCGCGCCAGCGCTGTATTCAATGAGTGGCTGGGCGCCGACTGACAAGCGGCCCTGGCTCTACGGCGATGCAGCCACCGCGATCAATCGGCAATATCTGCAGCTACGTCAACAATTGATGCCGTACATCTACTCATTGGCGGCAAATTCCCATGCCAATGGCACCCCGATGATGCGCACCATGGCTCTTGAGTTTCCGCAGGATCCGGCCTCCTACAGCGCTGAGGCGAATAACCAGTTCATGCTCGGCTCTAACTACTTGGTGGCGCCGATTTCGGCCAGTACCGACATTCGCAATGGCATCGTGTTGCCGGCTGGTAGCCAGTGGGTGGATTACTGGACCGGCACGATCTATCAGGGCGGCCAAGTGCTCAACGGCTACAAGGCTCCGCTGCAGACCCTGCCGCTCTTCGTTCGCGCCGGTGCCCTAGTGCCGCAGGGCATGGTGGCGCGCAACGCTTCGCTAGTGCCTGAGAATTCAGCTCTTACCCTGAACATTTACCCGAGTGGTAATTCCCAGTTCAGCTTGTATGAGGATGACAAGACCAGCCGTTCCTACCAGACTGGCCAGAGCTCAACTCAGGATTTCGCCGTCACCGCCCCAGTCAAGAACGGCGGGGATGTCACCGTGACGATCGGCGCGCGCAAGGGCGATTACAGCGGCATCGCAGCGAGCCGTCCCTATCAGCTCAGCGTGCACTCCGGCTCCAAACCCTCCTCGGTGGTCAAGGACGGCGTGGCGCTGACCGCGCTCACCGATCAAGCCGCCTTCGACGCCGCAACTAGCGGGTGGTACTACGACTCAACCTCGCCGGGCGGCGTCGTACAGATCAAGCTGGGCAGTCTAGCCAAGGCGGCGAGTAGCACCGTGGTGCTAAAGGATTCCAGTGCGGTGGGCGGCAAAAACTCGGACGCCGCAGCGGCCGAACTCAAACTGTCACTGCCGGCTCAGGTTTTCCAGGGCGCTGAGACCTCCGCAACCGCTGTCTTCAGCAATACTGGTGATCAGCCGAAGAGCAATGTGACACTGGGAATCAAGGTTCCGTCCGGCTGGAGCGTGAAATCTTCTAGCGGTACCTCGGCGTCGAGCGTTCCAGCGGGCGCTAGTGTGACCGCGACCTTCGTGGTGGTGCCGGGGGCGGGCTCGGCGGCAGGCTTGCAAACCCTGGAGGCAACTGGCCAATACAAAGACTCGCTCGGCGGCTCACACAATCTCAGCGGAGCGAATCAGATCGACGTCGCCTACGGCAGCCTGGCAGGTGCCTACAACGCTGTCTCGGTGACCACCGTGGCGGGCAAGGCTACCGGTAATTTCGACGGCGGCGGTGCCACTTTCTCGGCTGAGCAGCTAGCCAGCGCCACCGTGCCCAGCGGGGGAGTGAAACCGGGGTCGAAGGTCTCGGTGACAACCGCTGATGGCTCGACCATTGATTACAGCTGGCCCGCTGCCGGTCCAGATGTCAATAACTCGGTGGCCCTGAACGGGCAGACCGTAGCGCTGTCGGGTACCGGCACCCATTTAGCTGTGCTGGCGTCCGCGGCCAGCGGTAGCGGCGTTAGCCCCGAGCTCACGCTGATTTATGCCGACGGTACGCGACAGAAGCAGACCGTGTTCTTCCCGAACTGGTTGCAGCCCAAAGACCTCGGCGGGGGAGTGCTAGCGATCTCCAGCCAGGGTCGCAATAACGCCAACGGCCCCTCGCCCGAGTACACCCAGTACAAGTACCAAGTGATCTCCAATACGCTGCGATTAATCCCTGGCAAACAGCTCGCCGCAGTGACGCTCCCGGTGGCTAGCAATGTGAAATTCTTTGACTGGAAGGTGATCAGCCAGAAGCTGCCCGCCGCTCCCGATAAAGATGTTTTCGCCTCCGATTGGCCCTGGGCGAGCGCTACGAATGGCTACGGCGTGATCGGCAAGGACGTAGCCAATAAGGATGCCGCGAACTCGCCGGATCTGCCACTTGCGGTGAACTACACCGATCCGGCCACCGGTCAGAACCCGACTTACCCTAAAGGCCTCGGGGCACATGCGGCCAGCAATATCACCTACTACCTGGGTGGACAGTGCAGCGCCTTCACCGCGGACGTCGGGCTGGAGAAAGACTTTGGTGGTGCCATTATCTTCACCGTGAACGGTGATGGTAAGCAGCTTTACCAGAGCCGTACTTTCACTCCTGGCTTTGCACCCGAGCACATCAACGCGAATCTCAGCGGGGTGCAGTATCTTGAGCTGAGACTGGACCCGGCTAACGCGGGTGCAATCAATGGTGCGCACGGCATTTGGGGAAATGCGAAGTTCAGCTGCACACCGCCAGATACCGCACCGCCGAGCACGAAGGCTTCGGTTTCTGGTGCTCCGGCGGCATCCGGCTGGTACCTCAGCACCCCAACTGTCACGCTGAGCGCCAGTGACAACGTGGCGGTAGCCTCGACGCAGTACCGATTGGGCGCCGCTGGAACGGGCTCGGGATCGGCGGCTGGGCAAGCCGCTAACTGGAGCGAATACAAAGCTCCGTTCACGGTGCCCGACGGCGTCCAGAAACTGGAATATCGTTCAGGGGATAAGGCGGGTAACGCCGAGGCGGTGCAGTCGTCGACGCTCAAAGTGGATACCGGGAAGCCTGACATCTCGGCGTCGATTGCGCAACGTAAACTCACGCTGAGTGCTAAGGACGTCGGATCTGGTGTGGCGTTCATCGACTACTCGCTGGACGGCGGTAAGACCTGGAAACGGTACAGTAAGCCGCTCACTGCGAATGCTGGTGGACTCTCGGTGCAGTATCGAGTCACCGATGTGGCCGGGAATGTGACGGTTGGCGCAGCGGCCGCGGTGATTCCGCCGCTCGGCAAGCCCAGCGGGTCTCCGGTCATTAAGGCCGCAAATTCGGTTCAGGCCGGAAAGCAGCTGACTATTAAGCTCACCGGTTTCGACGCCGGAAGTCGGGTTGAGCTATGGCTGCATTCAACCCCGGTGTTGCTCGGTGCGGTGACCGCCGACGCCGCTGGTTCCGCTCAAGCGAACCTGCTGATTCCGGCCACTACCGCCGCTGGTGTGCACAGCTTGCTGGCCTCGGTGGCGGGAAAAGCTGTGGCAAGCACGGCACTTTCGGTGCGCGCCGCTGCTGGTGAAAACACCCCGGGGGCAGTAGTGGACCCGACATCCACTACCGTTGAGGGCAACGCCGGTTCCGAAGCTGGCGCTGAAGGCCAAGGCGGTGGCTCGGGGAGCGGGGGCGTCGAAGCGCAGGGATCGGCTGGCGAGCTGCCGGCTACCGGCGTAGAGCTCTCTGGGCTGGGGGTCTTGTTTGGATTGCTGACCTTGGTGGGAGTCCTCGTGCTGGTTGGTGGCGCAATCTACTTTCGGCGCCCTCGGGTCTAAGTCACGGTGAGTGGCTGCCCACAAATCAGGGTTGACTCAGCAGATTTTCAAAACTCTCGAAGTAGGCCTGGTCGTCAAAGCTGTCGATCAGGGTCGATTGAATCATGTACCCCTGGCCGACCCCGATCAGCAGTGGCATTAGCTGGGCAGCGCGCCGATCGGCTTCGGCCTCACTCAGGCCGTGTTCCTGAAACCAAAGGCTGGCCCGTGAGCTGAATTGCTTGCTAAGAACCCCGTAAACCCGGTTGAAGAGCTCGCGAACCTTAGGCTCGGTTACCGCTTCACCCCAGATCTGCAATAACAGCGCCGGGTTCCCAATTTCTGTGCGGATGCGCGCCAGCACGCCGCGGATCAGTTGCGCCGGATGCGGCACCTCAGCGGACGGTTCGTTCGTCCCGGTTTCTTCGCCGAGCAGATCGAATACCTCTGACACCACAAAGAGCACCAGCTCTTCCTTATTGCCGAAGTGCCCGTAGATGGCGCCCGCGGAGAGCCCTGACTCGGTGATGATGTCAGTGATTGAAGTGGCCTTAATGCCCTTACGCGCGAAGCATTTGAGCACCGCCGACATGATTTCGCGTCGCCGTTCCTTACGGTACTGTTCCGAGACCTTCGGCACTGCCCCTCCTCAACATTCCTATATTGACAATCTAGCGCATTAGTTTCATTATAAAAAACGAACATTCTTTTTTAAAGAGTTGAAGGGGCCTGAAATGGCACAGGAAGAATCGGTCAAGCACACTAAATGGCAAGTAGCGTTGGGACTTGCGGCCGCCGCCGCAGTGGCAGTCACCCTGGTGGTACTCGCTTTCTTGTGGCCCACTGTCACCTCTTCAGCGAAGTCACTACCGATTGCAATTTCCGGGCCCACGGCTCCCGTGCAGCAGCTCAAGGCGCAGCTGGAGAAGGCCTCCGAGGGTGTTTTCGAACTCACCGTAGTGGAGAGTCGGGACGCGGCCGTTAGCGGCATCAAAGATCGCAGCTACTACGGTGCAATCGTGATCGGACAGGCTCCTGAAGTCCTTGAGGCTTCCGCCGCTGGTCCCGCCCCATTGCAGATGATGAATCAACTAGCGCAAAACTTGCAGCAGCAACTGAGCCTGCAAGCTGCGCAGGCCGCCGCCGCTGGCGCCCCGGCAACGCCCACCGTGAAACTGGTGGTGACTGACGTGGTACCGCTGGCTTCCACTGACGCTCGTGGCACTGGACTCGCGGCTGCCTCCTTCCCGATGGTGCTGGGCGGCATGATCGGCGGCATTTTGCTCTCCCTGCTGCTCTCCGGGGTGTGGCGTCGTTTAGTGGGTGTGGCGACCTACGCTGTGCTGGTCGGATTCCTCGCTGCCGCGGTCTTGGGTCCGTGGTTTGGCATCGTGCAAGGCAATTTCTTGCTCAATGTCGCGGTGATAGCGCTCTCCGCCTTTGCCACCGCGGTCTTCATTGTTGGTGCTACGGCGTTGCTGGGCCGCGCCGGAGTCGCGGTTGGCTCGGTGATCACCATGCTGATTGGCAACCCATTGTCTTCAGCGACTCAGCCAGTGCAGTTCATGGCGGAGCCGTGGGGAGCGATTGGTCAGTGGTTCGTGCCGGGAGCTTCCACTACGCTGCTTCGTGATGCCTCCTACTTCCCGGAGAGCCCGACGCTCTTCTCCTGGTTGGTGCTGGCCGGCTGGGCTTTGCTGGGAATTGTGCTCTCCATGATTGGGCATTTCAGGAACCAAGAGGTGGTTGAAGTTGCCGCTTTCGAAGAAGCCGGAACCGATTCCCCGGTCCTGGACGGGACTGGGTCCCGAACAAGTGAGGCGCCCGCCAAACATCTAGCGCTCTAAGGTTCGCAAGAGCCCGAGGGCCCCACCTTGAGGGACGAAAGGTGGGAGGCTGTGGGGATAAGCGTTATCGCCCTCCCAAACCTCGTGCCTCGGTTCGGGTCCCTCGGGCGATAACGCTTATCCCCCTCCCAAACCTCGTGCCTCGGTTCGGGTCCCTCGGGCGATAAGCTTGGAGCTATGACTGACGTGTTGGATCTTGCTGCTGCCCGCGCCCGTTTGCTGGAACTGATCAAGGAGATCGCCGTCGTGCATGGCAAAGTGACGCTCTCCAGCGGCAAAGAGGCTGATTACTACATTGATCTACGCCGGATCACCTTGCATCACGAAGCCAGCGCATTGGTGGGTCGGGTAATGCTCGGCATGCTCGACGACGCCGGAATCCAGTTCGCCGCGGCCGGTGGCCTGACCCTTGGGGCTGATCCGGTCGGCACCGCGGTAATGCACGCCGCCACCGCGCAGGGGCGTTCGATCGACGCCTTTGTGGTCCGCAAGGAACAGAAATCACACGGCATGCGCCGCCAAGTGGAAGGCCCCTCAATTGAGGGACGCCCCGTCGTCGTGCTGGAAGACACCTCAACCACCGGCGCCTCCCCATTACAGGCAGTCGAAGGGGTGCGTAAAGCTGGCGGTCAGCTGCAGGCCGTGGCCGTCATCGTTGACCGAGCTACCGGCGCCAAGGACTTGATTGAAAAGGAAACCGGTGTGCCTTATCTCTACGCCTTCTCCAAAGACGAACTCGGCCTCGACTAAGCTCAAACTGGTCCTTGCCGGCTATGAACCCGTTGGGTCCAAGATTGATCGTGTGGAGCAGGTGGTTTATCGGTCATTTTGCGAGTGTAAGGAGTAACTTTCTTAAATTTGTGTCTGTGATCCGATCGGTAAATCCATGGCATCTATTCATAGACACCTTTGAGCCTGAGTTCATGTCGATTACTACGAAAAAGAATGCGAACTTTCGACGTTGTTAGTGTTTCTCCAGAGCAAAGGGGTGAAGCTACAATAGCTGGCATGGAGATTCGAAGAGCTGTCGATGAGGACTGGCCAAAGATCTTTCGGTTTTATCGAGAGATTATGGACGCTGGACGCACCTATGCCTTCCCCACGGGGCAAACGCTTGAACAGGCCAGGCCCTGGTGGATGGAAGCCGACCCCGGCCAGACCGTTGTCGCTATCGAGGACGGTGAGATTGTAGGCTCAGCGAAAATGGGTCCAAACAGGCCTGGACGCGGACAACACATCGCTACGGCGTCTTTTTTGGTGGACCAGAGGTATAAAAATCGAGGCATCGGTCGACGTCTAGGCGGATATGTTCTGGACTGGGCCCGAGATGCTCGATATCACGGTATCCAGTTCAACGCGGTGGTTGAATCGAACGATGCAGCTGTTCATCTATGGAAAGCTTTGGGTTTTGAGACTATCGGAACCGTGCCACAAGCATTCGATCACCCAGAGGATGGCTTAGTCGGATTGCATGTCATGTATCAAAAGCTGTAATGGTCGTTACGCCGCTCGTTGCTGAGGACCTTGTTGAAGGGGCTCGTGAATTAAGCTACCTATTTCGGGGTGGACATCGGACATACTGGGTTGAACTCAGTTCCGAGGCATCAGTTGGTTCTCAGCTCTGGTGTGCTGAGGACGGAGCCTCGCCGACGCTAGCCATTACGGAATCGATGAGCGTGGGGTCGGCAGTGTATGGTTACGGGGCGCTGCCTTACTGTGTAATTGGATCCGAGATATTCTTTGTGGAATCATCTAGCCAACAGCTTTACAAATGGTCGGAAAAAGGTGGTGCGGTTGCGCTGACCTGTCATGACCCCGGAGTGTCAGCAACTCGCTACGCGGCACCGATCACCGTTGAGGGAAGTGGCTTCCTCTACGCCGTGCGAGAACGTGAGTTCGACACGGAAACGGTCCACGACATTGTTGCAGTGGCCATTGATGGTTCCGAACGCATAGTCGAGATAGCATCAGGGAGCGATTTTTATGGGGCTCCGGCTATCAGCCCTGATGGCCGACGGTTAGCCTACGTCGCGTGGGAACACCCCAATATGGCATGGGACCAGAGCTCGCTGCACGAGTTAGGCCCTGAGGGAGAACACATCATCGGTTCAGTGCCTGGTCGATCATATACTCAGCCGCGATATGGTCCCGACGGCCGACTGCACGTGGTGCACGACGGCAGCGGTTGGTGGAACCTCTACATTCGTCCCGAGTACGGGGGTGACGACTTCGTCGCCCTAGCGCCACAGGAAGCCGAGTTCGGGCGACCAGACTGGAACTGCGGGCAGCGTACCTACGATTTTCTTGAGGACGGTCGTATCGTTGCCGCTGCACGTTCCGATGGGCGAGATCGACTCATTTTCATTGAACCCGCAACTGGTCTCTCGACGGAGCTACCTGACTGCTGGCAAGCCATCGAAACCGTGTCAGCCGCAGGAGGGACCCTGGCTGTTCTCGGAGCGCGGCATGGTGAGGCGCTGAACGTGTCCCTCCTCGAGACTTCTGGAACTGAATCACCAATGAGTATTCGCGAACGTTATGGGAATAAGTTTAAGGAAGATATTCCGAGTCCTCCGCAAAAAATTGTCTTCCCAGCCAGGGACGGCAAGCTGATCCACGCTTTTTACTATCCGACCGTCGGCTCGGACTACCAACGCCCACTTCTCGTACTCTGCCATGGGGGCCCTTCCGTTACTTTCAACGGTGCGCGAAACTATCTGGTGGACTTCTGGACGAGCCGGGGCGTTGCTGTGGTTGAGGTCAACTACCGTGGCAGCACTGGATATGGACGGGATTACCGGGAAAGTCTTCGGGGGCGCTGGGGAATTGCCGATGTCGAGGACTGCATCGATGCAACTCGGTATCTGATCGCAACCGGGAAAGCTGATCCGGAGCGCATTGCCATCAGGGGACTAAGCTCCGGGGGGCTCACTGCGCTGCTGGCCGCGGCCCAGAGCGATGAATTCGCGGCAGTGATTAGCTTTAGCGGAGTAATAGACCCAAGCAGCATCCCTGATCGCACTCATAAGATGGAATCGCACTATTTAACTGGGCTGATTGGCCCGTGGCCCGCCGCTCTTCTCGAATACCAGCGCCGTTCCGTGTTGTCGTATATCGCTAACCTTAATACCCCTACCCTGTTGCTGCACGGCACGGCCGACCCCATAGTCCCAATCGACCAGTCAGAGCGCTTAAAAGAACTCCTGATCGAACGTCAAGTGCCAGTGCGCCTTGTCCTGTATCCCGGCGAAGGGCATGGTCTCAGAATGCGTTCAAACATCATCGACAGCATTGAGCAGGAGGCTGCTTTCCTTGCAGAGGTGTTTGGATCGGCTGATTTAGGGCCGTCTTAACGGCCCGCCATCGGGCGCGGGTTCTCTGGTCAGAGATGTCCGCCGGCGTGGGTCGTTACCATAGGTCGCCTCTTAACCAGCCAGCTATTGCCTGAGCAACGTCTTCTGCAACTTGGGATGTGCTGGCCGGATCTAGCATAAAGAAATGGTCTCCTGGGTAGGTTCGAATTTCGACTGTCCCATTGACGTGAAGTCTCCAGTCCTCGAGCCCCTTCGGATCGGCAAAGGGGTCCGAATCACCACCGATCACCAGTGCAGGATGTTCCACGACGGTTCTCGCCAGCAGTGTTTTCGCTTGTTCCGCTACGGCACCATCCGCATCGACTAAAGCCGCCAAGTGGGTATGCCACCCCTCATCTCCCAGCAACTCGTCTGGAGTGAGGCCTGCTTGTCGTATTAGCTCCATTGAATCCTGGTGAACTTGCTTCGGTGCCAAACCGCTAAGCACCAGTCCCTCAACCAGATGTGAGCAATTGAGTGCAACCAAAGGAGCTAATAGTGCGCCAAGGCTGTGCCCGAAGAGCACGGTCGGTAAGCTAGGCAACTCTGCTAACTCCGCTACGACCTCAGCAATAAGCTGTGATGCATCTGATGCGAGCGGCTCGGTAAAGCGATTCTCACGTCCTGGGGCAACTACACCGTAGAGTTCAAGCCATGATGGTAGCGTCGAATAGAACTTCTCCAAGGACGCTGGTCCTGCGGCCGAGTGAGGAAAGACAATAAGTCTGGCGAAACCAGCTCCCTCGGACCGGCGAAGAGAGCGTAGCCAAGGCGCGGTTTCTGCTTGAGTTGTATTCATTGGCTTGCACTCTCCGCGGAGAGGGCGTTCTTGCCTCTGAATGAGCTCGAGCTTTCCCCGGATCGGTGCGATTCGATAAGTGAGCTAAGCGCGCGCACACTTGAGTTCTGGAAGAGCTCTAGAATCGAGATTTTGATTCCGAGCCGCTGTTCAACCAGCGCGGTAACTTGGGTTGCTTGGAGAGAGTTTCCGCCCAGTTCGAAGAAACCGGCATCGGGATCAAGCTCGCTAATGGCAAGAATTGGGCAAAATACGTTGACGGCCAAGTGGTGCTCAGCCGAGCTGAGTTCGCGGCTGCTCTGCATAGCTCCGCGTCCGCGCTGTAAATCAAGCTCGAGCGCGCTGTCCAAAGCTCGATGATCTACCTTTCCGCTTGAGGTTAGCGGGATGGCCTGCAAGCAAATAATCCGGGCTGGTACTGCGTACGGGGGGAGCTTCTTTGCCGCTTCAGCTCGAAGCAGCATCGGGTCCGCTTGCTGATCAGAGTGTGGAGTGACAAAAGCAACGAGGACCTGGCCTAGGCCTTCTGCTTTAACGACTTTCGCAACAACTTGGCTTGACACATCAACCTCGAGGAGAGCGTGTTCAACTTCGGAGAGCTCGATCCTAAATCCGTTTACTTTGACCTGCCGGTCGCGTCGTCCGATGAAATCTAACTCGCCATCGGAGCGCCAGCGGACAAGATCCCCAGTACGGAAGGATCGCTCGCCATGGGATTCATCGAATGCTCGCTTGGTTTGCGTCTCGTCACGAAAGTAACCAAGCGCCACAGTTGGCCCAGTAACCATCAGCTCCCCGACACAGCCGCGAGGTACCAATCGACCCGCTGAGTCAATGACTCGGGCCCGTGCCCCAGGCAGGGGTCTGCCAATCGGTGGGTTGGTAGACCAGTCCCCAGCACACTGCTTGAGCGTTATCGCTACTGTACTTTCGGTTGGCCCATAACCGTTCCAGAATTCCCGATCTCTGCTCCAAAGTTTGACGAGTTGTCCAGAGAAGGGTTCCCCACCGACTGAAATCAAGCGGAGCGAAGAAAGAGTGGGGGAGAGGAGCGGCAATAATGCCGGTGGAAGCTCGGCAACTGAGATCTTTTCATGATCAAGGTAGTTCTGTAATCGGACCGGATCTCGACGGGTCGGTAGTTCCGGGATGCAGAGCGTGGCCCCAGCCGATAAGGTGGCAAAAATTTCGAAAACTGAAACATCGAAATTCAGCCTTGCGAAGCCCAGTACCCGATCACTATTGGTGATGCTGTAGGCGCGGCGAATCTCACCGCAGAAGTGGGCGAGGGCAGTGTGATCGATCTCGACCCCCTTGGGACGACCCGTGGTGCCGGAAGTGAAGATAACATAAGCGCTTCCCTCCGCAGAAGCGTGAGAGTTGACTACGAGATCAACCGATTCAGCAGAGGATATCGTCATGCGGGGGACTGAAATCAGATCTGAAAATTTGGTTACCTCAACCGAATCGAGAAGCCAAGCTGCTGCTTGGGCTTGATCGGCGATGTGTCGCGCCCTTGTGACTGGCAAATCCGGGTCTAGAGGGACGTAGGTGGCACCTAGAAGAAGAATTCCTAATATGCCAACTATCGCCTCGTCGGATGGTCGAGCCACCAGAAGTACCCGGTCACCAGGTCCCACCCCCAGTTGCCCCAATCGAGCTGCCACCGAACTAGCGCGGGCCACTAGTTCGCCGTACTCGAGGTTACGGTCGGCATAGGAAACGGCAACGGCCTGCGGGTAATCCTTAGCCCGGTTCAAGATGATCTCTGGAACCGGCATATTCCAGTCGCCGGTCTTCGGACCGCCGTCGCCGAGTTCTTCCAATATTGCCTTTTCAGATTCATCGATCAGCTCGATCGACTCAAGTGGTGCGTTGGGTGTTGCCACCGCTTGAGCTATCAGCGTGATTATTGATGTTGAGAAAGCCTCCATCGTTTGTCGATCATAGATCTCCGTGTTGTACTCGAGGATGAACCTCAGGCGATCAGTGTCAACTTGGACTAAGAGAGAAAAGTCAAACTCGGCGTTTTCGGTCTGGTTGATTTCCGGAGATACCGTGACTCCAGGAAGAACGGGTTCCTGCTGTCCAGGATGGCTCTCTTGCAATGCTAGTTCTATCTGAAATAGAGGGGTTCTACCTGGATCTCGTTTTGGATTGATCGCAGCGACTATATCGTTGAAGGGAAGGTCCTGGCGCGCTTTTACGGCGTCTATCAGATCGCGAGTAACTCCGATCTGTTCTCGGAGAGTCCGGGCGTTGCCAGTGTCGCAACGCAGCGGCAGCATATTGCTGAAGTGCCCGATGCAATCTCTCAGGCGTTCGTCAACTCGGAGGTCGAAGGGTGCGCCGAAAGTTACTTCGTCGGAGCCGGTCCACCGCCCTAGAAGATGGGCAAAAATACCCGCTAGGCCTGCAAATAAATTGGTTCCTTCCAAAGTGCAGAGCTTGGCTAAATCACTTAGGGTTTCTTTTCCAGCTAGCGTGCCGTTCAGTGCGGCTGCTCTGCGGTTTTGTAACTCCTGACGAGGTCGATCTCCCGGCAATTCGGTAGCCTCCACCCCCTCCAGATAGCTTCGCCACCATTGCGTAAGCGAGGGCTTTCGTTTCGTCACAGCGGTCCGCTGCCAGACTGCGTAATCTCGGTAATTGATCGCACTCTCAGCTCTTAGTTGCTCGACCCCCAGAATAACTTTGACCGAGGCACTTAGCTCTCTCCAGAAGATGTTGGCGGAGGCGGTGTCCCAGATGAAGTGGTGGACAGTTAAAAGGAATCGATGCTCTTGCGGAGACATGCGAACCAGAGCTGCCTTGAAGAGGGGGGGACGCTGGAGGTCGAAACTGCTTTTTTGTACTTCATCGGCGAGGATCCTGAATGAAGCTTCAGGGTCCTTCTCCGCTGATAGGTCTCGGTAGCTGAGCGGGAATTCTTTAGCTTCAACCACAGACAGCTCTGCGATTCCGCTCATCGCCATGCTCGTTCTCAACGATTCGTGCCTCGCCATCACAATATCTAGGGCAGCACGGAAAACCTCAAGATCGAGGGAACCAAACAAGGTCCAGACATGGTTAAAACGATCTCCAGTATTATCCCTGTGGGTTTGGTCGACGAACCATTGCTGCTGCAAACTAGCGGGAGTTTCGGCTCCTGGGCGACGACGAACCAGTTTGAGTTTTTCTGCCCGGGCCGAGGCTAGCCGTCGTAGGAGATCCTCTCTCCTCTGGTCGGGAAGACGAGAAATTAAGGTGGAAAGGTCGTTCATCAGCCTGCGCTTTCGTTATGCCTGTGGTCAGTGCTGTATCCCGGAGTCAGCCACAGCTAAAGGCAAAGGTTGCTGCTCGAGCCGAGGCTCACTAAAGCTGCAACCGAGGTCTTCGGTTCCGGAATGCTGATGAGAGAGCTTGTATAACTGGCCGCTCGTACTGTGAGCTGTCATTCCCCTCGCTCCTCGCAACTGCACGAGTGATCTGCTCGCCTTCTGGGCCGCGAAGATAGCTAATCTATGCGCTCGAAGGGCAGCCGCCACACGGTTTTCTGCTCCGGCGTCTGCCGCTAAGGCTGCTTCTCGGCAGGCCGAGGATGCCAAACGAATCTCTGCCAAGATTCTTACTACTTTGTCGGCGACGAGTTGTTTGGAAAATAACCCGGCTCCAGCGATTTGACGCCTGTGCGTGTGGGACACCATTTCTTGATAACAGCAGTCCGCCAAACCGATCAAATAACTTGCGCGACGAATCGCCCTGCGAGAACTCCACTGAGGTCCGACGCTAAGTGCGAAAGAGTTGCCGCACTCCTGTAGCTGCCAGCCGTTAGATACCTGGATTAGTTCGGTTGACCCAGCCAAAACACGCTCAGACCATTCCAGGGCTTCGTCATCTCCGTGTTCTCCTAGTGCGTCGAGCGATGCGAAGGCACGCTCAGCTGCCGTCACATCCGCTCCAGTCAAACCAATAGCAGCAAAAATTTCGACTGAGGGAGTTAAACCAAGACCCATGCCGTTGAGATCAGTACTGAGTTCGAGGCTGAGGCACTCCGCCTCGATTAAGCCGGTGAGAATCTCATCTGAGTCTCGAGGGTCGCGCCCGGCAAATGCTGCTGCGGCGAGGTCGCGAAATTCTATGGCAACCGGATCATTGAACAATGTCATAACGTGCCTCCCACTGCGGATTCTGGGATCTGATTGGCGATCATGTCTACCAGCATCTCGCTTGGTCCTGCAGAGATTGTGAGCCCCGGTGCCTCCAAAATTGCCGGGTGCGCGGCCAGGCCTGCTTCGGCTATTAAATAAGCCGACTCTTGAGCTAGTTCGCTGGCGACTAGCTTTACGAGCGCAGCATCCCGGTCGTCTCGACCACCTCTATCAACCTCATCCGCAGTCCGATACGCTAGAAAATAAGCTGCGGCGATACGGTCCCGTAACCTCTGGAGTCTATTGGTGTCGACAAAACCATCAGCTGAATCAAGCCACCGAGTGGCCCGCGTCAGGTAGTCCATTCCGGTGCGTTCATAAGAGATCGAAGAGCTAATAATGGGCCATGCTTCGCCGGTACCACCAACCATCCTCGCTGACGGTATCAGCACCTTATCGAGTGATACCCGATAGAACGCCTCATCGCTCAGAGTGGGTTCTTCCTGCAAAGCCACTCCTGGATCGCTGAGGTCAATGAGGCCCAGGGTGAAACCGGAGTAAGGGTTCGATGGTGACTTCTCGGTTTGGAAGGCGCAGAGCGCATGGGAGGCCAATGGTGTTCTGGCGGACCAGCATTTTTCCCCACTTACCAGCCATCCATCGCTGTCGGCTTTTTCGCCACGGGTTCTAATGCCTAGGAGGTCAGAGCCAGCTCCTTTTTCCGAATAGAGTACGCTCGCGGATAGACGTCCGGACGCCAATTCGGGTAAGAATTCTTGTTGCAGCTGAGCAGAGGCATGGTCCAGCAGAACGTTTCCAACCACTTGAAGCGAAGTGACGTAGAGCGTGTCCACAACGCTTACCATGCCAAGAGCATTGAGCACCATCACCGCCTCGATTTGGCCGAGGGCTCGTCCGCCAAATTCGAGCGGAAACCATGGGGCCAGTAATCTTTGCTCACCCATGGCTCTGTACAAAGCTCTGGGGTCGGCGTTTGGATCTTGTCCCAGGCTAATTAGATCAACGGCTTCAGTTGACTCCAGAAACTGCCCTAGCTCTCGCCAAAATTCTAGATGTCTTCTTTCTCCGGCAAGCTCGATCGCCAGCGGCGGAGTCAATATGTGTTTGCGCGTATCAGTAACCAACGCTGCAACTCCCCTTCTTCATTGTCCCCAGCTGATCAGATTGCTGCCAAGGCGTCGCGCGGCTTTCGCCTTACTTATCTCCCATTCCTACATCTCCCGTATTGAGCCGCAACTATTGACGCGTCATCCATCCACCATGAGTTGCGGCCTAGATGGATGCTCGGCGAGGGCCTCCACATCATGACAAAAATATAGCCTAATGGTAGACGAACGTTTTTTGTTAGCTGGATCACTATTTACAGCAGCATATGCGATGATTCCTCGAGGGCGTATTTGTCAGAGGCGTCCGCGTGCCGTAAACGAAGTTATTGCCTCAGTTGAGCTGAGGCAGAAGAGGAAAGTGATGAACCTGCGTGCTAATGATCCGGATTTTACTGAACCCACAACCTTCCTTGAACCTAACTATCTAGATTCTTGGCGGAGAGCACGCAGAGAACACCCCATTATCAGACTTGAATCAGAACGTCATGGGCAGTACTGGTCGGTCACTTCACATGCACCCGCGCGTCAAATTCTTGAGAAAGCCGAGATCTTTATTTCTTCGGAGGGAATGCGGATCGGTGGCCATCAATCTTCTGTCGGAGCAGCGGCGAATCGCATGCTTGTAGTTGCAGACGGCGCCTCCCATCAAAGGATACGTGCCGCTCATTCACCGTGGTTCACTGCTAAAAACGCAAAGGCTTTGGGGGAGGTGCTTCGAGACCAGATCGAGAAATTGATAGAACCCCTGATAACTGGGGAGTCGATAGACGTAGTGGACAAGCTTGCGGACGCAATTCCGACCTGTGTCATGGGGCAGATGATGGGGACTCCGGCAGAAGAGACCGAGTTGCTCAGTGAACTTGTCAGATCTAGTTTTGACGAGACCACTTTGGATGACCCGGCGAGAAAAATTCAACAAGCCGCTGCCAGTTCAGAAGTGTTTTCCTACTTCACAGAGCTGGTTGCATGGCGTGCAGAAGAACCCGGGGAAGACATTGTCAGCCTGCTGACTCAGGCTTCAATGTCGGAAGGCTCTCTTTCTCACGACGAAGTTCTTCTCAACTGCGACGGACTGGTCAACGGCGGTTTAGGAACTTCGCGACATGCGGTCTCGGCAGCGATTCTGGCATTCGCGTCCAACCCAGAGCAATGGCAGAGACTGCGCGCAGACCGTACCTTAGTGCGCTCGGCCGTGGAGGAAATACTCAGGTGGGCGTCCCCGCCAATGCATGTTATGCGAACGGTTAGCGCTGATGTCGAAATTGATGGTGTCAAGATGAAGGCGGGTGATCGGGTGGTGATCTGGATCCCTTCCTGCAATCGTGATGAGACCGTGTTCGACAATCCCGACGAATTCAGAATTGACCGCCGTCCCAATCCTCATCTGAGTTTGGGAGGCGGGCCTCACTACTGCATCGGAGCCGCAATTGGTCGAACGGAGATTCGAGTTCTTCTTGAAGTGCTGCTTGAACGCGTCGCGCGAATGGATTTATCAGACGCACCGGTTCCCAGTGCCTCTGCCTTTTTGAATGGTTTCGACAAACTAGAGGTTCGACTATTCCCGCTGAGTCAGGTGCAAGTAGTTGAGCCTCAGTAAGCTTTCTTCAGCCAGGTTTGCGGATCCGCAAACTTTCCTTCAAAGTCGCCAGCCAGCCAGATCAATCTGCCAGCTGTCGGCTGATGAAAATGTGACCTATTCGACAAACTTCGTTCAAGGCACGTAGCCTGTGAGTGCACCGGAAGCTGACCTCGGGGGACAATATGAATCCACAATTTAATCGCGAGAACCAGGCTGATGGCGATTTTATAGGGAGTGAAGTTTCGACTGATATTTCCAATGATGACGCAGAAGTGAAAGCTGCGGAAGATGCATTATCAAATGCTCAAAAACGACTCTGGTTTGCTCATAAGATGCGTTCGGCGAGCCCCGAATTCACTGTCGCCTGGGCGGCTCGACTGCATGGATCGCTTGATGCTGAACGACTTCGAATTTCCTGGCGAAGGGTTCTTCATCGGCATCGCGAGTTACGGCTACGAGTGCTGGAATGTGGTGATGAGCCGCGCCGGGATTATTGGGAAGTCGATAATCTTCAAATGCGGTATGAGGATGCCTCGCCGAAGGCAGTGGCCGAGGAACTTGATTTAGCCGCCCGCAAGGTTTTCCCACTGATAGACAGTCCCCTGGCCGAAGCAGTCTTGCTCCGCGTCCGTGCCGAGGAGCATGTTCTAATCATCGTTGCTCATCACGCAGTCCTCGACGGTCGATCCTTAAGTATCGTGGTGTCGGAGTTGGCTCACAATTATGCAGGGCAGCCAGCATCCAAGGAAGATCAAACTTATCTCGACTACGTCGTGGAAGAACGCCGGAGCCGTCCTTCCGAGGCCCAGATCGATGCCTGGGTTGATGAGATAGGAGTACTTGATGATCAGGATCCTCTAGGTGTTCCGCCTGCGACTGTAGAAGAAGATCGGTTAGCCTCATCAGTGCGCCAGCCGCTGAGCGGGCCTCAGCTTGAGGCAATTCGCGAACTAGCGCAAACGAATCGAACGACGCCCCAAGTGATTGGCTTGGCCTCGTTTGCCGCCACACTTAGCCATTATAAAGACGCTGAGAACATTGTGGTGGGCGGAACCATGGACACCCGTGCTCCAGCCCATATAGACACGGTTGGAATGTTCGTCAATCCGGTGCCGGTGCGGATCCAGGTGGATCATCAGATGTCTATCGGAGAATACCTTGGCCATGTGCACCGCAGGCTTTTACGGTCCTATTCCCATCGGGGCATTGCCTTCGAGGAGCTTGTACGTCGGCTGAGGGGTGGAGCTGACGGCAACCGGACGCCCATATTTCAAGTGCTATTCAATTATGAATCGCGGCCGCCGAGCCCCAGCTTAGAAGGCGTCCGTGTAGGGCTTATTGAACTGCCGATGCCGGTCTCTCTCTACGATCTGACGCTTACTTTGCGAGATTATGGTGAGACCGCTGAGTTAGTCGCCCTCTATCGAGGACGCCTCTATTCAGAATCGATGATTAGGCGAATAGTCAAGAACGTTGCCGATGGGTTTTCCCAGATGACCCTCCAGCGAACCGTGTCAGCTCTCGGGCAGTTATCGGAGGCGGAACGGGGCAAACAATTGGATACCGGCAGCGGGCCAGCTCTCGAAAATAAGGGAACTCGTCCGGTTCACGAGCTCTTCACTGACTTGGCTGCCGAAAATCCTCACAGCCTAGCAGTAGTAGGTGCCGATGCTCGCCTGACCTACCAAGAGCTCGAAGAACGTTCAGCTGATTTGGCCCAGGTTCTTTTGGAAGCGGGGCTCCGCAAAGAAGCTCCGGTTGGAACCCTTCTCCATCCCTCGGTCGAAGGCATCGTTTCAGCTCTGGCCATCCTGAGAGCGGGTGGAACCTACGTTCCGATGCATCCTGAATATCCCCAGGAACGGATCGATGCGATCCTCTCCGACGCTGGTATCGAGATAGTTATCACCGAGTTTGATCTGAAGAGCGTCCAGCAGGTCATCAATCCGAAAATTGCGGCATCTCGGACTACCTCGGCGCCCCTTGGCGAAGTCAAAATGAATGACGCGGCTTATATTATCTACACATCTGGTAGTACCGGCGAACCTAAGGGCGTCGTTGTAGAGCATGGTTCTTTGGCTGCTTCCACCGCCGCTCGACGCGAGGTCTACCCGGGCCGTCACAAGTTTCTCTTACTGTCACCGATGTCATTTGATTCTTCGCTGGCAGGTTTATGGGGCACCTTGACCAGCGGTGGGTGCTTGGTCGTTGCCCAGCGCGAGGAGATTCAGGATCCGCGGGAGATCCTCAATCTGCTGGATGCTCATGCCATAACCATGATGCTCTCTGTGCCGGCGCTTTACAGCGCCATGCTCGACGAAGTTGATCGTAGCCAAATTAGTCGACCCACCTCGTTGAAGACCGTGATAACCGCGGGCGAGAGCCTCTCCGAAGTCACAGTAGAGCGACATTTCAAATGGGCTGAAGCAGCAGAATTGGTCAATGAATACGGTCCGACCGAGACTTCTATCTGGGCCACTTACGCGCGTTTTAATCGGCCGGAGAAAGTCTCTATCGGGAAACCGATTCCGGGGGTCAGGACCTACGTATTAGACCGACATGACAGGTTGATGCCGTGGGGCGCTACTGGCCAGCTGTGCATTAGTGGCCCTGGCCTCGCGCGAGGCTATTTACATCGACCACAAGACACGGACTCCGTGTTCGTTCCGGATCCATTGGGCGCTAAGGCTCAGCGAATGTATCGTACTGGAGATTATGTGCGGTGGACCGAAAATGGCGAACTTGAATTCCGCGGGCGGCGGGACTCGCTGGTCAAGATTCGAGGCCAACGAGTGGATTTGGAAGCTGTTGAGAGTCTAATGCGCTTGACCTTGTCGGCCACTGAAGTGGCTGCGGTAACTCACGACAATGCGACACTAACCGCTTTCATTGACGAGTCTCTGAAAACCGAAGTAGGCGAGATCCGGACAAAACTTGCACGAGTTTTGCCTCCCGCGATGCTACCCAGCTCGGTAAGAGTTGTTCCCGGCCTACCGAGGACAACTCACGGCAAGTTGAACCGGGAAAGACTCAAGAGTATGGCCCAGGAGTATTTAACCGAAGTTCCGGCCCGTGATGGCAAAGCAGCCCCGGTGTCAGAAACTATCGATGTTGTTCACACCGTGTGGTGCGAGGTTCTAAAGATGAATTCTGTAGCTCACGATATTAACTTTTTTGATGCTGGCGGGCATTCGCTATTAGTGCCCGCGCTGAGAGCGAAGCTACTGAGCAGAACCGGAATCGAAGTGTCTATAGTAGACCTATTTACCGCGACAACGGTAAGCGCCCAAGCAGAGCTGCTAACTAAAGGGCGGCAGCAGAGCGCGACAAAAGACAATAGTTCCACGGGGCTACGGCAATCCCGACTAGCTTCCGCAGCAGCTCGCTCGCGGCGACTTGCGACGAAGTGAACGATATGCGGGATCGCTCACTTGATATCGCAGTCACTGGTATGTGGTCGAGGCTTCCAGGTCCTGAGGACTTGGCCGAGTGGTGGTCTGCGGTTTGCGACGGGGAAGTGCTGACCAGTCGTTTTTCCGATGCTGACCTGGCAGCCATGGGAATTCCCCGCGAGGTTCGCTCTGACTCGAGCTATGTTCCGGTCCGAGGCAGTATCAGAGATATTGACCGCTTCGATGCCGAACTATTCGGCATACCGCCGCGCTCGGCCCAACTGATCGATCCGCAACATCGACTGATGCTGGAAGGAAGTTGGCTCGCCTTAGAAGACGCAGGTCGTAATCCGCTGGAAGATCACCTTAGAACGGCAATTTTTGCCTCCTCAAGCTCCAGTCGTTATGCAGCTCGCATACTGAGTCGCCCGGATCTCGACCAAGAGGTCATCGAGCAGGTTGAGGTGGGGACCGGGCGAGATTTCATGGCCTCTCGGATTGCCTATCACCTGGGTTTGAATGGTCCAGCGATGGGTGTCCTCACAGCATGTTCGTCCTCTCTAGTAGCCGTTCATCTGGCCATGCAGGCTTTGGTTGATGGCGACTGCGATCAGGCTGTTGTGGTGGCCGCTTCTGCTGGCTGGCCCAACGCGGGCTATCGCTATAGCCGCGGCGGAATCATGTCACCTGACGGCGTCTGCAGGCCCTTCGATATTGAAGCAAATGGCACGGTCGGCGGTTCAGGATCTTTAGCGATTGTGCTGCGCAGATATGCTGATGCAGAAAATGAAGTGCCAATGCATGGTGTGATACTTGGCTCGGCGATCAATAATGATGGATCCATAAAGGCCGGTTTTAATGCGCCTTCACCTCAGGGTGAGGCTAGAGCCATGCGCGCCGCGCTCGCGGCGGCGGATATCACGGCCTCTTCGATCGGTTACCTCGAGATGCATGGTACCGGAACAAAGGTTGGGGATCCGATTGAGTGGTCTTCGACTTCAGAAGTGTTTCGCGAGGCTGGGGTGAGCGAAGGAGCGATACCGATAGGTGCACTCAAAGCGAATATCGGTCATCTCGACGCTGCCTCTGGTCTCGCTGGACTATTCAAGACGCTCAAGGTCGTTGCTAGCGGCGAGATCCCCCCATTGGCAAACTTCAATCGTCTCAACCCCCTTCTTGAACAGATTGAGACCCCGCTGCGGGTGCCTGCTAATGCTGAGCCATGGTTGTCGCCGGGCTTGCGGAGAGCGGGGGTCAGCTCTTTTGGGATCGGCGGAACTAATTCACATCTCATCGTTGAACAGCCGCCGATAGTCGAGGCTACCGATGGTAAAGACGTTACTGAGGCCATCAGGATCCTTCCTCTTTCAGCTATTGAGGAAGGCAGATTAGACCAGACCAGACAGGAACTCGCGGGTCACCTGGCTAGCTCATCGGTGGAGCTCGCCGAGGTAAGCCATACCCTAAGCGTTGGACGAGCTGAACTGCCCGAGCGCATGGCGGTAGTCGGCCGAACGATTGCCGAGGCTGTTGACGCTCTCAGAAGCGGAAAGGGCGTCCGAGGCACTGTCCCGACGCATGGGCCCGCTCCTATTATTTTTCTATTTCCGGGACAGGGCAGCCAGCGCCCAGGAATGGGAATCGAATTCGTTGAGCAACTGCCTGGTTTCTCGGATCAGCTCGCATCATGTTTGGACCATTTTGAACCGGAGCTTGCAGATAAAATACGCCGGGCGTTGACTGACTTAGGATTTGACCCGGAAGAGCTGAACCGCACAGCCTTGGCGCAGCCATCTCTCTTTGCTCTCGAATGGGCAGCGGCGACAGCACTGCAGGAACTCGGGCTAACTCCGCTTTGCGTAGCGGGTCACAGCCTAGGAGAGATCACTGCCTCCTGTTTATCTGGAATGCTCAGTTTAGGTCATGCGGCGGCCTTAGTAACCCGTCGCGCTGAGGCGATGGAGGCTTGTCCTGAAGGGGCGATGCTAAGTGTCTCCTGCTCAGCTGAGGCTGTCCAGGAGATTTTGAAGAAGGCGACCGGGCTCATTGAACTGGCGGCGTCAAACGGGCCAGTGGGTCAAGTTCTGAGTGGACGACTGGAAGACATTGATGAACTTGAAAAGCAGTTGGCTGGGAAGTATCGAACTCGGCGACTGCTCACCAGCCACGGGTTCCATAGCAGCTTAATGGCTCAGGCGGCGACACAACTTCGAAATTACACGAAGGAGCTAAGCGCAGAACCTACCAACGTCTCGATGGTGACTGGTCAAACTGCTCACTTGATTGAAGAGGGTAGCGTTTTATCGTCCTTGGATTTCCTTGCGGATGGCATTGTGGAGACGGTCAATTTTGGGGACTGTCTTCAAACATTGCGCGACTTATACCCCGAGGCGCGTGCGATTGAAGTCGGACCGGGTCAGGCCTTATCTGTAATGGCTGCGGCCGCGGGAGTGAAAACGCTTCCGCTGGGCGGGGCGGCAAAGTCCATGTTGAGCGGACCTGCTGACACACTCGCCAGATTGTGGGTCGAGGGGCAGCCGATCGATTTGAGTTTCGGAGTGGTGGACCGACGCCGTCTTCACTTGCCGGGATCAGCAATGGATAGGAAACAGTTCGTTGCTCCGGAAGCGTCATTGGGAGACGTTACATCTTCAACTCACCAGGTGGCTAATCAGCCTGCCGAGGTTTCGTTCACCTCGGCAGAAGCCGCAGTGCGCGAAGCTTGGCGGGATCTGCTTGGTCACGATGATCTTCAAACCACCGACAATTTTCTTGAGCGAGGTGGTGACTCCTTGCTGTTGATTCGATTAGCCAGGCATCTTGAATCAAGCTTATCGCTGGCTATCGAGCTGGCTGATCTACTCAAAGCTCAATCTCTCGGAGCCCAAATAAAACTTGTCAAGACGCTGCGAGCGGAGATAGAAGACGAATGACGAATCGAAATTACTTTGAGCCAATTGCCGCTGCGTTCCACAGGCAAGTTGAGCTTAACCCGGAAAAGGTAGCGATCCGGGATCCCTCCGGGGACTACACCTTTTCACAAGTTTGGGAGTTGGCCAATCAACTCGCGGTGGCACTTAGATCTGAGGGTGTCTTGGAGGGTGCCAGGGTAGGTGTATTAGGGGTCGGTAGCCAGCAGACCATTGTAGCCATGCTGGGTGCATGGTTGTCGGGAATCTGTGTTGTTCCGTTGGATCCCGCCCACCCAGAGGAACGCATCATAAGAATAGTTGAGCTCGGGGATCTTGAGATGATCTTGACGTCTGGCGATTACCGGCTTTCCACCGTGTTGTGTCCGCAGAAATGCATTACCGAACTCGCTGAGTCTCAGCCTGGCGTGAAAGCCTCTAGCCAAGGCTCCGAAGATAGTGCTGCCTATATCCTTTTCACCTCCGGGTCGACCGGAACGCCAAAGGGCGTGGTCGTGCCGCAAGGTGCTTTAGCTGCACTTAGTCAGCGCCCGGGTCCCACGCAGCTACATGCCGATGACGTTTTTCTTGTTCATACCACTTTGGCTTTCGACCCGTCGATGCTTGAGATCTGGTCAGCGCTGTTGATCGGCGCTTCGGTGCTTTGCGCGCCGCATTCAGTTTTGTCCTTAGCGGAGACGGCCAAGTTGCTTGCCGATCCGCTGGTAACCGTAGCTGTCCTCACCCCGGCAATATTTGCCCTGATGGTCGAGCGGTATGCCGAGGAGTTACAGCGGCTGCGCTGTCTAATTATTGGCGGTGACGTAATGCCCGCCGAGCAGGCGAGGATCGCAATCGAGAGTTGTCCTCAGTTGGATATCGTGAACTGCTACGGACCTACTGAGAACACGATCATCAGCACCGCATTCCGGCTAAGCGAATGGCAGAGACCTGAAGGTGCTGTCCCGATCGGTGTCCCAATAGCAGGTGCAAGCTGCCACGTTCTTGACGGTGATCTGGAGCCCGTGGCTCAAGGGGAGGTTGGAGAACTGTATGTTGGGGGAGATCGGCTAGCGCTGGAATACTTCAATGATCCAGCTACTACCAATGAGGCTTTCATTAGTAACCCGTTTTCATCCAATCCCTCTGATCGGATATATCGAACTGGTGACCAAGTAGCCATGCTCCCTGATGGAAACCTTGAATTCCGGGGACGGGTCGATCACGAAATTAAGGTTCGTGGCCATCGAGTCAATCTGACTGAAGTCGAGAATTTGCTGCTTTCCGAACCTCTAGTCCGGGAGGTGGCTGCTATTGCTGTAGGCCAGGGCCACGAGCGCAGGATCCGAGCGTTTGTCCGCCTCAGGGAGCCCGAATCTAGTCTCGCCGACCTGCGAACACATTTGCTTGCTAAAGCCCCAAGCTATCTGGTTCCAGATTTTCTAGATGAATTGACTGCTTTTCCGTTGAATACCTCTGGAAAAATCGACCGGAAAGCTTTAGCTGAACGCGACTCCACGCCCATTAGTAATTCTTCTGCTTCAGCGGATCCGGCCGGAATTGTTGCTACGGTGACGCGGCTATGGACTGAACATAGCGGTTCGGAGCCTCAGCCCGGGATAGGTTTTTTTGAGGCGGGCGGAACCTCACTTGACTTGATTCGGCTGATTGATGATATCGCTAAGTCCACACGTATTGAGTTGCCCTTCGAAGACGTTTACGGTGTGCGTTCCGTGGAAGATCTGACTGAAATGCTCGTCCTCGGCGGGTATCGTTCGGCTATCGCAGGCCCCGCTAGGGTTCTCAATGATTGAGTCCAGTGAGTGGCTGCGTGTGCTTAATGGTGACCCGGCCGCAAGAAAAGTGCTCGTTTGTTTTCCCCACGCTGGCGGGTCAGCGAACTATTTCCGCACCTGGGCGAAGTCTTCGCCGGCCGAGCTAAATATTCTCGCTGTTCAGTACCCAGGACGGGCAGACCGTTTGATGGAAGACTGCTATGAAGATTTAGGCGAGATGGCGAAGGCAGTTCACCAGGCTTTGCCTTCTTTTAGCGGGCGAGATGTGGTTTTTTTCGGGCATAGTTTGGGCGCTGTGCTCGCCTACGAGGTGGCTCGGTTGGCGACAAGCGCAGAGTTTCAGCCAAGCCGGCTCATCGCCTCTGCTTGTCGGGTTCCGGACGAGAGTGGAAACGTCGTTGACTCCGAGGTTCTTTGGGACGACGACGCCGCGATGCAATCGTTGGTCTCTTTAGGGGGAACCAATGAGGACCCAGAACTGCTTGCCGACCCCAGGGTGCGGGAACTTGTATTGCCGTATCTCCGAGCGGACTATCAAATGCTTCAGAGATATAAACGAATGCCTGGTCCCGCATTGAGTTGCGAGTTGCTCGTGGTCAGGGGGGCCACTGACCCAGATGTGAGTTATCAGGACGGCGAACGTTGGTCAGAACTAACAACCGGTGAGTTCCGCCATCGAGAATTGCCTGGAGGCCACTTTTACTTGAGCCCGGATCCGCCAATCGAACTATACCTTGCCCCATTCGACTCCTGAAGGGAAACATCCACTATGGGAACTCACCTATCGTCCGGTCTCGCTGTGATTGTCGATGGATATACCAGTGGGAATCATCTACCTCCGGCTTTTCGTCGTGCCGGGGCAGAATTGGCCCATGTGCAATCTACGCCTGAGCTGATGACGACGATGAAACCACCTGCCTTAGAAGCCTACGATTATGTGCTGGCTTCCCAAGATTTTGAGGAGGTGGTAACTCAGCTACGTGGGCTCAGGGCAAGTTGCGTGGTTGCGGGTCAGGAACCGGGCGTGGAGTTAGCTGACAAACTCGCTGAGCGATTGGCCCTGCCGGGAAATGGTACTCGAATGAGCAAAGCTCGTCGGGATAAATTTGAAATGATCGAGGCCATCAAGGGTGCAGGTTTGAATTCTGCGCAGCAAATGCGCTCAGGTGATATCGGGGAGATTCTGGACTGGGTTGAGCAACACGGCGCCTGGCCGGTGGTGGTTAAACCGATCTCCTCAGCTGCATCGGACGGAGTTACTATCTGCACCGATGTTGGGCAGGTGCGTGAGGCTTGTGAAAAACTTTTCGGTAGCTGGGACATCTTTGGTACTCAGAATAATCACATCCTCGTCCAGTCTTATCTTGACGGCGATGAATATAATATCGACACGGTCTCGCTAAATGGCAGCAGGTACACCTGCTGCATCACTCGATACCACAAGAGATTGCTCAATGGTCACCGAGTTTATGATCGAAGTGAGATCGTCGACCCCGAGACGGATCCGGTTGCGGCCGAGATTATCAACTATCTAGATCTGGCCTTAGAGGCCCTCGAGATTCGTAATGGCGCAACGCACGCTGAAGTTATTATTACCCAGGATGGGCCGGCCCTCGTTGAAGTAGGGGCTCGAACCTCTGGCTCATTGCTGCCAGCATTTCATGATGCCTGCACTGGAACAAACCAGGCTGATGTGCTGGCTCTCGCCTACACCGACCCAGCCAGATTTAACTCCGAATATGCGGGTCGCACCTATCGAAAACTTCGCCATGGGAGCGTGACTTACGGAATCACCGAACAATCCGGGGAGGTGCTGGCGGTCAATGAGACGGTGGCGAACGACATTCGGAATTTGCCGACTGTTCGGGAGTTCGTACCCCGCCAGCGTCCAGGCGATCAGCTCGTGCCAACGGCAGACTTATACAGCGCAACTTTCCGTCTACATCAGATAGCCGAGACTGAAAATGAAATTCGCGCCGACTATCAGCAGATTCAAAAGCTAAAAGATGATCTATATGTTCTAGCGAATCAGGGCGCGGATACGGACCTTATTAATGAGCGCAACTAAGCTACTGATGGTTGGTGGGGCCGGCCCCTCTGACCTCAGCATTGATGCCTGCCGTCGGGCAATGACTGCCGCGAAGAACTTGGGATTTGAGATAACCGTAACTTTTTCCGATATTGAGAGTCCGGAAGCCCAAGCGGTCTGTGACCTCGCTGACCATGTAGTTGCTGTCAGCCTTGCCGATACAGCTGAGCGGCGACGCTACATCAACGACCTCGAAGAACCGTATCAAGTGGTTTTCGGTGTGCGTGATGCCATGCAGTTGGCGGTAGCAGAGATTGCTGAAGCACTGCAGGCCCGTGGCAACCCAGTCGAGAGCGTCCACCGCGCCATCCATAAAGATCTCTGCCGCGCCGCGCTGTCCTCGGCCGGCCTAACACAGCCTCGCTTTCAGCTGTGTAGCTCGCTTGAAGAGGCTGAACTCTTTGTTACACGAGAATCAGGACCAGTCATTATTAAACCGCGAGCGGGAACAGCCAGCATCGGAGTGAGTTTAGTAAATGGCCCCGAAGAACTTCCCGCGGCAATTGAATTGCTACCAGAGCCAGATTCCCACTTTATAGCGGAAAGCTACGTGAACGGCGAAGAGTTCAGCATCGAAGGTTACTTTCTGCAAGGCGAACCGGTTTACCTTGCCTGCACTGCCAAGCGAACGCTTTCGAGTAGCTGCTTTGTTGAGGTGGGGCACGTTGTACCCGCTCCGTACGGGCCGGCTGAGCGGAGCAAAATAGAGGACTCAACAACTCGGGCACTCGAGGCCCTGGATTTGAGCTTTGGGGTGTTCCACATCGAAGGCTGGATCGAGGAGGGCGAGGTAACTCTTGGCGAGATTCATACTCGGGTGGGTGGTGACTGGATTCATCTGATGGCGGAATATGCCTCGGGCGTTGATTATTTCAGTGAGGTTTTCGCAGACGCGGTCGGCTCGGCAGTTCCGAAGGAAAAACTATCGCCACCCAGGCAAACCGCGGCAATTTATCTCACCCCGCCACCGGGAGAAATTGTGGCGATTGAGGGGTGGCCAGTTGTGCTGGACGAGCCCGGGGTGCTTCATGCAGAACTTTCAGTGACGTCCGGCGGGTCTATCAGGAGATATCAAAGCAGCCGAGACCGCATCGGAGTAATAGTCGGTACGGCGGCGGGCGAGGCGAGTGAGGTTGAAGAGTACGTTCGTATGCTCAGCCGAACTGTGCAGTTCACGATGGCCGACGGGTCAGTATTCGACGGGCTCGGAACTTTGCTGGAGCGGAACGAAAGGTGGCGGAGTTGAAGACCACAGTTAGTGTGAGCCTTGAGCCGTTCAAATTGGAGCGTGAATTCCGAGTATCGCATGCGGTTACCTCCCAGGTGCATCTACTTCACCTAGTATTGACCGGGCCAGACGGGAGCGCTGGCAGTGGCGAGATCTCGGCCGATTCGGCATTCGATCAAAATGCGGAACTCATCGCGCAAGAAGCGAGGGACATCGTTGAACAGGGCTTTTCGGAAAGCGAGCTGTCCGAGGTAGCAGAAATCGAAAAAGCATTGGGAAGCTGGCGGGGGCGGGTATCTGGTCCGGCTCTTCTGCTTGCTGAGATGGCTTTGCTCGACCGGTGTGCCCGTCTTAGAGACGAATCAACTTGGGAAGTACTACGCCTACCGGAGCCTGGGAAGATCCAGTTGTTACACACAGTGCCGATCGGGGAGGACGCTTCAGTTCGACAAAGACCGCTCAAAGTCAAAGTCGGGGGAGCACACGACCTTGAGGTCATCGAGAGTCTGCAGGGGCAGGCAGGTCCGATTATGCTCGACGTCAATGAAGGTTGGGATCGGGATGCGTGGCAGAAGTTGTCTGCTGCTGTGCAAAGTCTTGCGCCCGCAGTTTTAGAAGACCCGACCAAAGATGAAACGTTACTCGAGGAAATCAAGGAGAGCTTGCCGTCCACATCTATCGTGCTTGATGAAAGCATCCACGATCAACGTGATATCGAACGGGCTCTGCGGATCGGGGTCGGTGCCAACGTTAAAATCATGCGGATGGGGGGCCTGTTTCCGGCAATTCAGTCCCTGCAGAGATTGCGTCAGAACGGGCGGACAAGCATGCTGGGCAGTTTCCTCGAACCCGCCAACGCGGTAGCTTATGCCGCTCAGTTAAACGCCCTGGCGGACTGGACAGATCTGGATGGGCACTTTTGGATCTCCGGCGACCAACCAACAATGCAATACTGGCTTGATTCTAGTCGCTCTGGTAATCCAGTCATCGACTACCGGAAATATGAGCAGCATGCATAAATCTTCAGTGCTTCCCTTTGGAAAATGGGCTTCACCGATTACTGCTTATCAAGTAGCTCAATGCGATGCTCCCGTCGAATGGGCAGGATTCTACGGATCCGATCCGTGCTGGATTGAGTCACGACCAGCAGAAGCGGGACGTCGCGCACTGGTTCGCTCGCACGAAGGAAAGTCTGGAGATATTCGCTGGGAATCTTCGGTCCAGAGCAAAGTCATTGGCTATGGTGGGGTGCCGTGGGCGCCAGTCTCACGATCTGATACGGATGGTTTGCTCATTGTTGATGGCGTCGATCAGCGCGTTTATCTCTTGAGACCTGGGAATGATCGAGTTGCACTGACGCCCGAGGCGATCGAAGGAGAATACCGATACTCCGAATTTTCCGTGACAAACCATCAAATCTGGTGTTTAAGAGAGACTGTGCTGGACGAGGCTGGCCAAAATGTGCAGCGACACATTGTCTCATTTCCGATCTCGGGAGCGGCAGCATCCGATGGCTCGCTAGTGCGAGTCAGGGCCGCCAGCCATGACTTTATGACCGGACCGAAGATTTCGGACGATGGTAGACGAGTTGCCTGGATCGGCTGGAATCACCCGGCCATGCCCTGGGATCGTACGGAAGTCATGATTGCCGAAATTCCCCAAGGTGATGAATCGCTATCTGCAATGTGCGTTGCAGGTAAGGACGCGGAGTCGATTACTCAATTGGAATGGTCAACCAGCGATCGCGGAGCATTGCTGGTGGTGACCGATCGGAGTGGCTGGTGGAACATTGATCAAATCAATGAAGACGGAACCCGTCAAAATCTACACGCGGCGGCCGAGGAATTTGCGGACGCATTATGGCGGATCGGTCAGCGGTGGTTTGTGCCGCTGGATAACGGTTCGATCGCCGTGGTGCATGGCAGGAACACTCGGCGGCTGGGAATTCTAGATATCTACGGGCATCTGACTGATTTGGATACGCCATTTACGGAATGGTTCTCAATCTCAACCGACGGTCGGAAAATAGTCGCGGTGGCTGCTTCTCCGGTTCATCGGCGTACCGTCATAACGGTTGATCCGGAAACTAACACCTGGGAGACCATCCGGCCCGGTATATCCTCGAACGATGAATATACCTCTGTTCCTGAACTCCGCGTTTGGCGCCACGTTGATGGGCGTGAGGTTCATGCCCATCAGTATCGACCTTATAGTCCGATTTTCACCGCCCCTTCGGGACAAAAACCGCCTTATATTGTTGTCGCTCACGGCGGGCCAACAAGCCGCAGCCAAGCCATAAGAAGCCAGGAGTTCAGCTATTTCACCAGCCGGGGAATAGGGGTAATAGACGTTCAATATGGTGGATCCACGGGTTTTGGCCGCGAATTTAGGATGCTACTTCAGCAAAACTGGGGAGTTATCGATGTGATGGATGTTGAGTTTGTAGCCCATAAGCTACTGGAGGAGGGCGAAGCTGGGAAGCTTGCTATTCGCGGTGGTAGCGCGGGTGGTTGGACAGCGGCTTGTGCAATCGGCAAAGAGTCTGGAAGGTTTGCAGCGGCTGCTATCTACTATCCGGTGATCTCACCTGAGCTGTGGTACGAAAACGGGACTCATGACTTTGAGTCGCGATATCTCGATTCACTCCTCGGTCCTTGGCCCGAACAGCGTGAGGTCTATCGGCAGCGTTCGCCTTTAAGCAGTGCGAGTTCGATCCGAGTGCCTTTTGCACTGTTCCAAGGAGAAGAAGACACTGTTTGTCCACCGGAACAGGCTCGGGCCTTAATCGACGCAGTAGGTTCTGTGGGCGATGAGAAAGTTCGGATAAGGAACACCTATAAGACTATCGCGGGTGAGGGTCACGGGTTTGTCAAAATCGAAACTTTGGAGAGTTGTTTAGAAGCCGAGCTCAGTTTGTTCCAATCTGCCCTTGTCGAATCCTCGTCCGAATGCAGTGGAATGCCTGAAACTGAGAGTTCATCGCCCGACTTAACCCGACACAGCAACGTGCGGGATGGCCGGAAGGGAGCGGACACCAATGGGTATTGAAAACATCACAGCTTCGCAGGTGTTGCGGAGATTTTTGGCACTTTACGGGCTGCGCTGGGTGCCAGTTGGTCTATTAATTCCTTCCTTGGTACTGCTCTGTCTGGAGAGAGGCATTTCGGTTGCGGATGTCGGTGTCGCGCTTAGTTTGCGGGGTTTCATTTGGCTGTTCATGGATTTGCCAGCTGGCAGCTTGGCGGACACTTGGGGGCGCAGGCCGGTTCTGCTTACTGCGGCTGCTGTGACCCTCATGAGCCACTTAGCGTTAGCGACCATCCCGACGCTCAGCGGTTTAGTCATTTTTTCCGTATTGCAGGGACTTTACAGAGGTTTGGATAGCGGAACCTTGAACGCTTGGTATGTGGATTCCATGATCGCCCTCGGGAAAAAAGACTCAATTGAAAGAGGATTTAGGCTCTCTGGGGCAGTTCTGGGATGGTCAATTTGTGCGGGTTGCTTGCTCAGCGGCGTTCTTGTCTGGTGGCATCCGATTCCAGGAGTTACGGCGCTAAATCAACCGGTGTTGTTAGCGGTAGCTATCAATCTCATCGTTTTGGCGGCTTCTCTGCGATTCATACCGGAGACAAAGTTGTCATCGTCACAGCCCTTCGGCCGAGCAATCCGGAGCGTTCCGGCTACTCTGCGGGACGGCTTGCGGTTGGTTCGAAACAGTAAAATTCTTCTGGGCTTGGTACTCGTGGAGCTTCTGTGGGGATTCGGAATGGTTGCTACCGAAACCCTGGTGCCGCTTCGACTCGAAGAGATTACTTCTCAAAGTGTCGCTGCCGTTATTCTCAGTCCTGTCACTGCTGCAGGCTGGGGAGTGTCCGCGCTCGGGGCAGCTGCTCTACCGTTACTCACCCGGAAATTCGGACGTGTTGGCGCTGCGGTCACTTTGAAAATAGTACAAGGTATTGCGGTGATTGCAATGGGCTTGGTGGCTGGACCAGTAGGCGTAGTCCTCGGTTACCTTTTTTCGTACATCATCAATGGCGCTGCTACTCCACTCCATAACTCAATGGTGCACGATGCCATTGAGGGCCCCCATCGCACCACCGCATCTTCGGTGAATTCAACTGCCAATCAACTCGCCAATGCGCTGGGATTGATCGTCCTCACTCAGGTAGTTGGTTGGGCATCATCGGCGCTGGCCTTCATTGTCGCGGGGGTCGTGTTGGCAGCAGCGGCACCGCTGTATCTCTTGTCGCGAAGCCCGAAGGTTCCTCCCGGGAGCGGCCAAAAATCAAACGACAAGATGAAAGCCGACGAAGCATAGACGAAGTGGCCGGTATCAAGCGCTGACAAAGTCTTTCGATCTAAGACTCAGAAAACTAAAGGAAATCAATGACTTTTGATGAAAACTTGTATGACGCGGAGGCTAGTCGAACTCTCAGGCGCTTGGCACGCTCGCCAGAGTACCGAGCCGCGTTCGACAATGGTGAGTTACTTAGGGAGACGCTTTGGCCAGCAGCTAACCGATATATTCTTAGCGAAGATTCCGTTGGCTTGTTGCAGAAGTTCCCGGTTTTAGCGGCCAAGGGCTATCGGCTTGCGGTCGAGCTAGTTGGCGAAGAGGCTAAAACAGCAGAAGAAATTGACATCGTTGTCAATGAATATCTAGCGCTTCTTAAGCATCTCCCCGGAGCTATCGATGAGCCCGTACAGCTAGGCTTCGATCTATCCAATCTGGGTTCAACTCTGAGTTGGCAGCTCGCCGAGGAGAATACAGCGCGCTTGCTCACCGTGGCTGCCGAACAAAACGCTCACATCGTCCTGAGCATGGAAAACAGTGAACAACTCCCCAATATTTTGAGGGTTTTTGAACGGCTTGCAAAAGATCATAAAAATATCGGGATAACGCTCCAAGCCTACCTTCATCGAACTCGTGATGATATTGCTCGGGTAGCCGAAATCGGAGCGAAGGTGCGGCTTGTTAAGGGTGTTTATGACGAGCCAGTGCAGCTAGCGCTGCCTAGGGGGGAAGAGCTCAATCGGAGGTATGAGAGTTTACTTGAATACATGCTCGAGTTGGGGATAAAGACGTCGATGGCGACTCACGACTCTGCGGTTATTTCAATGGCGAGAAATGAGGGCTTGCTCTCGAGAGTCGAAGAAGTTGAAATGCTTCATGGGGTTCAACCGGGGCTCCTGAAGAGCCTTAAGGAGGAGGGAGTTCCCTGCAGAATTTACTGCTGTTATGGCCGGTCTTGGTGGCTCCATCTGCTGCATCGATTGGCCGAGCATCCGGCTAATGTCCTTCAGAGTATTGCTGATATCGGCGATCACAGACGTACAGCGTCATCCGGCGCTGACTATTAAAACGAAAGAAAAGGTAGCAAAATGACCTCTGAAATTCTCCGCGTATCGGTTGACAGCAAGGATCCGTACGGACAGAGCTTGTGGTGGGCGAAAGTGATCGGGTACACCGAAGATCCGACCAACCGAAATTATCCTGAGGATCCTTGTGGCCTCCTCATCACCACAGGTGATGGGTTGCCTGCGCTCGTCTTCGAAAGAGAGCGTCCTAGCGATAGCGAGCGAATTCGCCCAACAGAGATGCATCTGGATATCAAACCTACCGACTGCACTCAGGCTGAAGAAGTGCAGCGACTTCAAGACATGGGGGCAACCATTCTCGAAGATCACCGTGACAATGAAGGTCGTGAGGGTTGGGTGGTGATGGCAGATCTGGAGGGCAACAACTTCTGTGTACTCCGCTCAGAGCAAGACAAAGCCGAATGGGTGGAAAAGCTGGACAAACTTGGGATCAAGCCTCGCAATGAAGCTGTGGGGGATCAATGATTCCTGAACGTACTGTAGGCGTTCTTGTGGATGCCTACAGTACGGGGAACTATCTACCTCCTGTTTTCGATGAATTAGGAATTGATTTAGTTCATGTTTTTAGCACTCCGGAGCCGATGACCACTATGCTTCAACCCAATCCTGATGGCTATTGCAAGATGCTCGCCATGGGCCGGGATGACGTTGTGGCTGAGCTCCAAGCCCTACAACCTTCGTTTGTCATTGCAGGGCAGGAGCCAGGCGTTCCGCTAGCAGATTGGCTTAGCGAGACCCTTAATCTCCGAACCAATGGTTCCGCGCTTTCTTCGGCGAGGCGAAACAAATTTGAGATGATCGAGACGGTAGGTGCAGCGGGCCTAAAAGTCGCGAAGCAAAGCCTCGCTAATAGTGCTGAGGCGGCGGCGGATTGGGCAAGAACCAATGCTCATTGGCCATGTGTAGTAAAGCCCATCTCCTCAGCATCAACAGACGGCGTCGTTGTTTGTCGATCTGAAGCGGAGGTGCTTTCGGCAGCAAGAAGGATTCTTGGAAAACGCGATATTTTCGATGAGCTTAATGACCAAGTCTTAGTTCAGACGTATTTAGCGGGCACTGAGTACATTGTGGATACTGTTTCCTGTGATGGCCAAGCCCGTGTCGTTGGCATCTGGCGTTATGAGAAGTTTCTCCTCGATGACGGGAGCCCCATTTACAATCGTGATGTCCTGGTTGCGCCATCGGATCCAATCTGTGACTCGCTTCGTGAATACGTCACTCGAGTTCTAGATGCTTTGGGTATTCAGAACGGGCCAGCGCATGCTGAGATCATTGTGGAAGCGGATGGGCCGGCTCTGGTCGAGATTGGAGGCCGGTTGAATGGCAATATGCACCCGGCTCTACATGATATTTGCCTCGGCACAGATCAGGCGAAGCTCACAGCTCAGCTGTATGCCTCTTCTAAGGATTTTACTGATAATTATCTTAAACAGCCCTACACAGTTAGGCAGCCCGCAGTCGTTTATAACGCCCCAACTTCGCATAGCGGAACCGTTGTTTCAATCGATGATGAGCTTGTGTCACGAATACGTGACTTTCCGAGCGTGGTAGATCTGACCGTGAAAAAGAAACCCGGAGACGTAATTCGACCAACCACTGATTTACTGTCGAGTCCGCTGCGGTTTTTTATGACCCACGAAGATGAGGCTCAATTGGAGAATGACTATCACAAGATTGAGCAAATACATGAGGAAATATACGTAGTCTCCTGACTATTTAGTAGTTCACGCCTCTCAACTGCCGGGTGGCTACTCACGAAGTATGGTGAGAAGTCACCCGGTGTTGGTGACAACTGGTGGTTAGTGGCTCGCCCAGTGTTGGCGTGCTTGGATGGCGCAGCAGTCGGTTCATTTCATGGTCTTGAAGTGGCAGATTCCACCGTGCATCCTCTTATTGCGACGCTTAGATCAGCGGAATCAGCTCGGCAACCGACTCGAGGGTCTGGTCCGGTCGGAACGGGAAGGCGTCAACATCGCCGGGCTGGGTGATCCCGGTGAGCACCAAGACAGTGTGCAAACCTGCTTCCATACCGGCAATGATGTCAGTGTCCATCCGGTCCCCGATCATTGCGGTGGTTTCCGAATGCGCCTCAATCTGATTCATTGCCGAGCGGAACATCATCGGATTCGGTTTGCCCACCACATAAGGTTCTCGGTTGGTGGCCTTGGTGATCAAAGCGGCGATCGCCCCGGTGGCCGGCAGCGGCCCCTCCTTGGACGGCCCGGTGGCATCCGGATTAGTTGCGATGAAGCGGGCGCCCTCGCCAATCAGGCGAATCGCCTTGGTGATGGCGTCGAAGGAGTAGCTACGAGTCTCGCCGAGCACCACGTAATCGGGACTCTGGTCGGTCAGGATAAAGCCAGCCTCATGCAGGGCGGTGGTCAGCCCAGCCTCACCGATCACGAAGGCACGGCCTCCGGGCATTTGCGATTTCATGAATTCGGCTGTCGCCAGCGCCGAGGTCCACAGATTCTCCTCCGGAATCTGCAGACCCGAGGCCTTCAACCGGGCGGCCAGATCCCTCGGGGTGTAAATCGAATTATTGGTTAGCACCAGGAAGCGTCGGGAGGTGTCCACCCAGCGTTGAATCAACTCGGCAGCGCCCGGGACGGCCTGATTTTCGTGCACCAGCACGCCGTCCATATCGGTCAACCAGCATTCAATATCTTCAGCTTTGCGGGGTTCGTCGTGTGCCATACCTCCAAGTCTTTCACCGATTCGAGAGTAACTCGAGGTCAACGTGAGGCAAATAGCTTAGAGCTCGGGTAGATAGGCTAGTTATGTGAGCACAATCGCGCAGCCCGGAGACGGCGCCCCGGACACTCCCCATACCGCCATCCCAGCAGCGGAATCGACTAGCCAAGATCCGATTGAGCTGAGCGGAGCTGCCGCCAAGGGCGCTGATTCCTCCAAACAAGCAGATAGCGAACCGGCTACAGGTGCGGAGGCAGTGGCGGAGATGATCGGCGTCGGCCCGTGGGAGGGAACCTGGCCGCAAGGCGAGCAGTGGGACCCTGAACTACTCGCCGAAGGCGACCGCCGGAACGTTATAGATGAGTTCCGGTACTGGCGACATGATGCCATCGTGGCCGCGCTGGATGAACGTCGCCACGAGTTTCACGTCGCGATTGAGAACTGGCAGCACGATCTGAACATCGGTTCGGTGGTGCGCACCGCCAATGCTTTTCTGGCCAAAGAAGTGCACATTATTGGCCGACGCCGTTGGAACCGGCGCGGCGCTATGGTCACCGATAAGTACCAGCACGTCAGGCATCATCCGACGGTCGAGGACTTTGTGAATTGGGCGGCGGAGGAGGGGGTCGTCGTGATCGGGATTGATAATTTCCCCGATTCGGTGCCCCTGGAAAGCTACCCGCTGCCGAGCAAATGCGTCTTGGTGTTCGGCCAGGAAGGCCCCGGGCTGACACCGGAAGTGCATCAGGCGGCTGAAGCAACTCTTTCGATTGCCCAATACGGTTCGACTCGCTCAATCAACGCTTCAGCGGCTGCGGCCATTGCGATGCATGCTTGGATTCGCAGATACGAATTCGGTCAGCGAGTTTCCGGATCGGCGCCCTGAGCCAAGGTTTAGCGCTTAGAGGCTTACGCCGAGCGCGCTGTTCGTGATCCGAGCGGTTGTCCATCTGTTAAAAGACTTTGCCCCGCTGCCTTCGAGTGGTGGAGTTGAAATCCCCCAAAAATGTCGTTCAACTCGAACCGAGACAGCAGGGCAGAGCCCGATAGAGGGGCTTAGCGCAGATACTCTTCCCAATAAGTCTTGGTGACCTTGGGGCCATCATCTGCCGCATGCGAAGCCAAGCCGTTACGACCACGGTAGTAATCGCCGACCTGGGCTTGAGCTGAAGGAGACATATCGGTGTCGCAGATGGCCACCGCGTGGATGTGATGCGCAAAGCCCTGCGCCGGGGTGCGGTGCCAGGCGGCAAAGCCAACCTCACGGAGCGCTTTGACCATCTTGGTCATCTGCGCCGAAGTCTTACCGCTCACCGAGATATCGACCACGCCGCCACCGTCGTGCGTACCAGCGGAGGCGCCGACGCCACCCGGGTTGTAGGAGCCCTGAGTGAGTGACATGGTGATGCCAGCCCGTTTGCCCGCTGCCACCAGCATGTTCTTGGTCCGAGTGTTCACTCGCTTACCGCTCACAGTGGTTTTCGCGCCAACGGTAATCGGCCTGGTCACCGTGTAGCGATTGGTGCCGAGCTTCTTCAGCGAGGTTGGACCGGGCAAGCCGCTGGCATCCAAGCCGGTGTAGCCGAGCGACTGTTGGTATTTCTTGTAGGCGGCAATCGTCATTTTGCCGAAGTTTCCATCGGCATAGCCTGCGGCCAGGAACTTCTTGGCGATCAGGGCCTGCTGTACTAGCTTCACCGAAGGGCCAGCGCCAGCGGTGATCGCGACCGAACCGCGGTATGGGTCAACTTGAGCGGCCAGAACGACCTTTTCCATATTGACCGCTGGCAACGCTGCACTGGCCAGGCCAGCCCCTAAAGTCGGTACGCTGAGCACTGCAGCGGCCGCGCCTAAGGCACCGGTTTTGAGAAAAGTCTTCCGGCTAAATCCTTGATCTGTCATAGTCATATCTTTCGATTGGTGATGCCGAGAATCATTGAGCGGATTCAGTCAAACAGGGCAAAGCGGCTTCGACAATGGGTAGATCTCCCCTGTCAGCTTTCTGTGGGATAAGGCCCAGCAGTTGTGCAGCTAGTGACCAGTTGCTGGTCGATTGCCAGGATCTGAGGTCCAAGCGATCGGTGTAATCGAAGTGTGGGAAAGCGAGCTTGCGCAATAACTACCCCGAGGGCAGGCGGCTTGAGTTAAGATGAGAGCGACCCAGCAAGTTACCTCAAGGAGTACGTATGCCTATCGCGACACCGGACGAATACGCAGAGATGATCGATCGCGCAAAGGCTGGCGGTTTCGCCTACCCCGCAGTGAACGTGACCTCCTCGCAGACCCTCAATGCAGCCCTGCAAGGCTTTGCCGACGCCGGTTCTGATGGCATTGTGCAGGTCTCCACCGGTGGCGCAGCCTATTGGTCGGGTGCCAAGGTCAAAGACATGGTGGCGGGTTCCCTGGGCTTCGCAGCATTCGCTCGTGAGGTGGCTAAGAACTACCCGGTCAAAGTAGCGCTGCACACCGACCACTGCCCTAAGGACAAGCTGGACGGCTTTGTGTTGCCATTGTTGGCCGCTTCGGAGGCGGAGGTGGCTGCTGGCCGTAACCCGTTCTTTAACTCGCATATGTGGGATGGCTCCGCCGAGACTCTGGAGGAGAACTTGCGGATTGGCAAGGAACTGCTGCCCCGGATGGCGGCCGCCAAGATGATTCTTGAGGTCGAAATCGGTGCGGTCGGCGGTGAGGAAGACGGTGTTGATAACGAGATCAATGACAAGCTCTATTCCACCGTCGCCGATGGCTTGGCGACCGTTGAGGCGCTGGGCTCGGGCGAGAATGGCCGGTACATCACGGCGCTGACCTTCGGAAACGTGCACGGCGTATACAAGCCGGGCAATGTGAAACTGCGCCCCGAGATCCTCAAGGAAATTCAGGATCAGGTGGGTGCCAAGCTCGGTAAGAGCAGCCCCTTCGACTTGGTCTTCCACGGCGGCTCGGGTTCCACTCCACAGGAAATTGCCGACGCGGTTTCCTTCGGTGTGATCAAGATGAACATCGACACTGACACCCAGTACGCCTACACCCGCCCGGTGGCCGATCACATGTTCAAGAACTACGACGGCGTGCTCAAGGTGGACGGCGAGGTCGGCAATAAGAAGACTTACGACCCGCGAGTCTGGGGTGCTTCTGCTGAAGCTGGTCTGGCCGCGCGTTTGGTACTTGCTGCACAGGAGCTCGGCTCCGCTGGCAAGAGCCTCTAGGCGGTTCGGATGTCTGACGAATTCCGGAAGAATCTGATCGGCCCAGAGCCGACTTTGCTGCCGGTGGAACCGGAGGTCACTGAGCGATTGGCTGGCGGTGCCGAGCCGGTCGACGTTGCCGCTAGTTTTCCGGCCTCGTCCCTGCCTTGGGCCCTGTTGGCGGAGGAAGCTCTCACCGCTGGGCACACAGTGGAGGCCTATGCCTATGCCCGCACCGGGTATCACCGCGGCCTCGATGCGCTACGGCGTAACGGCTGGCGAGGAACCGGCCCGATCCCATGGCAGCATGAGCCGAACAGAGGTTTCCTGAAGGCGCTCTACGCCCTAGGGCAGGCTGCCGGCTCGATCGGTGAGACCGAGGAAGCCGAACGAGTGGCTACTTTCCTCAATGACTCAGACCCGCAAGCCTTGGTCGAGCTGCAGAAATAGACCGGCACCAAACCGCCGAGTTCGCGGGAGAGTCTCGGATTCGCTAGGAATTACTAGCGAATCCGAGACTTGACCGCGAACTCGGCGAAATTTTTTCAAAGGGGAAATGTGGCACAGGATTTAAGCGGCCGTACAGTCGTGCTGATCGGTGGCGGTAGCGGAATTGGCTTTCAAGTAGCGCTCGCAGCGGCTGAGGCCGGAGCCTCACTCGTCCTGGGCTCCCGGAACCTCGATAAACTCAGCAACGCGGCTACTCAGATCGAACAGCAATACCCAGCAGTGAAGGTGCAGTATGGGGCGGTCGACGTCGAAGACGAGGCGTCGATTGGACGATTCATCAGTGATATCGAAAGCATTGATCACCTGCTGGTGACTGCGGCTAATTACGTGACTGGTTCGCTGGAAGAACTCAGCCTCGAACAGGCTGCCAGCCCCTTCGTCTCGAAATTTTGGGGCCAGTACAACGCGGTGCGGCATGCTCGTCCCAAGTTGAGCGCGGATGCCTCTATTGTGTTGATGTCTGGTGCCGCTGGTGCCAGGCCGCCCGGCGCAGCACCGGCCTATGTTGCTTGCAACTCAGCCATCGAGGGCCTAGGCAGAGGCTTGGCCGTGGAGTTAGCACCGGTTCGGGTGAATGTGGTGTCCCCGGGCACCGTCGAAGGTAATCTCTGGGCCAATCGAGATCAGGCCGTACGGGACGCCGCCTTCGAGTCATATCGAGGCGCCACTGTGCTTCACTCACTCCCGCAGGAACGAGATGTGGCCGAAGTGGTGATGATGCTCTTTAGTAATCGTGCGATGACCGGAGCTACCATTTTCCCGGATTCCGGCTACACCTTCCACTAACCGAGTTCCACTAAGCGAGCTGTGCGGCGGAATTAGCTGCCGGGATGGCCATGCTGGAAACATCGCCCCGGCTCAGTGCAGTTCAGTGCAGCTCAGTTCAGGTGCTTGGTGCGGTGCGGCACCGCGTAGGCGGTCAAGAACGCCACCAGTGCCACTAGGATCAGCGCCGTGATTTGCAGCGAAAACGGTGCGAAAACACTGAGCAGGATCAGCACCACCGCGGCTGGCATTGCCACATTGCTCGGGGTGGTGGCTTGCGGCCGAACCACCAATAACCAAACAAAGAACACGAAAACCGCTACCGGAACGCAGAGTGTAGCGGCGGCCGCCGCGGCTTCCAGGGTGGCGTGCTGAGTTTCCACTTCGAGCGCCACCTCAATTCCAGCGGAAACCGCTGCCGCCGCCGCGAAGACGAAGTAGTGACCATAGCCCCAGCCCAGTGCGGTTCTGAAACTAGTCAGCAACTCGTGTTGTGGCAGCGCGAAGTATATCCACCAGAGGCAGGCCACAATCACGAATCCGGTACCGGCAATCAGCAGCAGGTCACCGAGTTGTTCGGATTCGTTCACAGCCTCGATCACCGCGGTAGTGGAGGCCAGCACCGATTCGCCCAACACAATAATGGTGAACAGGCCGTAGCGTTCGGTGATGTGGTGCCGGTGCCAGGGCGTGGTGTTGAAGCGCTCGGCCACCACGGGGACCGCGATCTCCGCGAGAGCCCCGACCAAGAACATCCAGGGCTTGATGCCGTCCGGCACTACGACCGCGAAGAGTACCCAGTAAACCTGCACGATGGCGATGCCAATGGCGTAGCCAAAGGCGGTCTTCCGACCGCTCGGGTCGCCTATCCCGGCTCTGATCCATTGCAGGATAATGGCCACGCGCATAATGATGTAACCGCTGATTCCCAGGGTGAAATTAGGGTGCTCAGGGTTCGCAATACCGGTCACACCGGCGGCAAAAACCAGAGCGCCAGCCATCTGCACCAGAGTCAGGATCCGGTAGTACCAATCGTCCGTGCCGTAGGAGGTGGCGAACCAGGTGAAGTTCATCCAGGCCCACCAGATCGCGAAGAACGCCATCGCAAAACCGAGCAAGCCGACGCTGAAGTGACCCGCGGCCTCGTTGTGCAGGAGGGTACGGCCAGCTACCCCCACTGCGACCACGAAGACCAGGTCGAAGAACAACTCAAGCGGGGTTGATACCCGATGAGGTTCGTGTGGGTTACGGCGGATCATGCTGGGGAATCGCATCAGAATCTCCGGTTCGGATCAAAACAAATCGTTGAGACTCAAGATCATAGCTGTGTGACCCTGCCGATGGTGGCATGATGAGGCTGTGGACATCATGGAGTCATCAGAGCAGGCCGTTGCAGCCTTCCACTCGGTTGCCGAAATCTTCGCCGACCAGGACGTGGTGCTGGGCAAAACCTTCGGTGCTGCGGCGCTGATGCTGAATAAGAAAGCCATTGGCTGTTTGCACGGCGAGAAGATGGCCTTCAAGCTCGGTCGCGACTCAGCTCGACACGCCGAGGCGCTTTCGCTGCCTGGAGCGACGCTTTTCGATCCCTCGGGGATGGGTCGACCCTTCAAGGACTGGGTGGAAATTCCGCTTGCTGAGGCTGCTGATTGGCTGGATTTCGGTCGGGCGGCGGTGCAGGCGCAACAGTCCGGCTAGTCGACGCTACCGGCTCAGTCCGGTTTCGAGCGCTGATGAACAAACTTCGGCTTAGCTACTGAGTCCGCTAAACTTGCTAGGTAAGAGCCCCGGAACTCTTACTTCGCCTGGTGCGAACGCAAGAGGAAAGGGGCATCGCTATGAAATGGGGGAGGTTCCCATGCCAGCAGTAGTGATCGTCGGCGCCCAATGGGGCGACGAAGGCAAGGGTAAGGCTACGGATCTGTTGGGGGGTCGCGTCGATTATGTCGTGAAACCCAATGGAGGAAACAACGCCGGGCACACAGTTGTGGTGGGCGGTGAGAAGTATGAGCTAAAGCTTCTTCCCGCAGGTATTCTGAGTCCGAACGCCATCCCGATGATCGGTAATGGCTGTGTGGTCAACCTTGAAGCGCTCTTCGAAGAGATTGACGCCCTTGAGGCGCGTGGTGCGGATACTTCACGGCTCCGTATTTCGGCGAATGCCCATCTGGTGGCGCCCTATCACCAGGTCCTCGACAAGGTGACCGAACGGTTCCTTGGCAAGCGTGCGATTGGCACCACCGGTCGTGGCATCGGCCCGGCGTATATGGACAAGGTCGCGCGGCTTGGGATTCGAGTTCAAGACGTCTTCGACGAGTCGATTTTGCGCCAGAAAGTGGAAGGTTCACTCGCTCAGAAGAACGAGTTGCTGGTCAAGGTTTACAACCGTCGCGCCATTGGCGTTGATGAGACTGTGCAGTACTTCCTGGACTTCGCCGAGCGGCTCCGGCCCTTCGTTATCGACACGACGCTGGAACTCAACCGTGCGCTTGACGACGGCAAGGTCGTGTTGATGGAAGGCGGCCAGGCGACCTACCTTGACGTCGATCATGGCACTTACCCCTTTGTCACTTCCTCTAACCCGACCGCAGGCGGGGCCTCGGTGGGCTCCGGCATCGGTCCGAGCCGGATCACGCGGGTGGTTGGCATCATCAAGGCTTACACCACCAGAGTTGGCGCTGGCCCCTTCCCGACCGAGCTTTTCGATGAAATGGGCGACTATCTGCAGAAGAAGGGCGGCGAATTCGGTGTCAACACCGGCCGGCCGCGTCGTTGCGGCTGGTACGACGCGGTGCTGGCTCGGCACGCTTCACGGATCAATGGCTTTACCGATTACTTCGTGACCAAGCTCGACGTGCTGACCGGTATCGAAAAGATCCCTGTTTGCGTCGCTTACGACGTCGACGGAGTGCGTCACGACGAGATGCCGATGACGCTGACTGATTTCCATCATGCCAAGCCGATCTTCGAATATTTTGATGGCTGGACTGAGGACATCTCCGATGCAAAAACGCTCGACGAGCTGCCGACAAACGCCCGTGACTACGTGCTCGCCTTGGAGAAGATGTCGGGTACCAGGTTCTCTGCCATTGGGGTCGGACCGGATCGCGATCAAACCATTGTGTTGCACGATTTAATCGATGACTGATTCGGTAGCTGAATTGATCACTGAGCGGGTAGTTGCTTAGCGGAGAAACAGCCGCGGATTCTTAGCGGACTCGTTGCTTTTTCTCAGCGCCAGCGGACAGACTTAAACCGAGTACCACCAGTTTCAGGAAAGAGGTGGCCGAATGAAGGTCAGCGTAGGACAATTCACCCCGGGCGGCGACGTGGCCGAGAACATCACCACGATGCGCCGTCTAGCCGAACAAGCCAAATCTGACGGTAGCGAATTGATTCTGTTCCCTGAAGAAGCAATGTTCTCGGTGGCTAAGGTGGATTCTGATTTCCGTGCTGCCGTGGATGCGGGTTGGAGTATCTTCGTTCAGCAGCTCTCTTTCGTCGCGGCAGAGCTGAAGATTGCCATGATTGCTGGTGGCTATGAGTCCAGCGGTGAGGAACGTCCTTACAACACCCTGGTTGCGATAGACGCCAGCGGCGCGATCTTAGGGACCTATCGGAAGCTCCACCTTTACGACGCCTTCTCCTATCAGGAATCCAAAAGGATTTTGCCCGGCGACGGCGGGCTGACCGTGGTGCGGATTGGCGAGCTCAAGGTGGGCATGATGACCTGTTACGACGTGCGCTTTCCCGAGCTGGCTAGAGCGCTTGCCGAACAAGAAGTTGATTTGCTCTGCGTTGCCGCCGCCTGGTTTAAGGGCGAGCACAAGATCGACCACTGGGAGACCTTACTCAAAGCCCGGGCAATCGAAAACACTTGCTGGGTCGCCGCCGCCGGGACCACAAGTGAGCATTGTATTGGACACTCGGTCATCCTCGACCCGATGGGTGTGCCGACGGCCTTCCTCAATGAGGAACCCGAAGGCGTTGCCAGTTCCGAAGTCACCATGAAACGAATTGCTGAGGTCCGCGAGTTTCTCCCGGTGCTGAAGAACCGCCGGATCAAGTCAGTGCGGGAGATCGTTCCCGCGCACTGATATCCGCTTGCTTGAACGGGTGTTTGCTTGAACTGACAATTACTTGAACTGCGCTTGCGGGAACGGGCACGACGTTTGGCAGGAGCTAGCTGATTGGCCGCGAAAGCGAGCTTAAGCCGCTGGCGAGTTATTGCCTGAGGAAGCGGTTTCGCCTCAGCCTCAGCTTGCTGAGCAGCAACACTGTGCAGCCAGCCAAGGTCAGCAACCCAGCTCCGCCGCTCACCGCTAAGAGTCCAGCGTTGCCGGTGTTCGCCAGCTTTGCCACCCCTTGATTGGGCTGCGACGAGGACTGGCTAGGCGGAGAAGCCGTGGTAGCTGGGGCTGGTTTGGTTGGTGCAGTTGAAGGTGCAGCGACGGGACCGGGGTGCGGAGGCTGGGGCATTGGCGCGGAGGCCCGCTTCAAACAGACGGTCTCCTGCGGATCACCGAATATCCCCCGGAAGGGGACGACCTCGGTCGACCCAGCCACGGTTGCCACCACGGTGTAACAACCGGGTAGCGGCAAGATGCCGAAGTCCGCTTTCATCGGCCCGGAGAGCGGTAACTCGACGCTCTTAAAAATCTTACTTCCGGCCGGAACTTGGCTGGCAGGGAGAGGGCGTTCGGCGAGTGGCCCGTACATCGTGAGTCGCACGGTCTGCCCCGCTGGTATCGAACCGCTGAGGTGTAACTGATCAGAAATAGCAATTCCTGGCTCGCCCTGGTGGCTGGAAAGCTCGGTTGAAATAGCCGGACGCCATCGGGAGAGGCTTGTTTCCGCCGGAAGCCCGAAGCTACCTTGCCAGGGCCTAATCGAATCGTGTGCACTAGCGGGAATCGCGCTGCTGGGGTTAATACGTTCCGTCCAGACGTAGTAGCCCGGTTTGCTGATCGTGAGTGCGGGAGTACTGAAGCGCCCGGGGCCTCGTACCGCGGTACTCACGGTGCCCAGTAGGGGCGTACCGGAGGGAACCACAGTGGATTCTCGAGGCCTAGCGTTCAAGGGTCCCCAGAGCATAGAGATCACCCTCAGTTCAACGGGCTTATTGCTTTGCGGGTCAATGAGCCATGTTTGCCCTCCAGCCGGACCAGCAGCTAAGGAAACCGTGAGGGTGTCGTTGAGTTCGGCAGTTCCCGATAGCACCTTGGCCGAGGTTTCAGTATGCACGACGGGTTTCATTGAAAGGGCTTGAACCTTCAGTGTTGCTTGCACCGGGGAGGTGACTTCAGAGCTGATCAGGCGCTGAGTGGTTTTGCTTTTTGGCACCAACCATTGCAGTGCTGCCGCGGGAGCCTGATCAACCGCAACCTGCAATGATCCGGCACCGAAGCCTGTGCGCTGTACTGGCACCATGTGCGCCGTTGCCGTTGAAGTCCAAAGCTGATCCTTTCCGGCTACGCTCAGCGTCCCCGAACTTTTGAGCCGCACCGCCAAACCGGGGACCGAGGCTCCCGAAGCGCCAAGGATCGACACCGAAGCGGCTCCGGGGCGGGACATCGCCATGGCAATTCGATAGGGGCCAGCAAAGCGTAGCGATTGCTCGGTGAGCGAGAGACCGAGCGAAACAGCGGCGGCGGGCAGCGACCCCTTAGCGATAATCTGGCTCATCCCGGGACTATGCCAGGAACGGCCCGGCGAGGTGAGCGCCCAGATCGATAACTGCACGGCGGCAGCTGTCAGATTGTCATGCGTTCGTCCCCAGCGCAGCAGAAGGTAGGAAAGCGCCGAATTTTGCTGAGGGCTGAGCCGCACTCCGTCACTGCGGACAAAGCTGCCTTCTTTCACTGCCACATAGGATTCATTGACGCCCGGCGAATGTTTTTCATAGTCGGTACAGTAAACCAATAAGCCTTCAGCGTTTCTTTGTTGTCCAACCCAGAGCGCGGCACTCCCCAGCCCAGCGCCCAGCCGCCAGCCAGTCGAGATCGCGCTGGCCTGGCCTATAGGCAGCAAGAGGCAGCAAAGCGCGATGACTAAGCCGATCATAGCGATCAGTTTTCTTTTCAGGTTTCTTCTCAAGGGTCCTCCTGGATGGTTAGTTTGCTTGGAAAGTTGGATCGTTTGAACATTCACTGTGCCAATTCCGCTAAGCGGAAGAAAGCGATAAATCACCGTTGTGGGGAACCAAGGAAAAAGCGGCAGCTGTGGAGGGAAAGTGGCACAACAATGGAACAAAACCTGCCAGAGCTCATCCCGCCTCGGTCGGATTGAAAACGGCGTAGGCTGGGCAAATGAGTCACCAAAATGATCCGGCCGCCGTGCGAAGCCTGCTCACGGATAAGGGCCGCTGGGCAGTTGTCGGACTATCCAGTAACACTGCAAGGCCTGCTTTTGGGGTAGCGAAATTCCTCCAGCAGAGCCTCGGAATAGAGATTATTCCGGTCAATCCGAGAGCGGATGACGTACATGGCGCTAAAGGCTATGCGACCTTGGCTGAGATCCCCGGGCCTATCGACGTTGTCGATTGCTTTATTAACTCAGAACGTGTTGGCGCCGTGGTCGATCAGGCTATTGCGGTCGGCGCCAAGGCCGTCTGGCTGCAGCTAGGGGTGATCGACGAAGCTGCTGCGCAACGTGCTAGTGCAGCCGGGCTGTCAGTGGTGATGAATGCCTGCCCGGCCATTGAAGCACCAATGCTCGGATTGGCTTAGCCGATCAGCTAGGCTGAAACTTGGGGGTTCATCCGCAGTCAGTCGCGAGGAATCAGCAGTGCAATCACAGCTCCGGGCAGGTATCTTTTCATGGCTACTCGTCCTCACCTGCATCATCGTGGTAGTTGGCTTTGCAGGCGATGCCTTCAACGCTAGGCAGGCCAGTGAAGGAGGCCCGAGCGGATCGCTAAGGGTCCCGCCCACTGCCGCAGGCACTAGCTCGGCTAAGCCGAGTAATACCTCCTCTGCCACCGGCACCTCATCGCCCTCCGGCACTCCCACCCGGAGCACCCCAAGCAGCACGTCCAGCAGCGCTCAAGGGCCAAGCAGCCATCCAGCGACGCCGTCCTCGGGAAGCTCCTCGCCACCAGGCACCGCAACGCCAAGCAACTCCTCAGCGAGCAACTCGCCATCAGCCGAACCAGGCGGAACATTCCCGGAAGTGCCGGCGGACTACGTCTTGCCCGCTATTCACGACGGCATGGTGCCAGTGCTGACGAAGGTGCCAACCAAGCAGAAGATTGTCTTCCTCACCATCGATGACGGTGCGAACAAAACCCAGCAGCAGATCGATCTGCTCAAATCCAACAACATCAAGGCGACCCTTTTCCTTGCCCAGCTTTTCATCCTCAACAACCCTGACTATTTCAAAGGCTTCCTGGCCGAGGGCAGTAAGATTGAGAATCACTCGATTTCGCACCCGCTGAACTTGATTAAGCTGCCGCACGGCCTGCAGAAAAAGGAAATCTGCCAGATGTCAGATTACGAGCAACAGCAGTATGGGCGGCGCCCAGTGTTCTTCCGACCGCCGGGTGGACCCTACACCCTGTCTCTTCGCAAAGTGGCTGCCCAGTGCGGGATCAAAGCAATCGTGGACTGGAATGTGGAGGTACGGGCTGGTCGGGTGAACTATCAGGAGGGGAAGTCCTTAACGCCGGGAGATATTGTGCTAATGCACTTCCGGAAAGAATTCCCGCAAGATCTGCAAGCTTTCCTGACCGCGCAACGAGCGGCCGGACTCAAGGTGGTTTTGCTCGAAGATTTCTTGGCGGTGTCCTGATGAGGGTAGCCGAACTTCGCGACTTCTGCCTCGCATTGCCGGGGGCTTTCGAAGATCGTCCCTTCGGCCCCGAAACATCGGTGATCAAGATTGATGCCCCGGTACCGGGCGGATCGCGGCGAGACACCAAAATGTTTGCCTTGTACCGTGAGGATCAGTTGCCGCTTACGGTGAATTTGAAGTGTGAACCAGCGCTCGCGGAGCAACTCAGAGCAGCTCACCCGGAGATTACCGCTGGCTACCATATGAATAAGAAACATTGGAACACGGTTGACTGTAGCGGGGCGCTTCCTGATCAAACGATCCGGGATCTGATCGAGGATTCCTATGATTTGGTGGTCTCTTCGCTGACCAAGCTGCAACAAGAGGCGCTGGGCTGGCGTGGCCTGGTGGCGCGTGGCAGCGATGACTGAGCGGCTCAGTTACTCCCAGGTTGGGCTGAGTCGTGAGTTGCTCGCGGCGGGAGTCGAGGCAACCGCACCCTGGCCGGCCGAGTATCGTCGAGTCTTCCAACGGATCCGGGTAGCGCAGGGGGAAGCCGCTTTTCAGAGCTTGGCGGACGGCATCAGGCAATGGCAGATCCAGCGCCGGGCCGGTTTGCGACCGCGCGCTGACGGCGAGGCGCAACTTGGCAGCACAGTGGTTTGCGGCTTCGGTTGGGGCCCGCTCCGGTTACCGGTACCGTGCCGGGTGGTCTGGTCAGAATATTCGGCCCGGATCGCTGGTTTTGGCTACGGGACGCTTCCCGGCCACCCTGCCAGCGGCGAGGAAGCCTTTGTTGCTGAACTCTCCGAGCAGGGCGAAGTGTATTTTTCGGTGCTCGCCTTCAGCGTCCCGGCGCCGGGTATTTACACCCTCGGTGCACCGGTCAGCCGGGTTATTCAAAGCTGGGTGACCAAGCGCTATCTGAAAGCGGCAAGAGAACTGGCGGCACACTAGTGTCAGAGCAACGCCTCAGCATCCTCTCCGCGCCCAGCAACCTCGGGTTACGACCACCGGTCTCGGGCGCGGTGCCAGGAACAGCTAAGGCTCCTGAAGCCCTCCGCGAAGCCGGCTTGTATGCCGGACTTTTAGCGGCCGGAGCGAGTGACGCCGGGGTGGTACTGCCGGGTCGATACCTTGACGATTGGCGGCCTGGCCAGCGGCTGCGTAACGAGGAACCGCTGCTCGAACATGCTGCCAGGCTGGGAGACAGACTGGCTGCGATTAGAAGTCAGGGCGACTGGCCGCTGGTGCTTGGCGGGGACTGTTCAATTCTGCTTGGCATTGCCGTCGAGTTGAAACGCCAAGGTCACTTTGGGCTGATCCATCTGGATGGTCACACCGATTTTCGGCACCCAGGAAACTCATCCCATTGTGCGTCATTAGCGGGTGAAGACTTGGCTGCGGTGACCGGAAAGCATTGGCCGCAGATCGCCAATATCGGCGGACTGAGCCCCTATTTTTCTCCTCAAAACGTGGTGCATGCTGGCTGTCGCGATAGCGATGAGGAAATTGAGGAGGTCAGCGGGTACTTGGCGGCACTGTTCACTAGTGCGCAGATTCTGGCCTCCGCCGAACACATCGGTCAGCAGATTTTTGCTGCCCTGCCGCAGCACCTCGACGGCATCTGGCTGCAATTAGACGTAGATATTCTCGATCCCAGTATTATGCCCGCGGTTGACGGGCCGGACCCCGATGGCATCTATTGGCAGCAGCTAGAACAGCTGCTTCGGGTGTTGCTGCCGCGAGTTTGCGGGCTGAGCGTGACGGTATTCGATCCAGATTTGGACCCGGACGGGCAGCTCGCTAGGCGGCTCAGCAGGCTGTTGCTCGATGTTTTGGACGCGCGGGCAGTAGTCATCGATTCTTGAGCAACGACTGGTAGGGTAGGCCCAAACCGGGCCGGTGTCTGCGGGAATCCAGGCGCTAACAGCTCTACCTGCATGGGGGAGTCGAAGGGGACTGCACATGAATTGGTTAAAGCGGGATCGTATTATTGCCAGACCTGGCTTCAATCGGTGGTTGATTCCGCCTGCTGCGCTCGCCGTGCATCTATGCATTGGTCAGGTTTATGCGACCAGTGTCTATAAGACATCCTTGGTCAGCTACTTTGCGGTCAATCAGACGCAAATAGGTGTCATTTTCTCGATAGCCATCGTGATGCTGGGGCTTTCGGCGGCAGTGATGGGCACCTGGGTTGATCGCAATGGACCGCGAATGGCGATGTTCACAGCAGCGTGTTTCTGGGTGGCCGGATTTCTGATTGGGGCGCTGGGCATCTTCACCAAGCAACTGTGGCTGGTCTATCTCGGCTACGGCGTGATTGGCGGCATCGGCTTGGGCATTGGTTATATTTCGCCTGTCTCCACCCTGATTAAGTGGTTCCCGGACCGGCCGGGCCTAGCCACCGGCATGGCCATTATGGGCTTCGGTGGCGGTGCCTTGATCGCGAGTCCGCTCTCTACTGCTTTAATGCGTTGGTTTGACCCCAATTCTTCGTCGGCTAACTGGGTGCCGAGCGGTGAAGCAGTCGGCAAACTCTTCCTCACCCTCGGCATCATCTACCTGGTCTATATGATGGCTGGTGCCTTCACCGTGCGGGTGCCAGCCGAAGGCTGGATTCCGAAGGGTTTTGACCCGGCCTCGGTACGGAGTAAAGCTTTGGTGACCACCGCCTCGGTGAGCGCGAATAATGCGATTCGGACACCGCAGTTCTGGTTATTGTGGGTGGTGTTGTTCTGCAATGTGACCGCGGGGATAGGCATCCTGGAGCAGGCCGCACCGATGATCCAGGACTTCTTTAGGCAGAGCAACGGGACCTCCTTGGTGGCCGGAGCGGCGGCAGCTGGCTTCGTTGGTCTACTTTCCATCGGAAACATGCTCGGCAGGTTCGCTTGGTCGAGTACCTCGGACCTGATCGGGCGCAAGCCGATCTATATGCTCTATCTCGGCGTCGGTGCAGTGGTGTATCTGATCCTGGCATTCTTCGGCAGCTCCAGCACGGTGATCTACGTGATTCTGGCGCTCGTTATTCTGAGTTTTTATGGTGGTGGGTTCGCCACCGTCCCGGCTTATCTGCGTGATCTCTTCGGCACCTTCCAAGTGGGTGCAATTCATGGCCGACTACTCACTGCCTGGTCGGCGGCTGGCATTGCGGGTCCGCTGATCGTCAATGGGATTCTGGATGCTCAGGGAAAGCCTGGGACGCTTAACGCGCACAATTATCAGCCTGCTTTACTGACCATGGTCGCGTTATTGGTGGTCGGCTTTGTGGCGAACTTGTTGGTTCGGCCGGTGAATGCGAGGTTCCATGAAAAGACTGCGCCAAGCGAGCCCGCAGTCGAGGGCGTTTCGGGAAGGAGCGAGTCGTGAAAGCAATGAGTCTCAAGGTGGCCGTGGCCTGGGTATTGGTCGGTGTGCCACTGGTCTACGGAGTTTGGCAGACGCTACTCAGGGTTGCCGACCTTTTCAAGTAACCCGGTTCCTCCCGCCGAGTTCGTGGTTTAGTTTCGGATTCGCTAGTAATTACTAGCGAATCCGAGAGACAGCAACGAACTCGGCGAGAATGACGGCGGAGGCTACTTGGTGCCGAAGACAGGATAGTGGTCAGAATAGTCGGTGAAGGTCTGGCCGCCGCCGGTCCAAGCCGCTGAATGGACCGGATGAGTTACGTTTTTCCAGCTGCTGGGCGCTGGATGTCCTTTGATCGGTAGCAGGTAGTCCAGTTGCTCGGCAGGGTGCTCACCGTAGAAGTATTTGGCGATCGAATTCCGGGAATAGTCGAACGAGGGACCGCCAGCAAACTCCGGTTTGACTGCGTCGAGGTCGTTGTATAACGACGCTTCCTCGGCAGTTCCGGCAATGATATTCAGGTCACCAACTACGAATAGTGGTTCGTTACTCGGGAACTTTTGGGCGTCGATGAATTGCTTGAGTTCAGCTAGCTGCTTCTTGCGAACGCTTGCCGGTGAGACGCGGCAACTTGAGTCCTCTGCCTGGGTGTGTGTGCCAATGATATTGACTACTCCGGCCGGGGTGCTTATTTGCGCATAAGCAAAACCCTTATTGCTCAGTGGCTCTATCAGGCCACAGCTGTCCTGATAGATATATTGTTTCTTGACCGTGATCGGCCAGCGGCTCAGGATGGACACGCCACCGTCCTCCGGTGTCAAAGCACCGTAGCTGCCCAGGGTTTGGTCCCACCCAGACTTGCTCCGGCCTACCCACGGTGTTTGATGGGGGTACTCCTTAGCTAGGTTAGCTTGGAGTCGCTCGGAGCCGGGGTTATCAAAGCCCTCTTGGAACACCACGATGTCTTGTCCGGAAACGACCTTGTCCCTGGCAATTAAGTCTGCACGGGCGGACTGATTCCACCCTGAACTGGCGATAGCGGGCAGCATTCGCACATTCATACTGGCAATTTTCAGCTCGTCGTAGCTGGAGATGCTTTCGCTAGGCAGAGCTTGAGCGGCCGCCATTGAACTCATAGTTAGGGCGATTGCGATGGCGGTAATCGCTGCAGCGTGTTTGAGGATCATGGCCATAGTCAATAATCAGTAAGTGGACGCTCGAGTATCTCAGGGTTAACGCGGGGGAACGCTGGGCTGGGAATTTGCCGGGATCCGCTAAGCCGAGGAACTCAGCTCGCTGAAGCGCTCACCAGGTGAGTTCGTGGTTTAGTCTCGGATTCGCCAGTAATTACCAGCGAATCCGAGAGACAGCAACGAACTCGGCGGGAATGAGGAGGTAGTGCAGCATGATGAGGCAACAGGTGCTCGATGAGCTCTGGGATTTTTCTGATCCGCTGGGTTCGGAGCAGCGATTTCGACGGTATCTGACCGAATCGCAATTGTCAGCCTCTGAACGGGCTGAAATTGAAACTCAACTGGCCCGATCGCTTGGTTTGCAGGGTCGTTTCGACGAAGCTCGCGATTTGCTGGGCGGCGTGCAGAGCGATCAAGCTGTGGTTCAGGTTCGGCTTGCGCTCGAAACGGGTCGAGTTACGAACTCTGCGGGGATCCCGGCGGATTCGGTGCCGTCATTTGAAGTGGCGGCGGCGCTGGCCGCAGAGCACGGCTTGGACTTCTTAAGAGTGGACGCCTTGCACATGTTAGCTATCGTCCAGCCCGCGGACGCAGCTCGATGGACCCAGCAAGGCCTGGCCGTGATAGCAGCTGCCCGGGGTGGCACTGAAGACTTAGCCCGGCTTGCTCGCTGGCGAGTCTCCTTGCTGAACAATCTGGGCTGGTCGCTGCACGACGCAGCGAAGCACACAGCGGCACTTGAGGCATTTAATCAGGCGCTAGCCGCCGCCGAAGAGGTTGGTTCCCCGCAGCAGTTGTTCAATGCTCGCTGGGCGGTGGCACGTCAACTCAGAGAGCTAGGCCAGAACGAAGAAGCCCAGGAGATCCAGCAAAGCCTAGCGGCCCAAGACCCGCACGCCAGTTATGTGCAGGAAGAACTGCAGGAACTGGCTAAAATCTTCGACCGCTAGGGCCACTAGCCGAAGTACTTTGGCAATGTCCCTTCGTGGGCCTCGCGCAGCTGATCGAGGCTCAGTGTGAAGGCGCCTGGCACGTCCAAGGCGCCGGATTCGGCGTCGACCACGCCGATCCGCAGGTGTTCGAAGCCGCGAGCTGAACACATGTCATTGAAGCGAACCTCTTCGGAGCGCGGCACCGAAACCAATGCGCGGGCCTGCGATTCGGAGAATAGCGCTTCGAAGACGGAAATTCCGTCGCGGGCTGCCAACTCATCCAAGCCCACCCGGGCGCCGACGCCGAAGCGCAGCGAAGACTCAACCAGGGCTGCCGCTAAGCCGCCTTCGGAGAGGTCGTGGGCGGCGTCGATCATGCCATCGCGGGAGGCATTGATCAGAATCTCAGCGAGCTCTTTCTCCCGGCCCAGGTCGACGAGCGGCGGCTGGCCGCCGAGGTGTCCACGCAGGTTAGCCCACTCGGAGCCGTCCAGTTCGGCGCGAGTGGTGCCCAGGAGATAGATCGCCTGACCGTCTTCGCGCCAGCCGGAAGGGGTGCGCCGGGCCACGTCGTCAAACACGCCCAGTACGCCGACCACCGGGGTTGGATGAATAGCCACCGTCTTATCGCCACTGGCGGTGTGGTTGTACAGTGAGACGTTGCCGCCGGTCACCGGCACACCGAGTTCCTGGCAGGCATCAGCCAGCCCGCTCACCGATTCAGCGAACTGCCACATCACCTCAGGATCTTCGGGCGAGCCGAAGTTCAAGCAATCGGTGACGGCCAGCGGACGCGCACCCGAGGTGGCCACGTTCCGGTAGGCCTCAGCCAGCGCCAGTTTGGCACCCTCGCGTGGGTTCAGGTAGCAGTATCGACCATTGGCATCGGTGGACAAAGCCACGCCCAGGCCAGTGTTTTCATCCACTCGGATCACTCCGGCGTCATCCGGCATCGCCTGTGCGGTATTGCCCTGCACATAGCGGTCGTACTGATCGGTGACCCACGATTTCGAAGCCAAATTCGGCGAAGAGATCAGCTCGACGACGGCGGCGCCCAGGTCGGCAGGCACCTCGGCCTGGTCCGAAGCAGCAAATGAATCAGCCTGCAAGGCATCGAGCCACTCCGGTCGGTGGAAGGGTCGGTTGTAGACCGGTCCATCGTGCGCCACGGTGCGCGGGTCGACGTCGACAATTGTCTCGCCATCCCAGTCAATGATCAGCCGGCCGGTGTCGGTGACCTCGCCGAGCCAGGAGTACTCAACATCCCACTTCGCCATCACGGCCTCAAAGGCCGCGACATTCTCCGGGGTGACAACCGCCATCATGCGTTCTTGCGATTCCGACATCAGGATTTCGCCCGGCGTCAGGCTTGGATCGCGCAGCAGCACCGAGGTCAGCTCCACGTGCATGCCTCCTTCGCCGTTGGATGCCAGTTCCGAGGTGGCGCAGGAAATGCCAGCGGCACCGAGATCTTGGATGCCGTCAACGATCGAGGCTTTGAACAGCTCGAGGCAGCACTCGATCAGCACCTTCTCCGCGAACGGATCGCCGACCTGGACGGCGGGGCGCTTCGAGGGCTTGGCATCGTCGAAAGACTCGGAGGCCAGCACCGAGGCGCCGCCGATGCCGTCGCCACCGGTGCGGGCACCGAAAAGCACCACCCGGTTGCCAACGCCGGAGGCATTGGCCAATCGGATGTCCTCGTGCCGCAGCACGCCAACGGCTAGCGCATTGACCAGCGGATTGCCTTGATAGACCGAGTCAAAGACGACTTCGCCGCCGATGTTCGGCAGGCCGAGCGAATTGCCGTAGCCGCCAATACCGGAAACAATGCCGTGCACCAGCCGCGCGGTGTCGGGGTGGTCAATGGCGCCAAAGCGCAGCGGATCCATCACCGCAACCGGCCGAGCGCCCATCGAAATAATGTCCCGAACAATACCGCCGATGCCGGTGGCCGCACCCTGGTAGGGCTCCACGAAAGAGGGGTGGTTGTGCGATTCGACCTTGAAGGTGACCGCCCAGCCGTCGCCGATATCAACAACACCAGCGTTCTCGCCAATGCCGACCAGCAGGTGTTCCTTCATCTCCTCGGTGACCTTGTCGCCAAACTGGCGCAGGTGCACCTTGGAGGACTTATACGAGCAATGCTCACTCCACATCACTGAGTACATGGCTAGTTCGGCAGCGGTGGGGCGACGCTCCAGGATCTCCTTGATCCGGGCGAACTCGTTGTCCTTCAAGCCAAGCTCTGCCCAGGGCAGCTCGGTCTCGGGAGTGGCCGCAGCATTGACCACGGTATCGATATTGAAACCAGTCTTTTCAGCGGCTGTGGTCGAGGCAGCGGTCGAGGCGGTTTGGTCAGTCGAAGAGATGCTCACGCTTTAGCTCCTGCCAGGATGGTGTTCAAGACGGAGGCGAAGAAACCCAGTCCGTCGGTGCCGGTGTGTGGGCCAGCCGGAGAGGACGGTCCGAAGCCGGCTTCCACCGCGTGCTCGGGATGCGGCATCAGGCCAACCACATTGCCCGCGGCATTGGAGATACCGGCAATGTCACGGCGGGAGCCATTCGGATTCACGCCGATATAGCGGAACACTACCCGCCCCTCGGCTTCCAGCGCGTCGAGGGTCTTTTCATCGGCGATGTATTGGCCGTCTTGGTTCTTGAGCGGCACCGTGATGTCTTGGCCTGCCTGGTAAGCATTGGTCCAGGCGGTGGCCGCATTCTCCACCCGAAGTACCTGATCGCGGCAGATGAATTTCAAATGATCGTTCTTGACCATCGACCCCGGCAGTAGATGCGATTCGGTCAAGATTTGGAAGCCATTGCAAATGCCCAGCACGGGCAGCTTGGCGTCCGAATTCGCCGCATCGATGACCTTGGCCATGAGGGGGGCGAAACGGGAGATCGCGCCAGCCCGCAAGTAATCGCCGTAGGAGAAGCCGCCGGGGATCACCACCGCGTCGACGTCTTGCAGATCGTCATCGGCGTGCCACAACTCGACGGCGGTGGCTCCGGAAAGCCGTACCGCCCGGGCAGCGTCTCGGTCATCGAGGGTGCCGGGGAAAGTCACTACGCCGACTCGGGCGGCGGATAGGTCCAGAGATTCAGTCATTGATGGCCTCAACATTGACCACGTCTTCGATCACCGGGTTGGAGAGCAGTGTTTCGGCGGCTTCGCGGGCCTTGGCCAGCACAGCCTCGGTCACCTCGCCGTCAACCGTCAGTTCGAATCGTTTGCCCTGGCGGACGCCACTGAACTCGGTGAAGCCCAGTCGGGGTAGCGCCCCAACAATGGCCTTCCCCTGCGGATCGAGGATTTCGGGTTTGGGCATGACGTCGACAACGATCCGGGGCATCCGGTGACTCCTGTTTTTGAGAAGCGGGTGTCGCGAAGGCTGGGTTGCAGCCGTAAAACGTTGCCGTCTCACGCTACTTTGCTGGCTGCCATAAATGTCAGTCGGCCTAACAGCGCTCCGCGAGCTTGCACCACCATTCTACCGGCCATTTAACAGTGCAAAGCTCAGCCCAGCATCAACGCATTCGGATCGTCTGGGCTAACCCTAAAAGGCAGCGTCGCCCCGACATGCCAGTTGTGCAAGGCTGCCTGGGCGATCACTGTTTGGTAGGTAGCTCGATAAGGGGTGTGCTCCGGAAAGTTGAGCTCCAGTTCCACCGCATAGATCGGTACGCCGTCGAAGTCTTTACCGCTGTTGTGCAGCGCGATGACGGTCCCGCTGCCTTGCAGCATCCCGGCGTGCATGGTCATGTTCGCAAAGGGATTGGCCTGTGAGACGCCGTGGCTGGCGGGCTGCTGATGGCTGAGCTGCTCGGCAAGATCAGCTGAGTGGCGGAGGTTCTCTCGCCAATCAGTCTTCTCGCGCTGGCGAGCCCCGGCCTCTGCCAGCCTCAAAAGATCTCTGAAGACACCCATTCGACTGGTTAGCTGGTCAGCGCTATGTTCTGCGGATTTGCCGGATCCACGGCGACTTCGTGGGCGGTGCCGACGGCGTAGTTCGCCAAGAATTGGGCCGGCACCATTTCGCGTTTGGTTACCGTGTAAGGAGCTGCGCCAGGCAAGGTGACTTGCACTTCGAGCTGGTACCAAGGGTTCCCGGCGGTGCGCTCACCGGTGTCGACTAAGCCCGTCACCACCGAACTACCCGGAGTGCCGATCGAGATGATCCTATTGAGTTCCTGGCCATAGGCATTGAGCACGTCATGGTCGGCCTGCATTTGGCCGCCCACCTGAGCTGCATTGGCCATCGTGACCTGGCTGCCGTCAGTGTAACCGGCATCGCGGAGGTGCTGAGAGGCCAATTCTTGAGCTGCTTGTGCCTGCGCTGCCCAATCCTGATTGCTGCCGGTCGGATTCCCACCGAAGGCGTTCTTAGCTCGATCAAACAGTCCCATAACGCTCCCTCAAGAGATTTATTACAAAATTGAAATGTATTCTCTTTAGATCATCCCAGGGCTCACTGCCCAGGGCAAGCTTCCGTCAGCTTTGGTCGAACGCCTGCTACTTGGAGTTATCGGCACCAACGCCAAAGAGCGGTTCAAGGAGCTTCCACTCCGCTATGGCACAGCCGTTCTGTTGACTGAACTCTTTGCCCACCGCGTTGCCCTTGAAAGTGCCGCTAACCTTGGCAGTCTGCGGTCCGCCCATTTGCATAGTGCAACTTTGCGGGCTGGCGTCGGTCTGGAAGATTGTCGGGCCGGCGTTTTCAAGGGCCGCGCAAGCGGCATCCGGGTCGGTCACCGTGGAGCCGGCCTGTGCCTTTGCTCCCTGACAGCTCAGCGTGCGCTGCACGCTTGCTGACTCCGGAGTGGCTTTGACATCTATTACCAGCGCGGTCTCCGCGGCACCAGTGGTCTGGCTAGAACTGGGTTGGCTAGAACTGGAAGCAGTTGAATTGCTCGGTGCTGGCGATCCAGTGCCACCATTTCCGGCCGGGCTGGCGCAAGAGGAGAGCAGCATTAGCCCGGTAATAGCGGCTAGTATCAGGCGAGAAGCTTGCTTCGGTGATGTCATGGTGACCTCTCTCGGATGCCTATAGCCTAGGCCTGCTCGCTTTGCTTCGGTAGCCGCTGACGCAGATCGTTCAGCAACCGTGACCGTAGTACAGCGGCTTCACTGCTGAAGGCGCGCTGCTGTGCCACGTACTCCGCCTTCCCCTTGGCGGTTTCAATTTTGATCGCCGGATACCCCCAGCCAGCCAGCTCGTAGGGGGAGGCCTGCATGTCCATCCGGCGCACCCGCCAAGACAACTCAAAAGTGCACATCAGGAGCTCACTAGAGAGCAAGGGCAGCAGCTTGTAGCTCCACTTATAAAGATCCATATTGGCGTGCAGGCAGCCGGGCTGCTCGAGTTCGCGCTGGGTCTCCCGGCTGGGTTGCAATTCGTTCAGCGGAACTGCCTGGGGTGTGTAGAACCGGAAAGCATCGAAATGGGAGCAGCGCACCCGGTTGGCTTCCACCACCCGATCGGTACCGTCGGCACCGAGGCGCAAATCTAGGTACTCGTGCCGGGCGCCATTGCTAGCGCTGCGATAGACCATCGCCCATTCGTGCAGACCAAAGCACCCGAATTGAGCAGGCCGTGCCACGGTGCGGCGAAGCAGATCGGTGGTGAAGCGCAGCGCTGATTCCCGGTCCACCAGGAACGCCTCGAGGTCCACGATGACAGCAGGTTCCGTCACCGTTAGGCCCAGCCCTTCCCGTTCCGCTTGGTTGGCGCTGCGATAGTGCCTCCAGTTGAGGCGCTCGATTGCTTCTTCGCCGAGTAAGACGGTGTGACTGCCCGGATGCCAACGTCTGAGCTGACCGGGTTTCAGCGTGTAATAGGTGAACAGGAAGTCCTCGACAGGATGTGGCTTACCGGCCGAGCGACGTTTTAGGTACGGTTCGGCGTACTGGTCAACCAGCTCATGATGGGCCTCAGCGCGCGGCAACCACTGCTGGGGGCTGAGCGCGCTGAGTTGACTGGACATACTTCCATTCTCCCGTGGCCCGCACGGGCTGGCGAATCAGCTGCTAGCCTCGCCCCACAATGAGAGCTGAGAGAGATAGCTTTGGGCCCGGGACTGGGTGATATTGATCCGGAACTTTTGCGCGGTGACCGCACTGGGTAGTTCCAAGATACGGAGCTGACCGATGGAGCCCACGGTGGCAATGTTCTGCCAGCTGCCGCCCTGTTCGGCTTCGATAGTGACCCCCTCGATGGCTTGGCCGTGCTGCAGCACGGCCTCGCTGAGCGAGATTCGCTTGACCGACTTGGTAGCGCCCAGGTCAACGGTCACGCTGCCGGTGCCATTGGCGCCGGGCGTCCAGGAGGTCGCCGGATCACCGTCACCCAGGGCAGTCGATGTGCTGCCATCGGGTGAGTTGGCCGGGCGTGACTTCGCGTAGTCAACGGCGTAAGCCTTGTCGAGTTCCGTTTTGAAATCCTTCAGCGCTTGTACTGACGCGGCGGAGAAAGAGCCGCTGGTGGTGGGGGGCACATTCATCAGGAATACCGCATTGCGGCCCACCGTCTCCTGATACTTTTGCAACAGTTGGCTGCCAGTCAAAGGTTTATCGGTTGGATGCGCGAACCAGCCTTGGGTGAGTTTGAAATCTGCCTCAGCCGGCCACCAGTGCAAAGCATTCGCGCCGCCGCTGCGGACCGCCGAAATGAGGGTCTGACGGTCACCCAACGAGGCCGCGGTGCCATCGGTGGGTTCGCCGAGCTTTCCCTGATCGGCGGGATCAATCACCGGTAATGAACTCCACTCATTTGGCCGAGCCTGGCCATTCTCATTTCCGACCCAGCGCACATCCCGACCACCTACCGCTACCACGGCGCCGGGCTGTAGCTTATGAATCAGATCGTAGAAGGCGGGATAATCGTATTTCTCGGTTTTAGCGGTATTTCCGTTTGAGCCATCGAACCAGACTTCACTGATTGCCCCGTACTGGGTGAGGATCTCGTAGAGCGTATTGAGGAAGTAAGCGCCGTAATCGGTGGCTTGGTAGTTGTAGCTGGCTAGGTTGGGATCGTTTGCCCGACTGTCGCCCGCCACCAGGGTGGGAATAGTGCGGGTTGTTGCCTGGCTACCGTTGCCGTAAACGCCCTTGATCTCCTGATTCGAATCGGCGGGGGAGAGGTAGAGGCCGACCTGGAGGCCATACTTGTGCGCTGAGTCGGTGAAGAGTTTCACGATATCGCCCTTACCGCCCAGCCAGGGGGAGGCAGCCACTGAATAGTCCGAGTAGCGGCTGGGGTAGAGCAGAAAGCCGTCATGGTGTTTGACGGTCAGGATGACCCGACGGAAACCGGCGTCGGCGAGTGCTTTCACCCACTGATCGGTATCGACGGTTCCGGTCGGATTGAAGCGCTGCGGATCTTCGGTGCCGTGGCCCCATTCTTGGTTGTAGAAGGTATTGATGCCGAAGTGCACAAAGGCGCTGAGCTTATCGTTCTGCCAGTTCCACTGCTGGCTGGTGGGGCGGACCATGGTGGATTTGGTCAGGATGTCTTGATCGCAGTCTGTGGCGCTGACCGGAATGTAGTTGCCCGGGCTGAGCTGGCTTAAGTCTTGGCACTGGCCGGGTTGGTTCGGGTCAACAGGACCAGTGGTGTTGAAGGTGAACACGGTCGGATCGTAGCTGGCCGGGCCCGAGCTGACCCGAACTTTCCGGATTGAGCCGATAAAGCCTCGATTAGTGCCGCTCGGGTGTACCTCGTTGCCGATCCCGAAAGCTTTCTCTAGACCCGCGGCGATGCCGAAGCCCGTAGTCGCCGTCACTGTGGGTAGCTGTTTGCCATCGAGGATCAGGAAAAGTGAGACGCCCTGGGTGGTCGGCAAATAGTGCAGGGAAAGGTTGTGCTCTTGATTGAGCGCGGGGAAGGCGACCGAAGCAGAGTGGTTCGCCCAACTGCCGTTAGCTAGGGTGTCGAAACCGTAGCTCAGTTTGCCCGCTTGCGCACGGATCGAGAAGTTGCCGCCGACCGAAAGTAGGGTGCTCAGATTGGCGGGAGCGGTGGTCGGGGTGAACCGGACTTCGGCAATGAAGTTCTTTGTCGCGGTGCTTGGGCTCGTTGCCGAAGCTAACGACCAGTCGGCAGGAGTGAAGCTGATGCCTTGCTGTCCGCCAGTTAGTTTGACGCCGCTGCCAGCTATTTGCTGCTCATCGCCTTGCACTCGGTGCAAGCTGCCGCGCAGCGCCTCTTCGCCAGCCGTGGTGTAGGCAGTAGTGCCGACTAGGGAGCCAGCAAAGCCAACATTGAGGGAGTCTGGTTCGGCAACCTCAGCGGCGAGTGGTGAAGCGTTCGTGGCCACAGCGGGGGTAACTCCTGCCAAAACGAGGGCGGTGGATAGGGACAATCCAGCAAGAACTCGGAACTTCTTCACAAGGACCCTTTCGGAGCACATCTTTGTACTATGGGCTGGCAACAGGATCCACGATACATCTGATGTTTATTCCTGAAAACCCTTATGTCTGCAAAAAATTGCAGAATATGAATTGCATTGATCTGATCTCTAATTTTTCACGAACTACCTGAACTAGCGGGAGCGTCACTACTCTGCTCGGAAGCGTCGCGACGGCTTCGGAGATACTGCACGATGGCAATCAGGATGCCCGCTAACAGCCAAAATGCGCCGACGACGAGGGCACTGACATTCGCGAAAGCGATCACCACCAGGAAAAACACGATCGACAACACCGGCACTCCGAGGTGCAGCAGGTAGCTTCTACTGCGTCGCTTAATCAGGAAATACCCGACTACCGCTGCATGCAGCAACACAAACGCGCTCATCGCACCAATCGAAACGGTGGAGGAGAGCAGATCTAAGCCGTCCGGCTCGGCGGCCGCCCAGACCGCGAGAGCCAAGGTAATAACGGTAACCAAGATCGTTGCAAGCGCGGGGGCTGAGCCGTTGCGGTTGACTCGGCCGAAAAGAGCGGGGAGGCGTCGGTCACGAGACATCGTCATCACCACCCGGCTCCCGGCGGCAAGTCCCATCATGCCAGCAAAACTTGCGCCCAGCGCTTTAGCGATGCCTAGCAAGGTCGCTAGCCAAGGAGCGACGTGTGAACGGACAGCATCATAGAAGGCGGTACCCTGGGCTTCCGGATTGGCAGCGAGCTCAGCCGGACTGGGCGCGGTGATAAGTTCCACCAGATAGCTCTGGAAAAGGAAAAGCACCCCGGCAATCACCAGGCACGCCAGCATCGCCTTGCCAATGAGCCTGGAACTGCCCGAGGTCTCCTCTGCGAAGGTCGCAATGGCATCGAAGCCGAGGAAAGCCATCGCGGCAATCGAAACCGCCCCCAGTACGGCCACCAGCGAAAAGCCTGTCGTGCCGATGAACGGAGCCAGCGGTGCCTGCTGAGCGCCGCCGCCAAGCAGAGCTGCAATCACGCCAATCAGCACAATGGCGAGCACAGCGACTTCGGCTATCACCACAGCCATCGCTGCCCGTGCCAGACTTTTACCACCAGCCAGGTTCAAGGCTGTGGTCAGCACCACGGCCAGTGCGGTAAAAATCCAGGCCGGAACCGCGGGGAGGAAGGAATGCATAGCTAAGCCGGTGAAGAGAAAGGCAACGCTAGGAATCAGCAAGTAGTCAAGTAAGACCATCCAGCCGGCGATGAATCCAACGCTGCGGTTAATCCCAGCGGTGGCATAGGAGAAAACCGAACCAGCCGCGGGGACTACCCGAGACATCTGAGCGTAGGAGATGGCAGTGAGTGCCATGATCAGCGTCGCCACAATGTACACCGTGACCACCGCGCCATCGCTTTTGGCATAGATAGGGCCGAAGATGCCCACTGGTGCGGCCGGTCCAATGAATACCAAGCCGTTGCCGATCAACTGTTTTAGCCCCAGCGAACGGCGCAGACCCGTTTCCGGTACGACGCCTTGCGCAGCTGGGATTTCCGCTGATGAAGATGCCACCTCAACGCTCCTCTGGGGTCAATTGAACCTGAAAACAGCGCACCACAGCGGGCGCCGCCTTGTCATTGTGCCGGGCAGTTGGCCTCGGACACAATCAGTTCAGGATGTGGCAGACCATCTTCTTAACCTGAGGACCAAAAGCCGCCTGGAGTTACCTTCCTGGGCGGCCAAGCAAAGAGACCAGCTGCCTTAGGCACGCATCCGGTTCTGCCAGGACTTATCCATCGCGAAGGACTCCGCATCGAGCTCGGTCAGTACGGTGCGCATCACCTCTTCATCGAGGTTTCCGGCGTCACGCTCGCGGATAATCACCTCGCGCCGAATATTGTTGATCTGGCGTCTAGCGTCGTTCATGAATTTGCCGAATTCTTTGCGCTGTTGCAGTGAAGGTCTACCCGGGATTTCCGCCGCGGTTTGATCAACAGCCTCTTCCAGATCTTCGTCAGCTTGTTGCGCCTGAGTTTGAGCAATCGCCATTTGTTGAATGCGTTGAATAATTTTCTCGGTCTTTTCGGCCCCGATCTGCTCGGTCAGGGCCTGCCACTGCGGCTTCATTTCCTCAAGTGCCACTTGGTAGGTCTTGCTGACCAGGGCGCGTTCTGCGGCGGCGTCGCGCTTGGCCTGATCAGGATCGGTGACCTTGAGCCATTTGATCACCAACGGCAGTGTCACGCCCTGGATCAGCAGGGTGCCAATGGTGACCACAAAGGCGGTCAGGTAGATGATGTCGTGAGCCGGGATGTTCTGACCCTGTTTGAAGAGCGCGGTGACAGTGGCGGCGGAAGCTAGGGTCACCACTCCGCGCATCCCGGTCCACGAAATCACCGTCAGGTCTTGCCAGCTCATCGCCACTTCGGGCCGGCCCCGGCGCTGCTGACGGCGCAAGGAGCGGGGCGTGCGACGCCGGTAGTAGCTCATGAAAACATAGGCTGGCCGGACCAGAATGGTCACTCCGAGCAGAATGAAGGCCACCCCCAAGCTGAAGCCGAGGCCGTGCGGGCTATTGATGGCGTCCACGATCACCGTCTTGAATTGCAAGCCGATCAACGCAAAGACGAACGCTTCCAGCAGTACGTCGAGTGAGGCCCAGATGGGTTGCTCTTGTAGCCGCATGGTGTAGCTGGCCTTCGGCGCGTTGTAGCCGAGTGAAAGCCCTGCCGCCACCACGGCGAGCACTCCGGAACCCGCGTATTCCAGTCCGTTCAGTTCGAAATGAATCTGCTCGGCGAAGATATAGGCCACGAAAGGCACTAGCAAACCGATCACGGTTTCGATCAGCGGATCGTTAATCCGCTCGCGAATGAACTGCACCACAATGGCGATCAGCAGACCAAAGCCCACCCCGATCACAATATTGACTAGCAGCAGGAGCGCGCCTTCGCCGAAGATGTTCTGGCCGAAGCCGCCGGCGCCGAGCAGCACCGGTACCAGGAAGAGTTTGAAAAGCGTCAGTGCGGCGGCGTCGTTGATCAGGCTTTCGCCGGAGAGCACGGTCATGACTCGGCGGGGCAACCCGAGTTTCTTGCCTATCGCGGTGGCTGAGACCGCATCCGGTGGGGCCACGATGGCGCCGATTAATAGTGCTGCTGGAAGGGTGATATCGGGTACCAGGATGTTGGCCACGCCGCCGACGATCAGCGCGGTGAGGATCACCAGCATGATGCCGAGTCTGCGGATTTGTCGCAGCGAATTGGCGAAGTCTTGGAAGGAGATATCCAGCGCCGCCGAAAATAGCAATGGTGGCAGCACAATGGTCAGGATGACCTCGGGGTCGATATCGAAGACCACCCCCGGAATGAAAGACACCGCAATTGCCACGCCGGTGACCAGTAGCGGGGCGGGCAGCCCCAGCTTTCGGGCAGCGACCGTGACCGCTATCGCCCCCACCAAAAGCAAAAGGATGTTTTCCATGGCTCAGCCCCTCAGTCCGCCCGGTGTTTCCTACTTTGACAGCTTATGGTGTGGCGCTCGGAAACTCCGCGCTGAGGGCGGAGTTAGCGGCCGGTACCCGCGTACACCGTGGCTTCTTCGGTGCCGTCCAGTTCAAAGGCCTGGTGAACCGCGCGCACCGCGGTATCGAGCAGATCGGCTCTGGTCACCACCGAGATCCTGATCTCCGAGGTGGAGATCAGATCGATGTTAACGCCGGCATCGGAAAGCGCTTTGAAGAACTTGAAGGAAACGCCGGGGTGCGAGCGCATGCCAGCACCGATCAGCGACAGCTTGCCAATTTCTTCGTCATAGATGATGTCCTCGAAACCGACGCTGGCCTGCGCATCCTTGAGCGCCTGCAAGGCGTCGGCGCCTTCCACCATCGGCAGTGTGAAGGAAATGTCCGTGCGACCGGAGCCATGAGTAGAAATGTTCTGCACGATCATGTCGATATTTGAGTGTGCGGAGGCGATGATGCCGAAAATATCGGCGGCCTTGCCTGGGATGTCGGGCACCCCGACCACTGTGACCTTGCCCTCGGACCGGTCGTGCGCAACACCTGAAATAATGGGCTGTTCCAAAGCGACTCCTTCGCTCCTGATGATTTTATCGTCAGGACTGGGTAGCACCCAGGTCCCTTCGTGCTCACTGAATGAGGAGCGGACGTGGATCGGCAGGCCAAAACGGCGGGCGTATTCCACGCTCCGTAAATGCAGGATCTTGGCGCCCGAGGCCGCCATCTCCAGCATTTCCTCACTCGAGATACGTTCGATTTTTTTGGCGCTCGGTACTACCCTGGGGTCGGCTGTGTAGACCCCATCGACGTCGGTGTAGATCTCGCAGACGTCGGCGTCCAAGGCGGCAGCTAGCGCGACTGCGGTGGTGTCCGAGCCGCCGCGGCCCATTGTGGTGATCTCATTGGTGCTGCGGCTCATCCCCTGGAAGCCCGCCACGATCGCAATATGTCCCTTATCCAAGGCGGTGCGGACCCGGTGCGGGTCGACGTCAATGATCCGGGCCTTACCGTGGATGCCGTCGGTGATCATGCCGGCCTGGCTGCCGGTGAATGACTGTGCGACCGCTCCCTGCCCGCTAATCGCCATTGCCAGCAACGCCATCGAGATGCGCTCGCCAGCTGTCATCAGCATGTCGAGTTCCCGGGCCGGCGGATGGTTAGCCACTTGGGCGGCCAAGTCGAGCAGTTCGTCGGTGGTGTCGCCCATCGCGGAAACCACCACGACCACGTCGTGCCCGGCTTGTTGGGTGGCCACCACGCGTTCTGCGACGCGTTTGATTCCGCTGGCGTCCGCCACCGAAGAGCCCCCATATTTTTGAACGATCAATCCCATGCTGCGTTGACTCCTGGACGATAAAGGGAACGTCCATAAGCCTATCCGGCATCAGCGAGCGCCGTGAATCGGCGGTCAAATATTGCGGCGCCGGGTCTCACTGCTAGGCCTCTGGGAGCGCATCACCTGAGTGCGGGTAGGAAGCCTGAGTGCCGTGGCTTTGCACTGCGAAGGCGCCGACCCTGGCGGCGTAGTGCGAAGCCTCCAGTAACGTTTCTCCCATCGCCAGCCGAGCGCTGAGCGCGCCAACGAAGGCGTCGCCAGCGCCAGAACTGTCTATTGCGTTGACTCGCGGAGCGGGCACCGAGAAGGTGCCAGCCTGATCGGAACAGATGGCCCCTTGAGCGCCGCGGGTGAGCACCACACCAGGGACCCCCTGGGCTCGCAATGCCACAACCAGTGCTTCATCCTCGGCGGGGACAGCCGCTTCGGCGTCTAGCTGGGAAAGCACCAGAGCCGCTTCATGTTCATTGACAACGAGCGGGTTGGCGGCACGAATCAGTGAGTGATCCAGGGCCACCACCGGTGCCAGATTCAGTACCATCCGACCTGTGCTTAGCCGGACCGCAGTCGCGATGCCGTCCGCAGGAATCTCACCCTGCAGCACCACCACTGCGGCCTCAGCGATCCGTGCTGCGGACGTCTCGACCATGCTGGCATCCATGGCAGCGTTTGCCCCGGGGACCACCACAATGGTGTTCTCCGCGTCGTCGGCCAGGTAGATCAGTGCTAAGCCAGTGGGGCCAGCAACACTGGTTACCGCCGATAGGTCCACTCCGGCGGATTGCAGTAGCTCGGTGGCCGCGGCTGCGGAAGCGTCGTCGCCGACGGCCCCTATCAGGCTGACGGTGGCTCCCAGCCGGGCTGCGGCCAGAGCCTGGTTGGCTCCTTTGCCGCCCGGGCCGATCGTGATTGAGCTGCCCAACAGAGTCTCGCCGGGTGACGGAAGGCGTTGTACTCGGACGGTCTGGTCGACATTAATCGAGCCGACCACCGTGACCTTCCCGGTCGACGATGGCGGTTTAGCGCTTTGAAGGGGGAGCGGCTGGTTCATCTCATCTTTCCTCTGCGCCCCAGCTTAGTGCAGAGCATTGTGGTCAAGGGCAAGCAGATTCATGAGTTAGCCAGACCGCGGGCCGAGCAGCTGCCGATTGCAAGCGAGGATGAGGGCAGCAGCGCTACTGAGCCCAGCAGCTATCAGTAATGTTCCGACGCTTCCGGTCTGTGAGAGCAATAAACCGCCGAGCCAAGAACCACCGCTAATGCCCAATTGAAAGGCGACCACGTATGCCGCGGAGGATTCATCAGCGGTTCCGGGGGCCGCTCGGATCACCGCAGATTGCATCACCAGAGGTACCGCGGCTACCGCCATGCCCCAGCCGAGTGTGGCTGGATAGACTCCGGCCAGCGGGCTCAGCGCGAGGATCAATAGGGTGGCGGGTACCCCGAACAGCACAGTGAAGGAGACCTTGCGGCGATATTCATCAATCCAACGTCCAGCACAGAAGACGCCAACTAGCCCCGCCCCGCCGAAGATCGCCAGCACGAGCGGCCAGAGTGTCTGGGGACCGCCCTTCTCGGCAAAGATCACGCTGAAGTAGCTGTAGGCGCTGTAGTGGCCAAGCACCAGGACTGCTGTGCTGGCGCAAAGCAGAAGTACTCGAGGATTGAGCCCCCGCGGCAGTAGCTGCTGCAGCCAGCGGTTCGGGCTGTCGAGATCAGACGGTTGCTGGGTGCTTCGGAGGGCGGGCAGCTTGATCCTCAGTAATGCTGCCAGCAGTGCTGCTAGGACGGCGAGTAGTACTGCGGCCAACCGCCAACCGAGGAGCTGACCGAGCCCCGCGACCGCGGGCGTGCCGAGCACCAAGCCGAGTGCGCTGCCCAGAAAAACGTATGAGGCGGCCCGACCGCTGGTGCTTCCGCCGAGCCTGCTAGCGGCTACTGGCAGCACAGCCCACACCGTGGTGTGAAGTAAGGCTGCGGCCGCGCGCGAAACCAGTGCTAGCCAGAACGTGGTGCTCAGCGCGAAGACCAACTGGCTGATGGCCAGGGTACTCAGCGCGATCACCAGCAGTCGACGCCTCGGCCAGCTCGCGGTGAGGTTGGTGATCGGAATGCCAGCAATGGCGGCGATCACCGCATAGCAACTGAGTAATAGCCCTGCGCTCCCCGGGCTCACCCCAAAGCTTTCGCTTAGCTCCGGCAGTAAGCCCACCGGTAGCATTTCGGCGCTGAGGAAGACGAAGAGAGTGCCAGCCAGCAGAGCCAGTGCTAGGCCGTTCGAGTTGTCTCGAGAACGATGGCTGGCGACTGAGCTGCTGCGCTTGACTGAGCCAGCCATTAGAGCTGGTGATATTGCAAGAAGTTCTGCATATCAGTGATCCACCGCGAGCTCTGCTCCGGGTTAAAAATGTGGCCGGCGTCGGGGTATTCAATCAGCTCTGCGCCGCTGATCCCGGCGGCGAGATCACGAGTGCTCGAGGGCAGCACTATTCTGTCTTGTCCGGCGGCGAAGACCAGAGTGGGTACCGCAATCTCAGTCAGCTGAGCGCTCAGATTGACCCGTGATACCAGTTCGATGTGTTCCAGGCCGCCGCTGGGGTACCCCGCCGTAACTTGGGCTGTGGCCTCGCCCAGTCCTGAAGTGTCCAGGGCGTCCAGTACCCCGCTCGGCGCCGAAAGCAACAGAATAAGTTCGGCGAGCTGCTGTTGATTCCCAGCCTCCGCGAAATGCTGCCACAGCGAGCCGAACAGCTCGGTTTGGGCATCTGGCGCGGCAAAGCCAACTGTCAGAATGAGACCGCTAACTCGGTCAGGGTGACGCAAGGCGGCGGTAATCGCCACTGCGCTGCCAAGCGAAAGCCCCACGACTGGGAATTTCTGAAAGCCAGCCGCAATCCCGGCGTCGACCAGCTGGTCGGCCAGCTCTGCTAATTGCAGGGGCTGCCGCGCACGTGGCACCTCACCGACACCGGGGTAGTCAATGCCGATCAGGCTGCGCTGCGCCTGCCAGCTTTCGACGACGGGGGCGAAGTTGGCCTGGAAACCTCCGCCCGCGCCGTGGGCAAAGAGGACTGCCGGGCCACTGCCGCTGTGGTGGACTCCGGGCTGCGTGCTGATGCTGTGCTGTGTCATGATGCGACGATAAACCTTGACATTGGCGTCAAGGTCAAGTTGTAGACTGAGTGGATGTTGATTGGAGATCTTGCTGCCGCGACTGGCGCCTCGGCGCGTTCACTTCGCTATTACGAAGAGCACGGCTTGATTGGTTCACAACGCTCCGCAAATGGCTACCGCGACTATGCCGCCGAGGTAGTGCCGCAAGTGCGATTCATCCGTTCATTGATTTCTGCGGGTTTCAGCCTGCAGGCGATTGAGTCGATTCTGCCTTGTATGGCGGCCGAGCCAGCGCAGATCGACCTGTGCCCCTCAGTGGTGCAGGTCATTCGCGAGACCCTGTGTGATGTTGAGGCGCAAGTCGATGCCTTATCGGCCAAGCGCGAAAAGATTGAGGCTTTGCTGGCTGGTTGAGCTTGCTTCTGCGGGACCCGGTGAGGGAGGCAGCGTTCGGAGTCCCTCAGCTGTCCAGATAGGATTCAAAAATGGAAGCCTGGGAACGCGCATTCGCTTATCTGGCCGGGGCTGTACCGGCTGGTCCACGAATAGACGCTGATCTTGAGGTGACAGTCCATTTTCATCCCGATCGAGCGATCAACGGAAAGTCGCTTCTTGATCACTTAGCCTCCGATGGGGTTTACCGTTCCCAATTTGAAACCGGGACCAGCAATGGGGGGCTAACCGCCTATCCTGGGGGAGATCGCTGGCGGTGGGAACATCGGATTTTCGGGGGTCACTACGATATTTCGCCGGCGGACCAGCGGCCAAAGTATGGTTCGCTTAACTACCGGCGTCATGCTGCGGGTGGATCTGTGCGTTTCGGCTCGGCTCATCTCAAGTTGGCGCCTAGCGTCCTTGAGAGGACCACTTTTTGTTATCCAGATAGCGTGACAGAGCCTACCGATTTCGGTACAGCCGCGCACCTGCCGTTAGTCCAGCTTGCCTTAGAGGACACTCTAGATGTGATCGACGATCACATTGAAGCACATATCCACGGACCAATGCGCCTCGATCAAGATGTTTCAGAGCTCGTACTTGATCCTTCATTCCGGGACACTCCGGTTGCCGAAGCGGCTGCAAAACTGCCCTTCCCGTTCAGTTGGCATCACGGCTTTAAGTTGCATGTCGATCAATTGCGTGGGCACGAGGCCTTTCGCGGGGCAAACGTAGTTGAGCTTGGAGTGGCAATTGCCCAGGATGGCTGGTTGACTCCCAAGATCGTTGGGGAGGCGGTAAACGGTGGTCATCATGATCCCGATTTGTTAAAGAAGGTCTGGCACTGCCTGGCCAGATTCGGGCATGATTGGGCCTCATAAGGGCTAGCGACGGGCGATCAGCAGAGTATTTTTTTTGAGGTACGCGCTGTGCTAGTCGGCGGGGAGTTCGTCCGCGTAGCCGAGCACCGATCTGCGGTAAAGCGGCAAGGTCGGTGCAAGAGCGCGCAAAGCCACCTTGAGCGCTGTCGACTTCCGTCCCGAGTCGAAAAGCGCTAAGGCCAGGAAGGCCTGAGCCGCACTTCCGGTGGTTTCGTCGCTCTCCAGTTGTTCAAGGATCTCGATTGCCTCGCCGGATTGGCCCAGATTCCGTAGTGTGCTGGCCAATTGGATCTTCGCCTGTGGCTCTCGCTCGGCGTCCAAGCCAAGTTGAAGGGCCTCGCGATAGAGCGCCACAGCTTGTGCTTCGTTAGCCAAGAAGTCGTGGGCTGAGGCCAATTCAAAATAAGCCCGGCCGTCTTGCTCTGGGCATTCGGCGATCAGCGCCCGAATGTCTCGGAGCACCTTATCGGGATCGCTGTCATCGGCATTAGCCCAGAAGTCATCGATCTTGGCTTCCCAGCTATCAGTCATCTTTCCCCCAAGTCTCGCCCGGTGTGCTGTGTGCACCGCCGTTCAATATTTTAGTTCAGTGCGTTCCGGCGCCCTTCGAAGGCCCGGCCCAAGGTGATCTCGTCGGCGTACTCAAGATCGCCGCCGACCGGTAGGCCAGAGGCCAGTCGGGTTACGGTGATGCCAATAGTCTTCAGCATCCGCGCCAGATAAGTCGCGGTGGCTTCGCCTTCCAGATTCGGGTCGGTGGCGATAATGATTTCTTCGATCTGGCTGTCGCTCAGCCGGTTCAGCAACTCTCGGATGCGTAGCTGATCGGGGCCGATACCGGCAATCGGATTAATCGCGCCGCCCAGCACGTGGTAGCGGCCGCGGAAGCTGCGGGTCCGCTCAACGGCAATGACGTCTTTTGATTCTTCCACCACGCAGATCACCGTGGGGTCACGGCGCGGATCGCGGCAGATGCTGCAAGTCTCCGCCTCCGAGACGTTGCCACAAATTTCGCAGAATTTCACACGTTCCTTGACCGTGACGATCGAGGTTACCAATCGCTTCATATCGTCTGGGTCGGCTTCCAGAATATGGAATGCTAGGCGTTGCGCAGATTTAGGACCAATGCCCGGCAACCGACCTAACTCGTCGATCAGTTCTTGAACCGCTCCTTCGTACACGGCTTACTCCCCTCGCGACGTCGTGCGGCGCTCTTCAACTAAACGGCCACCGAGAATTCTTTCCACCGCTGCCTGACCAACTAAACCTGATTCCTCAATCGTCTCATCATCGGCGCTCGGAATGTCCTCAATGTAGGGCTTAGTTTCCTCGGGTTCGGGGGCTTCCTCGCGTTGGCTCAGCTTGGCCTGTCGGCTCAGCCGCTGATAAAGGCTGGTGCCAGCTTCCTGCTCGGTGCTGGTGGCTGAGGAGCCTGTCGCGTCATTGTCGCGCTGCGAAGCGGCCGCGGTTTGAACCTCCGGGTGCTCGGTGCTTGTCACTGGCTGCGTCGCGACTGATTCAATGATGACTGGCGGAGCCGAGGCAACAGCGGCCTGCGAGATATCCTCCGGCGGCTCGGCTTCAGTGGTTGGTTCCTCGCCCCCGCTGATCCACTCCGGGGCTTCGTTCAGATCGCCCCAGCCTGGTTCAACAACTGGCGTCGGGCTGGCTGCGCGGGTCGGCAAGCTAGGCGAGCCAGGCTCGGCCTGGGGCGCCGGTTCGGGACGTGGCGATGCGTCGGGGCCGGGATTGGGCCGCGTAGTAGTTGGTTGCGCAGCAGTTTGTTGCGTTGGGCGTTGCCAGACCTGTTGGCGCGGATCTTCCGGCACGGCATGGCCACCCGCGGCGGCGGCCGCGGGTTCAGTCAGGTCTTTTGGGTTTGGCGCAGCGCCCCTCGGCTCGCTGCTTCCGGTGGGCGCACCGCTGCCGGCTTCAACCCGACAATCCACACCGAGGGTGGTTTTAATAGCGGCCCGGAGATTCTCCGCATGTTCTCCCCGGCTGAAGGCGCCGGCTAATCCATCAGTGCTGAAATTGAGCACCAAGGTTTGGCCGTCGAAGCTCTGCGGTGTGGCGTTGGGTGCGATCAGGGCCCAACTGGAGCGCTTGATCTTGGTCAGCTGATCAAGCACATCAGGCCAAGCCCGGCGCAGCATGTCGATGCCAGCCGCCGCCGAGGTGGCGTTCGCGGCGTTAGTCGGTGTGCTGTTCGACGGGGTGCTGTTCGAGGGGGGAGTGGCGGGCTGAACGGTCGGCTGGCTTTCGGCGACGGCCGCTGGCGCACTTGCCTCGCGGCTAGTCGCGGGCTCCTCCCGCGGGCGTGAGGAGATCACCGGGAGTCCCCAGTCGTCGAGTGCGGAACGGGGAGGATCCACAGGCGCTTGGCCCGTCGTTGGCTCAGCCGCTGAGGACGTGTGCCCGGTGTCTTCCCGGGGTTCCGGGGCAGGGTCCATTACCTGCCCCGGCGCTTCAGTCGGATTGGAGCGAGAATCGCTGTCTTGGGACTCGTGTCTGCTCGGTGTCTCTTGCTTGCTCTGGGGCTCGGGTCTGGTTTGTGGCTCTGGCCTGGTTTGTGAACGGACATCGGCTGGCCGCGAGGGAGCACCATCGACGGAACCGCTCACCGGGGCGGTAACCGCTGTCGGCTGGCTCGGTGCAGCCTGCGATGGCTCCCGCGCTGCGGCAGTATTGGCGGCTGGCGCGGCGTAACTGAGACGGCGTTCGATCCGGTCAACCCGCGCGGTGATGCCGCGTTCGCTCTGGTCCGCGCCGGGCAGCAGCAGCCTGGCGCAGAGCAATTCGAGATGCAGCCGGGGTGAGGTGGCGCCGGTCATTTCGGTCAGTGCGTTGTTGGTGACGTCCGCCGCCCTGGAGAGCTCTGCTCGACCCAGCTGGGTGGATTGCGTCTGCATTCGGGCGATCTGATCTTCTGGCATGCCGCGCAGGATGATCTGAGCGCTTTCCGGCATCGCCTGCACGATGATCAGGTCGCGGAATCGTTCCAACAGATCTTCAACGAAGCGGCGCGGGTCGAGGCCGGTCTGAATCACTCTATCCACTGCCCGGAAGACTGTCCCGGCGTCGGCCGCGGCCAAGGCATCGACCACGTCGTCGAGCAACGAGGCATGCGTATAGCCGAGCAGTGAAACGGCTAACTCGTAGTCAAGACCTTGCTCGCCTGCGCCGGCCATTAGCTGGTCCAGCACCGAGAGCGAATCGCGCACCGAGCCGCCGCCGGCCCGCACCACGAGCGAAAGGACACCGGGAGCCACTGATACGTGCTCCTGCTCGCAGAGCTGGTTCAGGTAGGCCATCAACGGTTCCGGAGGGACTAAGCGGAAAGGGTAGTGATGGGTACGTGAGCGGATGGTGCCAATCACCTTGTCCGGCTCGGTGGTGGCGAAGATGAATTTAATGTGTTCCGGCGGCTCTTCAACGATTTTCAGTAGCGCATTAAAGCCCGCGCTGGTCACCATGTGTGCCTCATCAATGATGAAGATTTTGTAGCGGTCGCGCACTGGGGCGAAGGTGGCGCGCTCACGCAGATCGCGAGCATCGTCCACACCGCCGTGGCTGGCGGCATCAATTTCGATCACATCGAGGCTGCCGGAGCCGCCACGGGCCAGTTCAATGCAGCTATCGCAACTGCCACAGGGAGTGTCAGTGGGGCCCTGCGCACAATTCAGGCAGCGCGCCAGAATGCGGGCGGAGGTGGTTTTGCCGCACCCACGCGGGCCGGAGAACAAGTATGCGTGGTTGACACGGTTTTTGCGCAGTGCCGTCATCAGCGGTTCGGTGACGTGCTCTTGGCCGATCACGTCCGCGAACGTGTCGGGGCGGTAGCGGCGATAAAGAGCAGTGGTCACCTAAGAAACCTTAGTGCTTGAGCCCGACAGTTTCATCCTCGCACAATCCAGGGTTCGCGAGGCAGCGTCCTCGGATCGAAAACCTGGAGTGCTTGGTCCAGTGAGGCCGGTAGCCTGAGCGAATCGAAAACCAGCTGGCGAGTGGCTTCGACACCGAGTTGGCGCAGCGTCACCGCGCCGTCACGCTTCGCAAGTCGTTTGCCCTCCGGGTTGAGCGCCAGCGGAACGTGCAGATACTCCGGTACCTGATAGCCGAGCAGGCTCGCTAAATATGCTTGACGTGGGGCCGAGCTGAGCAAGTCATCGCCCCGCACCACCTGATCGATTCCTTGGCCAGCGTCATCAATCACCACCGCGAGGTTATAAGCGGCAACACCGTCATTGCGGACGATCACGAAGTCGTCCACCTCGCCGCGGTATTCACCGTGCAGGCCGTCGAGGACAGTGAAGTTCTCGACGTCGGCACGAAGCCGGAGCGCGGCGGGCCGCTCGCGACGCAGGCTCGCCCGTTTGGCCTCGGAGAGGTTGAGGCAAGTTCCCGGATAGTGGCCAGGGACGGCATGCGGGGCGGAGGCAGCTTCGGCAATATCGCGGCGGGTGCAGAAACATTCGAAGAGCAAATCGGCTTGCCGGAGCTTTTGAATGGCGGCTGAATAGAGTTCGGAACGCTCACTTTGCCGGACCGGGGCCTCATCCCAGTCGAGTCCGATCGCCTCGAGGTCACGGATTTGTTCGGCCTCAGAGCCGGCGCGTACCCGGTCGAGATCTTCGATCCGAAGCAGGAAGCGGCGGTCGGTGTGCCGGGCAAAAAGCCAAGCGAGCACGGCGGTGCGGAGATTCCCCAGGTGCAGTTCCCCGGAGGGGCTCGGCGCGAAACGGCCAGCTGGCATCTGCGGCTCCTAGAAACTTAGGACCCCTCGTGCACCCGCCAGAGCCTACTTACCCTTGCTACCTTCCGGTCCTGGGGGAGTTCGCAGGATGACGCCGCACGAGGGGCTGCCAATAAGTTTAGCCGAAAATTTGTCGGGCTTTTGCCAGCTGGCTTGGTGTCTGGGGCTTAGCGGACGGCGGAATGGCTGATGCCGAGGTAGAAGTTGCTCGCAATGCTGGTGCTGCTGCCGGGACGGAAGGCAATTGCTTGCGTCGTTTCTGGGTCTTTGATGCTCGCTGAGGGCTGAAAATCCTTCCTGATGAGCTGGATTTCTTGGCAAGCTGTGCTTTCGGGTATTCTGGAGTCTGCTCTTCTGCGCCCGGCCCCTTGCGGGTGGTGCGTGGCAGCTGCAAAAGGAGGATTCGCCTAGCGGCCTATGGCGCACGCCTGGAACGCGTGTTGGGTTAACGCCCTCGGGGGTTCAAATCCCCCATCCTCCGCTGGCCCTCTGACCTCTGTTGATGGTCAGAGGGCATAGTTCTTTTCCGAACCCGGTTCAGATGAAGGTTGGGCTCGGGCTTGTTTGTATCCGGCGAAGCTGAGAAGCACCGAGCTCGGTGACGGTCGGCGTTGTTCTTTCCTCGCCTGTTCGTTAGCTTCCGGCTCCGCTTTGGTTTGAAGATCGAAGCCCACCGCGGGGCCTTCTGTGCCAGTCGCGGTGAGCATTTCAATTGGTGAACCCAGGGTGCAACAACGAATACCTGAGGCCAGGATACTAAAGGCCACCGGTTGATCAGGCAAAGTCATTTCATGCGCGTTTTGTCTGGAACTTGCCATTGTTGGTCCTCTCACCAGAGTCGTGGGCGTAGCTTTAGGAATGATTGCTTCTCTGATAACGATGACCATCGACCATCGACCATCGACCATCGACCATCGACGAACGTCGAACGAGCGGTGCGCCCCGGGACGCCGTGTCGGAGTCGCCGTTTAGGATTGTATGCATGACAGACCTCCTCGAATCTGGACAGGCGGCACCCCTATCCGACACCCCCGAGTCTCGTTGGCTCTGCGACTTCGAAGCTGTGCGTTCTGGGAATGAACGAGTTGGCTACATCCACGGTGATTCTCTGCAAGTCCTAGCCAGCTTCCCGGATGAGTCAGTTGACATGATGATCACGTCGCCGCCGTATTGGGGCCAGAGGAACTACGATTCGGATGGAATCGGTTCAGAGCGGTCATCTGCGGAGTTCATTGATGAGATGCT